>DAOTGZ010000242.1:0-4028 GCA_035447445.1 Spirochaetota bacterium | reverse complement strand
TTACCAAACTTGAGAAAAGGAGAAATCCAAAAACAGTTTATGAAAACAATAGCGGCATTACTAATTATGATCAATTTCCAATTAATACAATAAAAAATCACACTAAACAATATGCAAAACTATCAAGGGATAAAAATCCGATTCACACATCACGACTTTTTGCCGCTTTAGCGGGACTTCCATCACCAATAATGCACGGCATGCATACGATGGGACTTGTATCAGCTGCATTAATCGAAAAGTATTCAGAATCAGGTTGGAACGGTCTAGACTATGTATCAGTAAGATTTTCTCGATACGTTATTCCCGGTGAAACTATTACAATTAATTCTTATTGCAGCTCAAGAGGACGTATCGATTTTGCAGCTCAAAACAGCAATGGATCGAAAATTCTTACTGACGGCTGCCTGCAAATTAAGGAGATCTGATATGGAACTTACAATAATAAAGCTAAATAAATTAATGGCAAAAGAAGTCAGCTCTCTGGTTAAAGAGACTTTTGATAATTATGTAGCCAAAGATTATACAAAAGAAGGGATAAAGACATATCACAATTATATTTCACCTGAAGCCATGCTCGAAAGATCAAATAATGGTGCTTTGATTCTTGTCGCTATATATAACGACTCAATTGCCGGAATGATCGAAATAATAAATAATAACGAAATTTCTCTATTTTACGTAGACAGTAAATGGCAAAAACTTGGAATAGGTAAAGAGCTTTTCATTGAGGCGATACGCAGAGTCAAAAATAACCATCTGGATTCATTAACCGTGAAAGCTTCTGTTTTTGCCGAAAAAGTTTATTTAAGCCTAGGATTTACACGGACAGGAGAAGAAACAATAGACAACGGAATGACGGTTATTCCAATGATTTATCATATCGGCGAATGACTCGTGTGTATCGTTAAAAAAACCTTGCGTAAATTTATATAAAAAAAAATATATTTGACAATTAAGCTGAAGTCGATTAATTATCTTAATTGAAGTTTATTCAGCATATCTACTTTATATTAAATTTTTTTTATTACAACAATATTTAACATGTTTGTTACATTTCTGTCATTATATCCTTTTTAATTTATTCAAGGAAACCCAATATGAGTTTTGAACTAGATCAAAAACTTGAAAAGGTCATAATTAAAGCCCGGTTTTTCTTTGTCTTGCTGTTTGTTCTGGCAGGCACATCCTCATTAACTGGAGGATCACCCATCGCCGTTTGGGGATCACTCTATTTTCTTGGCGCAATTGCTGCGTTTAACTCTATCGTTTCTTCCATACTATTAAAACAAAACAGGTTAACCCTATCGATTATCATTATCACCATGATTATTGACACCCTGATACCTTTTTTTATGAAAATCGCTTTTTCTCTAGATCCCGAGCTGGGGCTCGGCTACGGACTAAAAGAACCCGGTAGTTATATTGTATACTATTTTTTCCTGATTATTCATGCTCTCCGTTATAACAGATCACTTATTATCTTGTCCGGCTTTATCGCCTTTACATCGTATCTTGGGATTGTTATATACAGTGTGACGCTAGGAGGTCTGAGTTTTGTACGTTCGATAGAAGGCTTCACTGATCTTAAGCTTCTACGCACCGCCAACGAGCTTCCAAAAATTCTTTTGCTTATTGGCTTTGTCTACTATTTACAAATCATGGCGCGGTTCTCTTCCAACAACATAAAAGAACTTAAACTGTCTAGAATCAATGCCGATGAAACACTCGTAAAGATGAAGAAGCTGTTTGGCACAGTTCAAACTAGCTCTGAAGAACTGGTTAGTGATAGTCAGCTTCTCAAAGAATCTGCTCACTATATTTACACAATACTCGAATCCTTTCACGGACTTATGAACGAGATCAACGTTTTAACGCAGGACGCGACCGACAACCTTCACCATATAAAGAGCAGCTCATCTTTTCAGTATGACAAGGTAAAAGCCAACTTTAAAAAAATTACCGAAATTGCCGAACTTATGGAACATATTAACAACGACAGTTCAGTACATCATATCAATGCAAAAGAGGCTCTCAAACTTGCCGAACTTAATGAACGGAATATTCAGGATTCTCTGAACGCCATTAACGAAATGAAGTTGAATTCGGACAAGATTGAAGAGATTTCCGGCACTATCAGCGAAATTGCCGACAAAACAAATCTGCTTTCATTAAATGCCGCGATAGAATCGGCCAGAGCAGGCGAGCATGGCAAAGGTTTCGCTGTTGTTGCCGAAGAGATATCGAAATTAGCAGCAATGAGTATTGATTCTTCAAAAGAGATATCTTTAATAATAAAGGGAACCGTAACAAATATTGATCATACATCGGCTACAATAGAAAATCTGGCGCAGTTTTTACATAAGATAGGCAGCTTTGTGCGTGATAATTCCAAATTCATGAAAGAGCTTAACGAAAAAACATACCATGAATATAATGAGAGCAAAGATCTTTTTGATTCGACAGCAGCGGTTGATCAGGCTGCTAAAGATGTAATCGAAAAGGCAGAGGAACAGATCAAGTTTGTTAACAACATAGACAACTGGATGGAAAACTTTTCATCGATGTGCGACAAAGTAACAAGTAATATTAGCCATATTCGCGAAATTTCCGCTAAACTTGACAACCAGTCTGTTACCTTAAACAGTCTTGTTAAGACGGATCAGACAAATTGAAACCAGGGCAAGATGACTCTTGCCCATAAATATCCCTTATTTTTATAGCGCCTGCACCTCTACACTATTAAGCATATGATTTTTAATCTTTCGATATGACTGTAGAATATCGGTATAAGCTGTGTTTACCAGAGGCAACATTTTTGTCATGGATGCCTTTTCCCAGTGGTCATTACGATAGGTTCGGATAAGTGCGGTTAGGTCATCACTTGCAGCACAAATTTTATCGTACTCGACCTGTATGGTCTGATTTTTTTCACAATCTCTGACAAGATTAAAAAAGTTTTTCACCTCATCGTGAAGCTTAATAATATTGGCTACCTGCTCATCTGAAAGCTTAGTGTCGTTATCCTCAAGTCTAAGCAAAAGCTTTAATATCTGTGTAATATAATCGCTTACCGACTCTAGCTCATCACTCATTCTCAGATGTTCTTTGCACTCTTCTGCAATCTCCATTGGTAAAGGTTCGCTCATAAGGTCGGTCAAGAATTCGGTAATCTCGGATTGCATAATGTCCAGTTTTTCTTCGTCACGAAATATTATATTAATGGTCGATTGAGACTTTTTTTCTCCATTGATTATTGCCCGTAGAGTATTCATCATTCCGCGGGTAACCTGCTCCATTTTAATAACTTCATATTTGGTCTGCTGAACCGCGGCAAAGGGTGAAGTAAGGAGGCTCTGCTGAAGCTTGGTAATCATTGTGGTTTTTACCTTTGACTCTTTAACAACTTTAGTCAAAAGAGTAGCTATTTTTCGGGTAAAAGGAATAAAGAGAATAACGTTAACTATGTTAAACACAGTGTGTACAGAGGCAATACCGGCGGTAATATAGGGATAGGTCTCATTTCCGTTTTTTAGAACCATCGTGTTCGGATCATGCCCCACAATGGAACGTATTAGTGGAAGATAAAGCTGGAACAGAGCCGTGATCCATAATACTCCCGTTAAATTAAACAGAGTATGAAAATATGCAGCCCTCTTAGCATTTGTATTTGTGCCTATGGACGCAAACATCGCAGTTATAGTCGTACCGATATTTTCACCAAGAACAAGTGCCGCAGCAGTCTCAAAACCGATTACACCAGTCTGGGCAAGACCTATGGTAATACCCAATGTCGCCGAAGAAGACTGAACAATCATGGTTAGCAAACAACCTATTAGCGCGATAAGCAGAACGTTAAAATATGATGTCGCATGCACCATTGAGAACATTGCTTCGAACTCAGGTAATAGTCTTATTGGTTTAAACCCGTCTTTCATGAGTTCAAGACCAAAGAAGACCATTCCGACTCCCATAATCGTAAAAGCTATATATTTGACCTTTTCATTTCGGCTAAAGAGATATAGAAA
>DAOTGZ010000241.1:0-4049 GCA_035447445.1 Spirochaetota bacterium | reverse complement strand
AAGCTATCTTTGAGGATGTTAGACCCGAACATAGGGATTGCGTGGCTCATATAAAGAAAATTTACGGAGCCGATGTGTTTAAGGCGGCTGATAAAATTTTAAATCGTTGTGCCAAAATCGGTGTAGATATCATTCCAATGACAAGCAGTCAGTACCCCCTTCTGCTGTCCCGCATTGCTGATCCGCCACTGGTTTTATACAGGCAGGGAGAATTTTGCGCGAAACCGGCCATAGCCATTGTGGGAAGCCGAAATAGCAATAATAAGTCCGAGGATGTAACAGCAAGACTCTGTTGCGGGATTGCTGGGTATAATCATGCGCTTGTTAGCGGTATTGCCCGAGGAATAGACCGTAGCGTTCATGTCGCGGCTCTTCAATACCAAGCTCCGACAATTGCTGTCACAGCATGTGGATTAGATAAGTATTATCCTGGTGAAAATCGGGATCTATTCAAAAAAATAAGAGAGACTCCGCAATGTTCGCTTATTTCAGAACATCCTCCAGGTGTTGGTGTGATGAAATGGACCTTTGTGCGACGTAATAGAATCATAAGTGGTTTATGCAAAGCAACTGTAGTAGTACAGGCAGGTATAAATAGTGGTGCGTTGATAACGGCGAGATGCGCGATAGAGCAGAACCGTGAACTATTTGTGACTCCCTGTTATCCGTATGATAGCTCCTATTATGGATCGCTTAACCTTATAAATCAGGGCGCGATAGCTTTAATGAGTCACGAACAGATTTTTAGCATTTTAGGTGACACTATAAGTAATATTGAAGAATCTCAAATTTTACCGAAAAATGAACCTGCAGAAAGAATTTTACAGAGCAATTTGAATTTTGATACGGTTAACGGAAAAGAAGATGATGTAACTGCCGACCTGTTATTGAAGATTGATATGGATAAGCTTTCCAAGGACGGAAAGAGTCTTGCGCAGTTTATCTGTGACGGGGTGAGCGACTGTGATGAACTTGTAAGATTAACGGGGATCTCTTCGGCTCGAGTGAGTGAAATTCTTCTTGAGTTTGAGCTAGAAAATTATATAAAAAGAACGGCTAACCATATTATGCCATTAACCGAAAAATAACACGCAATTAAAACTTTTTGTTGTAACCCGCAAATTGTTTGACAAATCCATACTCTTTGTTCCCTTAGTCTAATTGTCTTGGTTTCTTCTATTAAAATGATTATTATTGTCAAAAAAATGTTAGACTGTCGAACTGTTTATGCTGAAAATAACTGGTTTAAGGCAACAAAGCATTTCGATGATCTGATAAAAAATGAAAAACCACTTAATAAAAACTCACAGGATCGAATATGGATAAAAAGACGTTGGTCATAGTGGAGTCACCTACAAAGGTAAAAACAATAACAAAGTATCTTGGTAAAGACTATATAATATCTTCATCGCGAGGGCATATTATTGATCTTCCAAAGTCACGTATGGCTGTTGATGTTGATCATAATTTCGAACCTGAATATATTACTATTCGTGGAAAGGCCAAGGTCTTAAATGAACTTAAAAAGTTTGCGAAAAAAGCTGATACAGTTTTACTCGCGACGGACCCTGACCGTGAAGGAGAAGCAATTTCCTGGCATCTTGCCAATTCTCTTGCAAAGTTTTGTCCAAACATAAAGCGAATCGAATTTAATGAAATTACCAAGAATGCTGTTCTTGATGCTGTCAAAAATCCGCGCGAATTAAACATGAGCCTTGTTAATGCCCAACAGGCCAGAAGAATTCTGGATCGCATTGTGGGGTATTCGATAAGCCCAATATTATGGAAGAAAGTCAAGAAGGGGCTGTCGGCAGGACGAGTGCAGTCGGTAGCGTTAAAGGTTATTTGCGAAAGGGAAGAACAGATCGATGCATTTAATCCCGAAGAGTACTGGACTTATGACATAGCTTTTAAAATAAAGGGGCGTGAGTACTCGGCTTCTCTTTATGCGTTCAATAACGAGAAAATTTCTATTTCGACCCGAGAAGAGATTGATGATATAACCTCAATACTTGAAAATAGCACATTTGTGATAGAGTCGTTGAAATCCAAAAAAAGGACTCGTAAACCGATAGCACCGTTTATTACTTCAAAACTTCAACAAGACGCCGCTAATAGGCTTGGCTTTACTACTTCAAAAACGATGATGGTCGCCCAACAGCTTTATGAGGGAATAGACCTCGGCGGAGAGGATGGACAGGTAGGGCTTATCACATATATGCGTACCGACTCGACCAGAATCTCTCAAGGGGCTATAGAATCTGTTAGGAAATATATCTCAGAAAACTATTCCGATGATTATCTTCCTGAAGAACCTAACAGTTACTCAAACAAAAAGGGATCACAAGATGCTCACGAAGCAATACGCCCGACAGAGGTTTTCAGAACACCGGAATCAATTAAGAAGATGCTTTCTGGTGAACAGTACAAATTATATAATCTTATCTGGAAAAGATTTGTATCTTCTCAAATGACTCCCGAGCGATCTGAAATATATACTCTTGTAATAAACGGATCAGGATATCTATTCAGATCATCCGCAACTACCGTTCTTTTTGACGGTTTTGCAGTGCTTGATAAAGAAGGCAAGGCAAAAAAAGCTGTTTTCCCAAAGGTCGACGAAGGGGACGAGGTAAATGTTTCTGGGCATATGCCGGAACAGCACTTCACATCACCTCCACCACGTTATAATGACGCATCTTTAGTGAAGTTTCTGGAGGAATCAGGTATTGGCAGACCGTCCACATATGCGCCAACGATCAATACCCTGATTAAACGATATTATGTTAATCGGTCAGGAAGGCAGCTTGTTCCAACTGTTCTTGGTAAACTGGTTAATACTCTTGTTAAAGATAATTTTGCGAATCTTGTTTCTATTGAATTTACTTCGGGAATGGAAGAGAAATTGGATAGCATTGAACTTGAAAAAACCGAATGGCATCAGATGCTACGTGAATTTTATGATCCGTTTATTCAGGGTGTTCACGATGCCGAAGAGAATATTGATAATCTTAAGGGAGTGCTTGACGAAGAGACTGATCTTGTATGTGAGCTTTGTGGGGCACCCATGTTAAAGAAACTTGGTAAATTCGGATATTTTCTGGCTTGCAGTGCGTTTCCTGATTGTCGTAATGCCAAATCTTTGCCGCTTGGAAGATGTCCGCAGTGTGAAGGCGATGTAGTAAAGAGGTCATCTAAAAAAGGACGTCCATTCTATGCTTGTAGTGAATATCCAGAATGTGAATTTGTAACGAGAGATTTACCTGCTGATAAAGATTGCCCAAAATGTGGAAAACTTCTTTTTAAGAAAAGAATTAGAGGCAAGGGTGAACGTCTTGTATGTCTAAACGAAGAGTGTGGATACTTTATGGACCTTCTTGATGAAGTTGAGGAGGCTTCTAAGAAGGAAGATTATAGTGTTTGATTTGATCGATAGATTTGCGGAGTATATGGTTAACGAAAGGGGGGCTTCGGATAATACTATAACTGCCTATACAAGTGATCTTATACAGATGGTTGATTTTTTTTTGAATGCTGATAAGGATGTTTATCCTTTGGATTGCTTGGTAACAGGGGAAGATATTAATATCGAGTCTATAACCACAACAGATTTGAAATGTTATATTGGCTTTTTATCTGACCGTGAGTGTGACAGTTCGACAATTGAACGCAAAATTTCGAGTACAAAGAGGTTTTTCTCTTACCTGTTTAATATGTCAATAATTGATTGTAATCCGGCTAGGATACTTATTTATCCTAAAAAAAAGTTAAGGCTTCCATCGTTTCTGAATGATCGGCATATTGATAAACTTTTTAATTTTGAACTTAAAAATTTTATTGATTACCGGGACATGGCTTTGCTGCATATTATTTATTCAACCGGATGCCGTGTATCCGAGATTGCAGGCGCATCGGTTAATGACCTGGATATAGCTTCCAATCGGCTCAAGGTTCACGGAAAGGGTGGGCATGACCGTTTCACCTTTATCGGCAAAGAGGCTCTTAAGTACTATATGTTATATTGTCAAAAACGAAAAGATAAGGGATTT
>DAOTGZ010000240.1:0-4061 GCA_035447445.1 Spirochaetota bacterium | reverse complement strand
CGACATGAAGATAAGGGATCTTCCATCCGCCAAAAGTATCAATTAATTCACTTTTTTTGCTGAATCCTTTGTTAATAGCATCCTGATGAGAACCTGAAAAAGCCGTAAACACCAACTGGCCGGAATACGGTTGTCGTGCATGCACGGGCATATCCGTTACTCTTTCAACGATGGATGTAATCCGATCCAGTTTTGAAAAATCAAGGCCTGTATTCACACCAAGATATTCCAGGTTTAAAGCAATCGTAACAAGATCAAGATTACCTGTTCTTTCACCATGTCCAAAAAGAGTACCTTCGACCCTTTGAGCTCCAGCCATAAGTGCCAATGTAGAAGCAGCTACTGCACAGCCCATATCATTATGTACATGAACGGAAACCACAGTTTTTTTCGGATATTTGTTACGACGCATAAATACTTCAATCATATCTGCATATTCATTTGGAAGTCGCCGTTCGACCGTCATTGGCAAATTCAAGATTACTTTTTCACCCTCTTCCGGATTCCACTCTTCGACAACGGCATGGCACACATCCAAAGCGAAATCTATATCTGTATCAGAAAATTCTTCCGGAGAAAACTCAAGCCCAACAACACTTCCCTCTTCTCTTAACTGTTGAACCCCTTTTTTTATAAGTGAACAGCCTTCTACTGCAGTCTTCATCACATCTTCACGTGTCATCCCAAATACATGTTTCATATGCAGCTCACTTGTAGCTATATACTGATGAACAACCGCTCTAGGCGCACCTCTAAGCGCTTCAATTGTCCGCTCTATCAGATGCTTGCGTGACTGAACAAGCACGGAAATAGTAACATCATTAGGAATAAGATTCTGCTCAATTATATCACGGCAAAATTGAAAATCATCTTCAGAAGCGGAAGGAAAACCAATTTCGATCTGTTTAAACCCGATATCTAACAGCAACTTGAAATACTCCATTTTTTGTTCCGGTGTCATTGGATTAGGCAAGGCCTGATTTCCATCACGAAGATCAACAGCGCACCATTCAGGTGACACCGTGATTTTGGCTGAAGGCCATATCCGGTTTTCATTATCAATTTTACTCATTGCTGCATAACGGGCTTTCATAGTATTCTCCTTACATTTTCCGGATAACCGCCAAAGCGGCAGTCTAAATATAAAAAAACCGCCGCTTCCGCGACGGTTTCCGATTTTTTATAAATTTTTGAGCGTATCAGATCACCACCGCGGGAATATTTAGATTCTCGAGCAAGAGCAAAGACAGCGAGCTGATAACTTGTTTTTTCATAACTTGTCATATACTAATTTTGCACATAAATGTCAATAATAATTAAATACTCTTATTGTTTTCAGGCTAGATTTTGTACTATTTTATTCATTTACTTTTCTTTAGCACTATGTTCATCCCCTCTTATCCGCGAACTGTAACCATTAACTTAATTCTAACAAGTGGGAATATCATAGTTTTATGTAATTGACGATATACATCATACCATGATTATAGTGACCTTTGTATTCTATCCATATCAAATATAGTTTTTAACACTCAATAATCTGGAGAATATTAATGGAAAATAGCCCCCGGCTTTACGTTATTGCGACTCCTATAGGTAATCTGAAAGATATAACTCTCCGCGCCCTCGAAGTACTTAAAGAAGAAGTAAGTATTCTTTTTTGCGAAGATACCCGTGTATCTGCCCGACTACTATCCCACTATGGAGTACATCTCCAATTGATATCTCTTCATGCTCATTCAACAAATAAACCTATCGAAAACGCCATTAAAGCACTTAAAGAAGGCAAAACAGTTGCATATGTTTCGGATTGTGGAACTCCAGGTATATCTGATCCCGGAAGTAAACTAGTAGAAGCTGTTTCTGAAGCGGGATTCACTGTAACACCGCTTCCTGGAGCATCTGCTGTAACATCGCTTATATCTGTATCTGGTTTTAGCGGGAAACAGTTTATTTTTGCAGGTTTTATTAGCAAAAAACCTGGGCGACGAATAAACGAACTCACTGAACTTAAAAAATTCGACGGTACAATCGTAATTTACGAATCACCACATCGCATAAAAAAGACATTAGAGGCAATTTGTGAAGTTTTTCCGGATACTTCCATAACAATCGGAAGAGAGATTACTAAAAAATTTGAAGAGATAATCAGAACAAACAGCGCCAATATGCGTTTTTTATTAGACAATTTAACAGAAAAAGGTGAATTTTCTATTGCAATTCATAACAAACTATGATATTGTGTCATAAAGTTTTATTTTATTTTACACAAAATTACCTTAATAGTTAAAGATTTGTCTTACTTTACCGATAATAGTATTAGATCAAACAAGGGTTATATAAATGGTACTCAATAAAATTGGCAATATAAACAAGATTTTCGAAACAAAAAAATCAAATTCGGTCAATAAAGCCAACACAACCGGTTCTTCGTCTGACTCTATTCAACTTTCGACCGAAGGCCTTAAAGCTGCGGAAGAGGCCAAAACTCTTCAAATGGTCAGAGAAACACCTGATGTGCGCCGCGAAAAGGTAGAAGCGATAAAAAAACAGATGCAGGACGGCACATACGACCGCCATCTTGATGACAAGGTTCTTGGTCTTGTGGCCGGCAAGTTGCTAAACGGTATTTTCAGCGAATAACACCGTTTGTATGTGACGGTTTATGATACAAAAGCGGTATATCTATGCCGCTTTTTTTTGTAAAAGAATATGAAAAAATCACCTTAAACATTTAACAGGAACAGCGCGCATATGATATATCCTGATTTTCATCTTCCGACCAGATTGTATCTTCAGCCCGATATTATAAAGAATGTCGGTGAAATAATAGCGTCAAGAAATGCCCACCGTGCTCTTATTATTACTTCATCCGATGACTACGAAAAATACGAGAGCATTATTGAGTTTATCGTAGAAAACCTAAACGCAAATGGTGTTATCAGCATTATTTATGATGAAATCCCAGGTAAAGCAAATAACGAATATATCGACTCCGCAGTATATTACGCAAAAAAGACAAATACAGATATTATTATTGGTGTTGGCCTGATTGAAAGCCTGAACAGCGCCAAAGCTATCGCCATGCTTGCAAACAACTACTATTTTTGTGATGATATTTTCGAGTATCCTAAGGTAAACGATCCAATCCCTTATGCTCTTATTCCCTTTATGCCCTCAATAGGCCTTGAGATTGTACCCTGTTTTTACATGCCCGATATTCATCGAAATCTGAAAAGAATTTACTACAACAATAAACTTTATCCTGATCTGACAATAATTGACCCACTTCTTTCGCTTCAGGCCGAAGATTCGGATTTCGCTAATGCAAGCGTTGCCGCGCTATCAATCGCAGTTGAATCACTTATATCGCAAACAACAAGCGATATAACAAACACATATGCCCTAAAAGCCGTAGACCTCACCTACCGAAATCTTGCAGCAGCTTTCAGAGATCCCGATAATACAAGCTATCGAGCGCCACTTGCACTTGCGTCTGTACTTAGCGGAATATCATTAACAACATCATTTATGTCCATAACCTTTGCGATATCACTTGCACTCTCTTCTTATACGCCTATACCGCTGTCCAAAAGCATGGGCATACTGTTACCACATATTATGGAATATAACCTGACAACATCCACTAACAAATACGTACAGATTGCGCGCATTATGGACGAGGATGTTCATGATATCACAATTATTGAAGCTGCTATTAAAGCCATTGAGGCTGTCAGAAAAATCACATTGGATGTAGAAATACCACAAAGATTGAGTGAATTTGAAATATCAAAAACACTTTTAAGTAAAGTCAGCGAACTTGCTCAAACCTATCCATTTATCAAGAACGCACCAAGAACACTAAACAAAGACGAGTTGGAAACAATACTGGTAGCGGCGTTTTAAACCGCTTCCATACATTTATTTACCCGGTATAGAACTGAGCTCTTCGTGTGAGAAAATCTGGTCAATATCCAGTATTACAACAAATCCAGAATCAACTTTGGCAATTCCAACAATATACTTGCCCGAAATGCCACGAACTATTGGTGGTGGTG
>DAOTGZ010000239.1:0-4125 GCA_035447445.1 Spirochaetota bacterium | reverse complement strand
GTTGTCTTATCTCTTCGTCTTTTTGCGCATCTTGATAAAAAGCAGCTTCACCTGTCTGAGCAACACGTCCCAAATACATCTCACCCACTTTCACACGAACATTTCTATTATACGTTTCAAGATACTGTTTCTTTATAGAGGCGTAGTTACCTGTTCCGTCAATAGAAGGGAATACTCCGAAAAATGATTTAGGAATCAGAAACTTTTTATCGGCCGACATTATCAAAAGTATACCTGAGCGCGCGTTTAGCATATCCGCTATATAAGACAAGATGGTAGATGTAATCTCGTCAAAGTCAAAGGCTGTTCCTGAACCCACTCCTGATTTACTCATAAGGTTCATAATACTTTTCAATTCTCGTTCGGCCTCCAGAATTTTCTTAAACATATCATCGTAACCATCCTGATTTTTAAGGAAAAACAGAAAAGCAATTGAACCGTATGTAATTATCTCTACAACATTATGAAAAACAGAATCTGGCAGATGATATGTCAAAAAATTCACAATTAAAAATGTAAAAATCACATTCAGTGGAGGAACATGACGCATAAAGAAATTACTCTGCGCGCCCACATAAGCCATATTTATACAAACTATGATCCAGATAACAGCAGCGGCATATAAGAGACGGGTGGCAATAAGGGAATATTTAAAATAGGGTATTATTAATGGTTGAAACTGATACAACATTGCCGATGAGACAAGCATAACCCCGAAAATAATCCCTGTAATCCTGAAATTACGCAGCTTGTCGGTAAAATACTCTAGAACCGTATAATAGAAAAATCCCGTGGGTATCCAGAAAGCAACGTAATAAAAGAAGAAATTGGTAACCAATATGCTTCGTCCGTAGTAGTTAAAAAGCATATAGGAGGCTATATCCTTCAAAAAGAGCAAGACAGCAAAGATTAATAGCTGTTTATTGATTCTGCTCGGTCTTCGCAGCTCTTCCACAAAAATAAGCATGGCTCCGGTAAAGAGCACAAAAAGCTTAATGCTAAACAGAATCATATCACTACCTCTTTTAAAATTATACGTAATCGAATATAGCACCCATAAACAGAGTACAATAACAACCGATACTACACTACCGCAGATTTTTCCACTACTTTTTTTTGGCCCATGTATTGGCACATTTATAAAGACCATTTTCTGATTAATACCAATAATTAGAAATTTAATACAGTAAAAAGGTGTTTGTATTTACCAAACGATTAGTTAAAACACCGCCGTAACCGAACAAGTTGTTGATTAAACACTATTATATGTGAGAGTGGTAAAAAAATTCAGGAGACTGATTTTATGAATAAACTTCGTGCCTTTAAGATAATAACCCTATTATCAATACCGGTAATGTTAACCACGTCCTTTGTTATTCTATATATTAATCCGGGACTTTCAAAAACCGTGCCCGACTATAAATATCTTTTTGTCTGGATTGCACTGGTATCTATAATCGGTGGATATTTGAATATGGTCTATTTTTCAATGATAGAGAAAATTGGTGACAAACAGAAGATCGACAAGCTTCTCTCAAGAAGGGGTAAATACTATCTTAAAAAAGACCCTTCTGCCTTTTTTAACGAAGAGCAGCTAAATGAATACTTCAAATGGCAGAAGCGTTTTGTGATATTCCTTGTTTCTTCCGTTTTGCTGCTATTAATACTTCTATCGGGTAAGCTTCCACAGTAAAAACAGCGATTTGATTGTCAGATTCATTTTCTTATGAATCTGACATATGGTAACTTCGAAAGATTACCATTTCCGGAACGGCTATGCCGTTTAAAGCATATTAAAGAGTACAGAAGTGTTATATATCGCGAATTCCTAAAAGCTGTTTACCATCCGGCTAAACTCCTTTGCTATTTGAATTGTAAATTTACCCGGTTTACCGTCACCAATAAGACGACCGTCAATAGAAACTGCCGGAACAACCTCAGCTCCGCTTCCGGTTAAAAAGCATTCATCAGCGTTATATAGATCGTAAAGAGCCATTGAACGTTCTTCAACTCCCAGCCCCAGCCCAGAACATACTTCAGAGCAGACAAACCCTCGTGTTATACCTTTTAACGCGCCGTCCGTTACAAGAGGAGTACTAACCACTCCGTTATTTATTATAAAAATATTATCCGCGGTACACTCTGCCACATAGCCCCTATCGTTAAGCACAACAGCTTCAACCGCCCCGCTATTTTTTGCTTCAATCTTTGCCATTATATTATTCAGATAGTTTAAAGATTTAATCCGCGGATCAAGCGAATCCATCCTGTTACGGCGCACGGACGAGGTAACAAGTTTGACTCCCTCATCATAGTACTTTTGCGGATAAAGCTTTAGATCCTCGGTGATAATAATTACAGATGCTTTTTCGCAAGAGCCGGGATCTATTCCAAGCTGCCCTTCACCTCGCGTTACTACAAGACGTATATACCCGCTCTTTCCCGGCTTATCCCTCTCATTAATTCTGACCGTCTCGTTTACAGCTTCGCTCATCTGTTTTATGCTTATTCCAACATCAAGCATGATAGCCTTTGCCGACATAAACAGACGATTCAGATGTTCTTCCAGAAGAAAAACCTTGCCGTTGTAGATTCTTAATCCTTCAAATACTCCATCCCCGTAAAGCAGGCCATGATCGAAAACCGAAATTTTTGCGTCCTGCCTGTCATAAAATTTACCATCGATATAAATCTTCATTTTATCACCTCGTCTGCGAAAATATTCCTTAACAAGCGATAATTATCGCCAAACATATCCTTCATTTCTCTGCCGAAATGGCGTACTACTTTCAGTATGTAGATGTCATGCCGTATATAATCATCAGCCATTGAGACAAAACCACTATTGCTGCTCCAGGCTGCTTCGACCGACCCATCTTCAAAGACCGTTGCACTTATCGCTTCTTTCGAATCGGCAACAATCACGAACCCCCGGCCCCCCTTCTCACGATACAATATGTCCTCAACCGGATGTTCAAAACATTGAACTCCAGATAAAACCGATTTTCCGTAGTGCACTATCGCGGTTCTCACTCCCTTTTTTGCCAGTTCAACAAAATGGTTCTGAAACTGGTTAAGCTCTTCTGCCCAACCTGAAATCAGAAGGGAGCTACCGGCCGACGTGATCAAGGATTCGGCTCGCTGCATAAGCTCATCACGACAATTACAACTTATTATGTAAGAAACATTAGGTTTCAATTCAAGCTGATCAAAACCCGACTTAAGCTCATCCAGATTCTGTTTAACCCGGCCTGAATATTTATTAATGAATCGATCTGGATCTTCAGGGATATACCTTTTTCGGTTTGCTTCAACAAGTTCGAAGACCATCTCCTTTTCCAGCAGGCGACAGAGAACCTCATAAATCTTAGACGAGGGCACACCTGATCGCTTACCCAACTCATAGGCAGTTACCGGATTTTCTTCAAGTAGCGCGGCGTAAACTCGCGACTCATTAGCTGAAAACCCCAGATCCTGTAATTTGTTTACTATATTGACTACCATAGTAGTCAATATAGTAAAGAGAGTATCTTTCTGTCAATCACTTTGTTTTTTTAAATAGCGTTTCTGACTCTAACAGCAGTAAATAATTAATTCCCTGTAATGAAAAGCTACAACAGCCAATGAAGGTTGTTAAGTGGTTAGTTCAACTTTTCGTTTTAATTTATCATGAAAACTATATTTTATTAAGCCGTCATGTTGTAGTCTGCCAACGACTATACCTGGTGAAACATTTATACTATT
Source organism: Spirochaetota bacterium (assembly GCA_035447445.1). Lineage (GTDB taxonomy): Bacteria > Spirochaetota > UBA4802 > UBA4802 > JAFGJZ01 > JAFGRW01. Next base: position 381 of record DAOTGZ010000239.1, on the reverse strand, counting down.
AGCAAAATCAAGAATATGATTTTCGTAAAAACTATTACTTTCTATAAATTCCAGATATTCCTTTTTAGCAATTGAAATATCTTTTGCAAAAGTGTCAGCTTCTTCGCGTTTTGGTTCGATTTATTCATTATATATAAGAAACCCCGAAGTACAAAAGCATCAATGTTGCAAAGCTTTTTGCACCTCGGCTCTTTTTTTAACAAGCTTCATACGATCTTCGAAATAATTTTTTGAAAGCAAACGAAGAGCGTCAGGAGAAACAGCCTTAAGCTCGGAGGGGTTATAAGCCATAGAGGGGCGATTTAACGAATGAGAGCAGTATTTGATAAATTTTAGTGCGGCAATACGGTGAGGACTATAGCGATAATAATTAAGGTAACT
>DAOTGZ010000238.1:0-4129 GCA_035447445.1 Spirochaetota bacterium | reverse complement strand
TATATCTTGCTCTCTTTTGCTGAAAACTTCATGGCATTAATGAGCAACTCACGAAAAACTTCGGTAATAAGTTTAATGTTCACATGCACCATAAGTGTTTCGCTTATTTCATTGTTGTCTGCGAGATGAATGCTGTTTTTATGAATATCTGACATCTCTTTCATCTCGATCTTTAGGGTAAGCAATATGTCAAAAAGATCTGTACATTTAATTATTTGAGCATCAAGGGTTTCGGTTAATATCGTGGCTATCTTTGTAAATGTTTTAAGTATTTGTTTGGCTGCTTCCGAATTTTGCTTAAGCATTCCGTATATATCTTTGTCTATGGTGTAACTTCCGTTTTCTTCTTTTATTGAGTCAAAAACGAAGGCAAGCAGGGATATAAGCGTGCCAAAACCGGATCCCTGGTTAAAGCTGTCATTAAGATTTGTAAAAAGGGTTCGGTCAAAACGGTCGTAATCACGGGCAATAATCTGTTCGTTCCACCTGTACCATTGCAGCTCGTGCTCAAGTTTTACTACGCGCTCTTTTTCGGCTATTCGCTTGATTTTTTTTAGTTCGTTCGTTTCAAGCGCGCGGTTAATTTTATAAAGTAATTTCTTTTTATTGGCGGGTTTTACTATATAGTCAAAAATTCCGCTGCGCATAGAATCTATTATCGAATCAGTGTCATCAATACTGCTAAGTACCAGAATAATCTGATCCTCGTTAATGGTGTGTATCAGACGTATCAGCTCTTCTCCGTCTATGCCTGGCATATTAAGATCTGTAATAACAGCAGAAAAATTTTGTTGTTTGTAAGCTTCGAATGCTTCTTCGCCATTTGCTCTTAGAACAACATTAAAGCCGGCATCTTCCAATATGGTTTTAATTATTTCACCAGTACCTGCTTCATCTTCGGCAACAAGAATAGAACGCATCATTAAACTCCAATGCAGATTTTTTTATATTTTTTTATATCTTCTTCCATCTGGCTTATTATTGCGCGATAATCGATAAGTCGCCGCTCTTTCGCGGCATCTTTGATTTTTTTTGCTTTTTCTGTTATTTCATCTGTCTGATAATTTGCAGAGGCTCCTGCAATCTTGTGAGCATAGAATGTTATTTCATCAAACTTATTAGCAACGACATTTTGTCTAAGGTTTTCAATATATTCATCCATATTATCTGTTAAAAATGCGCGCATCAGTGACTTGTATTTATCAAAATCTATTCCAAGATCATCGGCCGCGGTGTACATATTGTAACTGTCAATTCTCATTTTTGTCTCCGAATTATTAATATGTTGGTCTAATCTTGTTAATTATATATCTATTAATTTTTGCTGTAATTTTATTTTGGTTCAGCTAACACCCACATATCATGGTTAGTTTTATATCGCAATATTTCTGTTATAACATTATTTACTAAAAAAAGCCATATCATTTTAAAACTATGATCGATATTATTAATTTTTTTTGTTAAATGATAAAACAGTATTAATACAAGATACATTATTATTGATAAAAATCTACCTTCAGAGTAAAAAAGGGACAAAAAAAGAGGCAAAAAAGTTGCCTCTAAGCTGTGAAAAAAGAGAGAGGTATATCTGTTATTGCGGAGCCATTGGTTATATATCGATAACAGATATATCGGGTATCGATGAATGCACAGGAACAGTGTCCAGATTTTGGGCTCCTAGTTTAAGAAGCTCGTATCTGATCTTTGCAAGTGGCAAATTTTTATCATCCGCGGCAACCTGTATTGTGTATTCACTGTATCTGTTGCCAGAAGCCTTAGTGGGTTCATTGGCAAAGAGATTGTTTTTTTGCAAATAATCTTCCAAGGCTAAAGATTGGGAAGTTTCACAATTAAAAATGAGCAGCACCTTGTTTTCGGCATTTATACAACCATAAAGATTAAGAAGAAACATCTGTAACAGCTCTTTTTTTCGTATATTCTGTAAAAGGGCAGGGTTTATCCAGATACTCGTTTGAGAGCTTAAAATTTCGTCTACAATTTTAAGGCCGTAGTTTCTAAGAGCGCTTCCTGATTGAGTTATTTCGATACCGAAATCGGCTCCACCGTTTTTGATTTTTGCTTCTGTTTTGCCCCATGTTTCATAGATAACAATGCCAGAATCAATTGCCGGTGGGGTCTTGTACTTTTGTACAGTAAATTCGTTATATTCGTCAAGCTTGCCAATACGCTTAAGTGCTTCTCGCGTCCATTGAAGCGCGATATAGGGCATCTCTGATACCATTATTAATAGTTTTTTTTCTTTGGTAATATTAAGAAGATATTCATCAATCGTGTTTTCGGGCCGATCGTTGTCGATTATTCCGACAATGCGGACTCCTCCACGATGAAGCGACATTATCTGTTTAAGCTCAATTTTTGTGTCGTATTCAAGTTCAAACTCCAGGCGCCTCTCTTCGATCCAGTCGTCACCAGCTATGGCAACGTCCATTTCATTAATAGCCAACTGAGACCCAAATTCTTGTGGCCTGCCGTCCCATCCGTAAAGAAAGTCGACTGTTGTAAACTTTGATGGGCCGCCCGATTCGTAGCCTTTTGTGGTGAAACCGGCTCGTTCAAGCAGGTCAACAAGGTTACCCCCACGGTTAGGGTTGGCAAGTGATCCGGCAGGCATTCCTATTGTAAGTTTATTATCCATTGTTAGCTGTCCTTAAAATTTCTATTTTTCGATAAATTCGAGTCTGTTATCAATATTTATACGTCTATAATAACATGATGTATGTGCTGTTCCGTCTTCCTTTTTTGCATGGCATGCGCCGCTTCCTTGAGGTGTCACAAGGTAAACAAGGGAGTTTTGTTCGCAGTTTATCAGAATATCTTCAATTTTAAGGGTGTCGCCAGAGGTCATTCCTTTTTTCCAGAGCTCGTTACGACTACGGCTCCAGTAGGTTGCAAGCCCGCTTTTTCTTGTTTCATCAAAGGCAGCTTTGTTTGCAAAAGCCAGAATAAGGACTTCACGTGATTTTGCATCCTGTGTAACGACAGGAATTAGCTTTTCACCGTCATCTCCAAAATCAAGAAGCAACTCTGTTGTATATTCTTTACTCATCAGTTTCTCCAGTAACCGGCAATGTCACGGTTTTTTATAATGTATTTTTATTAGACAGGTAATAAGAAGCCATATTGTTTTGGCGTAATGATATATACCAGGAGCCTTCTCTTGAACGAAGATAACTTATAACATGGCGATTTTTCGAAGTATCCAAATATATTGGTAAAATTAAATAAAGTGGAGGGTATGTGTCAAGATAACTTTTTTTTTGTGATTTACAGCTATAGTTATGCATCGTAAAAGAACCGCCGTATCATACGGCGGTTCTGAATGGTTTACTTAAGTTCTACCAATCCCCATCCGGCAGTGCTACGCCATGATTCGTTTGTTAGATCGTTCCATTTCGCAATTGCCGTGCGTTGACCGGAACCGTCGTTTTGGTTAACCTGAAAATCAAGTCCCATAACTAATCCGGTCGCACCTTTTACGGTCTGAAGCTTAAATCGAGCTTCAACAATATATCCTTTGCCTGCTTTTTTAGCCGCCGATTTTATCATGGAGCTGTCTGAATAACCGCCGATAGTAAGCAAGTTTTCGTAATCTACACGAAATTGAAAATCATCTTGTTCGTAAACGGGAGTCTTGCCGTTGTTTTCGTCTATAAATACTTCAAATGAGTCGTTCATATATTTTTCTGGCGCATTAAGAAAAAGATCGCTGTCTTCGACTTCGGCAAGAAAATAGAGATAATCCTTATCCCATAGTACTCTAACCGAGGCGATTGAAGGCTTGTCTCCGACAACGATTGTTTCGGTTTTTACAACTGGGGCTTTTTTCCAAACAGCGTCAATGTTCGCGTCAATAACGGGAGTACCTTTGGGAGCCTCGTATTTCTTGACTTCGGTAACGGCAAGCAGGGGTTTGTACTCTGGAAGTTCATCGGACTGCATTATTCCCTTATATGCCATTGTATGCTGAAAGTTCTCATCGAAAGGGAACGGCCAGTCAGGTCGGTTATATGGCGCGCCAGTAAGAAAAGTATGTCCATTGTTAAAGCCCCAGAAAGTTACGTTTGTAACGATATCCTTGTGCTTTTGGAAAAGCTGAAAGAAAAGTTTG
>DAOTGZ010000237.1:0-4130 GCA_035447445.1 Spirochaetota bacterium | reverse complement strand
TGTTAAAATTATAGACAAATATGAGCCTGCTTATCATATCCATGGCCATGAGCATCTTAATTACGGTTTGCACAAGCGTATCATAAAAAGAAACAGTACATTCATAATCAATTCTTACGAATACTATCTTTTTGATACCTCAAATCCGGAGAGAATGATATAACAGGCTCTTTCCGCATTATTCCCCGATTATCTTAACAAGCACCCTTTTACGGCGTCTACCGTCAAATTCGCCATAAAAAATTTGCTCCCATGGTCCAAAATCGAGTTTCCCGTTAGTAATCGCAACTGTAACAGAACGCCCCATAATTTGCCTTTTCAGATGCGCGTCTCCGTTGTCCTCGCCCGTATTGTTATGTTTGTAAAGTGACAGTGGTTCGTGAGGAGCAAGCTCTTCTAGCCATCGAAAATAGTCGGCATGCAGTCCGTGCTCATCATCATTTATAAAAACCGAAGCTGTAATATGCATCGCGTTAACAAGACAAAGCCCCTCTTTTATACCGCTTTCGGTTATGGCACTTTCTACATCGTGTGTGATATTTATAAGTTCAAATCGCTGTGAAGTATTAAAAAAGAGTTCTTTTCTGAATGATTTCATATTTTCCTCGTCTGCTACAGTTTTATATTCTTAAAATAGGGGACAAAGAGTTTTTTGTCAATTTCTATAAGTCTGCTTCTTATATCTGAAAGGTTTTCGAAGTTATAGTTTTGTTCTTTATAAAAATCGAACAACCAGAGGTATTTATTGATAAGACGTGGTGCGGTATTTGTACCCCTGACTCTGTCTGCTGACATGGTCTGATATGTTTTTTCTAATGTATATATGTCTTTTGTTATCAAATCAACAGCTTGCATTGTCAGATGTCGTTTTACGTAAAATATATCTGTCAAATGACCAAATACCGGAATCCACTCCTTAACGTCGCCCCATCCTGTTTTTTCTTCGGCAGCTATCTCTTTGAGCCGTATTATCGGTTCCGCTGTAAGAATATTCAGATCAATTTTAGTGGGATCAATAAAGAAAGCTTCACGAAAAAGAAGAAGAGCTTTCGGAATATCACGCCGATGATAATATGATTCGCCAAGCAGAGCCAAAAGCTCCGGATTTGCTGTTGAGGAACTACGGGCGTACTCAAGTGTGTCAATTGTCAGGTTATAATCACCCAATTTCATGAAGCAAATTGCAAGTTTGAGTATAGCGTCAATATTATTTGTAGGGTTGTCAGCGTTTTTAAAAGCAAGTTTGTAATTTTCACCGGCTGTATAGTGAATATATTTTTCAATTGCGTGAAAGGGGTGAGTGTTTAGAAGGTTGTTAGAACGTGCGTAATCAAGAAAAATCTGCCACTCTTCAAGTAGAAAATCTGCTGTATCCTTGCCGTCAGGTATATCGTTAATGTTTTCAGCCCGGTTTAACCAAAACCTAGCTATTCTGTAACCTGCTTCGATTCCAGGAGCGTCAGGCGCCTTGTTTAAAAGACCGTCAAGGATCAATAAAGCGGATTCAAGTTGTCCTGTCTCTATAAGCGAGCAAGCCTCATTAAGTCCGGGAATAATCGGGTCATCAGAGAAATGTAATTGTCCGTTTTCTTCCATTTTAACTGATATTTATCCTGTGACCGAAAGATTCGTAGGTGTTTGAATCATGTGTAATTATAATAACCTGACGAGTGTCAGATATCTTCTTTACAGCAGGCAGTAAAAGATCAATTCTTTTTTTGTCCATAAAAAGCCCAGGTTCATCCACAATCAGAGGCAGTGATGGGCTGTTCGGAGAGATGAAATTATTAAGAGTAATTATTAGCGACAGGTATAAAAAATGTGATTGTACTGGTGACAAGGGAATATCTGTTTTCTTCATTAAAATATCTTTAAATTCCGTTTCATCAAGAGTGGGGTTCTTTCCACAAAGATTGCTGTAAAAAACGTATCCTGTTTCAGAAAACCTGTTAAAAAAAGCAGTCTCTTTTTCTTTAAGAATGGTTTTGAATATCGATTCGATAAAGTCGAAAGTATTAACTTTCTTTTGAATTTGATTTAGTTCGGTTTTTACTGATTCTCTCCTAGAGCTCAGCTCATCACCAACCTTGTTGCTGCCGTTAAACTGTTCAAGTTCTTTATCTATTCTTGAGAGAAGTTCTTTTACACCATTGCTCTTCTCGTTTAGTGTCTCTATCTGATGTTCAAAATCGGCGTTTATGGAATCATAGTTAAATTCATCTATTGACGGGCATTTTATCCCGATGGCCTTGCATTCAATTAAGAATTTGTCTTCAATATTATTAAGAGATTGGGATACATCATTTATTTTTTCTGAATAATATTTTTTGTAATTAGGGGTCATGGATCTCTTCAGGCTTGATATTTCAGCACGCATCTCTTCAAAACTGTTGAACTCTTGAAAAAAACGTAAAATAAGCTCGTATAATTCCGTACTGCTGCTTTTGCCAATACGTATGTTGTTTTTTTCTAGTAAAGAAACAAGATGCGAATCTTTCTCACTTTTCTGCTCGTTCAGGTCTTTCAGGTCGTATTTCTTAAGTGAAAAAAAGAGGGCGGTAAGCCCGCTTATGGCGGCAACGGATGCGGTTATGGATGAGTAGAGAGCCAGTTGTAAAGCTTCTAATCCATATAGGGATATTTGTCTGTTAAGAAAGAAAAATATAGCGGCAATTAGTGGAGTTATGGTAACTAGTGCCATGGTTTTTTTCCATTGTTGTGCTGTTTTTGCTTTCGCTTCTTTCCTTTTAGTTATGAGATTGATTGTTTTTTGAATGGAAGTAAAGGTTGTCTGTATTTCGGGCAATGAGTTTTTTTGGGCATTATCTAATGAGAGAAAAAGTGGATACTGTTTTTTTATGCAATCCAACAGATGGTTAATATTTTCTTCCAATTCTTTTTCGGCTTCAAAGCTTTCATTCAATTTTTTTTTATCAGCAGATAACAGGGTGTACTTTTCTTTTTGTGACTCAAGGAGTTTTAATTTTTCAATTTTGTTTAGAAGTTCTTCTGTTTTTTTTTCGTAATCCGAATACTCTTCAAATAGTTCATCTTTTTCTTGTTCAATCTTGGAAAATTTGGAGAAACGGAGATTTTTGATCTCTATTTCGTGATCCATCTCTTTTAGCTCTTTTTTTATCTTGTTATAATTTAAAGTGAATGGATTTGCTTCGTTTTTTAAAAAATCATTCAAAAATATTCTGTGGTTAAAAAAATGAGTACTGTCTGAAAGAACAAGTGGCAGTACTGTTTTAAAGTCAGGAAAGAAACTCTTTTCGTTTACAGGAGAAGATACGTAAGAGGTGTTGCGGTATACATCGTGGTTAACGGAGCTCAATAGCTTATAAAGGCTGTCATCAAATTTGGCCATTATCGAATGAATTTCCTCTTCACCATGCGAAGAGTTCAACGATGCTATAGAGGAATCATTCAGATTTTGAATTTCAATACCGCTTTTATCCCTGATTATTCTAAAGTCTTTATCGTTATGCGATATCGTAATATTCAGGTTAATGCTGTTTATTTCGTCATTTGAAAAAACTCTAGAAGAAAGCAGGTTCCAAACCGTATGGTTGATGGCTTCAACAAGCCTGGTTTTGCCTGAGCCACTTTCTCCGTAAAGAATGTTTGTGCCTTCTTTAAATTGTATAATTGTATTGTTAAAGAGTGTATTGTGGGAGGCTATACATTGTATAAATCGCATATATCCTCCTCGCATAGTTCTTCGGTTGAGTTCATTTTGTTAAGAAGGGCGTTTAAAAATGTGGTATCTATGCCATTAATCTCTGAAGAATTTGCTAATCGTAATTCAAGCTCTCTGTAAAAAAGTCCCCTTATCGAGATTTCATCCCTAAATTGATGAATTAGTGAGTCAATATCTGTATTGTATTTGCAATCTGTTTCCAAATTAAAAAAGAGTGAGGCTGAATCACTAATGGTACAGGTTTTCCAGAGGTTCGGACCGGTAAACTCAATTTTAGCCATAAGGTTCCTGGCACCCAGCTCTTTTATCTTTTCTGAAAGCTGCTGCTCGTTTTGGTAAATTGAGGTGTCTATCCGGTATTCGTTATATTCAAGGGTGTTAACCTGATAACGGGATACCTTTTCAGGGGTCTGTCCGTTTATTTCAA
>DAOTGZ010000236.1:0-4138 GCA_035447445.1 Spirochaetota bacterium | reverse complement strand
TGTTCCAACACTTTCTGCAATTTGTTTGTTGGTGTAGGCATCCAAAGCTCTTAATATAAATGAAACTGATTGGAATGGACCTCTTTTGTTAACACTCCACGTTAACTCCATTATAATATCTGCACGCGCAACTCTTCTTAGCTGATCAAGCGGTGATTCTCTTATTTCAGCACCACTTCTGCTGGTTGTTACCATATCTTCGGCAGCAAGATTTTTTATACTTTGCAATGTTGCTTCCAAATCTTTTAGAGGAAAACCTCTCTCTCCCATCATACCGGCTATTTTAGCAATGACTAGTTTCAGTTCAGTACTCTTTGCCATAGCTAAGTCGTAATCGGGCATGATTTGAGGACGACCCTGAACATTATATTGGTAAGTATAACCATTTTGTTCACACCAGTTGACGCTTGGCACAACCATTATAGTAGGTTTCTTTGCCTGAGAAAAACCTAACGTCGCTGACGCGAGAATAAGCAAAGGCGTCAATAATAACGTCTTACTTCCAAAAAAATATTTCTTTAAACTCATAATTGTTTTTTTATGCTTAGAAACCGGAATCTAAGGCTTTTACAATGTCTGCCTCTTCAAGGTATTTACGCAAATTATTCTTTTGAACAGACACCACAACTCCAACTTTGTATTGTCGCCTTTTAATCTTTAGAACATCACGCGGATCTACACTCCCATCACCTGAGATAGACACAAAATTTAAATAGTATCCGCTACTGAAAAAATCTTCAAAAAAATGACGTTGCGATGTGGATATCTCATACTCCTTAACCATTGGCCTCATTAAATCTGATCCGGGTATTCCTTTAAAAATAACGGCTTTGACAGCATCAGGTTTTGCGTTTTCCAGAGCTTTGTCGTAATTCTTGCCATAGGAAAATATTTTAAACAGAATGGTCCCTTCAACACCGGTTCTTATAAACTGAACCTCGTAATTCCCAATTGAAAAATTCCCTTTTTTTTGTGCTACCGCGCTATCTGCATAGCATCCGGCAAAAAAAGCAAGAGCAATGATAATTCTAATAGTTTTCATAATATTCAGTTATAATATTTCTGATCGTATTCACCTGTACCTTAATAAGAAAAGTGGCTTGGTTGAGTGATTGATTTCTTGAGCCAACTCTGCCTTCAACGTTTCTTGTGTAGAGTTGTACACAACCATCATCTCCAATTATTTTTTTTATTATATCTGTGTTTGATTTCTCGAACGCCTTTAAAACTCGTGGATTTGTTAGGATAGGATTAATATTAATTTGACCTTTATAACCGTAACGAATCAGTTCCTCAACGATTTTACTTTTTGCATTTTTGGACATTTCCCGAAGATTTCGTCCCCTGGAATTAACCTCAAACACCTCCCATCCATCTGCATCCGAGTAAATATACGTAGATCGCTTTTCAATAATAGCATGGTTCTGTCGTGATGTCCCGCATGATATTATTATTAAAAGATTTATACAAATAAGAATATAATACTTCATATCTAGAAATTTAGAATCCGAATAATCGAAGACCAGCAGTTAGATATAAACCATTCATTGAATCATCTAAAAAATAGAACAATTTTGGACCCGCATTTATTTGGAAATACTTACCAAGGTTGATCGCTATTTTTAAACTGGCAATTACTCCTGAAACTTTGACACTTTGACTTTTTTGATAGGCGTATCCGTATCCTATTCCGGGTATTATAGAAATCCTGTTCATTTGGATTTCTTGTTTTATTTCGGCTGTAAACAAATTACAATACCCTCCTGTTTCCATATTCATAAGATAATTATAACCAGCTGCGACTCTATTCCCCTTCCACATATGGGTTATTTGTTCGATTACTATTCCAACATACATAAATCGGTCAGAATCATTTATAGGGATAAAGCTTCCTCTTAAACCCGCCTCAAAACCAGTCATTGTTCCAAATTCAGGAACTTCTGTTAATGACATCCCTTTTTTTACATTTCCAGCAGGTGCTTTATAAAAAAGAGACATCTCAGATTCCCCGGTTGTTGCATGACGATTATCTGCCACATGCTTAACACGGACATGTCCGACTTTCCTTTCGGAAATTTCGCCATCGTTACCTTGTCTGAATTCTGTTACCTTAAACAAATTGTCGATTTTTAATCCTTCTTTTTTCCCAATTTTTGATGCAATGGGAGAAACAGAGAAAACAGGCGTTTTAACTTGCAATTCTTCGTTTTCTTGCTCAACTTCAATCATATGATAATTTATAATCGAAGACAAGGTCATATATTGAATTTCTAAAATGGAATGATTTTCTTTTTCAGCAAACATTGTCCCTTGTTTCACATGTAAAGCCTTTATCGGGAAGTCATAATTCATGAAATAATCTAGCTTGTCCTGATCATATCCTTGCCACCAAAAGAGTTCCCAAAAATTACTGTCAAGCATATTCTTTAAATCAATATAATAGAAAAAAGATTTGTACGCTGTTTTATAACCGTAGCATTCTCTGTTTTTATCATAACCATAATCAAACGAATATGGTATTATAACCATAAAATAAATACGTTCCAGCATTGTTTCCAGACCATATTGTTGCAGAAGAGAAATTCCTTCTTTTGCACTTTGTGATATTAAATAATCTCGGTCAGTAGCATTATATAAACCTCTTTTTGCTAATTTTTCAACTGTAGGCACTCCTTTTGAATCCAATAGAATATTTGCCAAGATTTTGTTGACAACCTTTTGTTCTTTGATGGCATTACTCAGAGTTAACGATATGTTACCATCAATTGATGGAATACGCATATTAAGCTTTATGACATTGTCCGCAATAGTGTTGTCATCATATTTTTCAGGCACATCTACCATATCATATGCTTTTTTGGAATAAGAAAGCGCAGGCGAAAATTCAACATAATGAACCGAGAGGCTGTTTCTATTATAACTTGAAGAACTTATTTGGGAAGTTTGAGAAAATAATGAAAAAGTACCTACAAGTAAACAAATAAATGTAAGTAAAACGCTTGTTTTATTTTTCATAACATAGTTGATTAATGATTATTTTATTTATTGGCGTAATAAGAATGAGACTTTTATACATAAAAAAATCCGATATTGAATAAAATTACGAATTATCGCAGGCGATTAATTACACAACTTTGAATTCGGTTAACATGGGTTTGATTTCGGTCGGTTTGAGTCTGACAATGTTACACGTTTAGATTGCAAAAACTTGTTGAATCTGATAAAATCTATCAAATAAATATGGAAAATCTAAACACTACTATCGACTACTGATTGTGAACAGCTGTAATGTCGTGGCTTTTTTGAATTGGGATGTTGTTTTCACTATTTTTCTTGAATATGCTGATGACTATGAGTAACCTGGAAGGAAGTAACTTTGCTAATTAATCTGGCACCTATAAACACACACATGTCTGATAATCAAAAATATTCAACACCAAGAAAGTCTCGGCTCACTGTTAGTTTCCGTCCCCGGAGGGAAAAACGTACAGGGTGGCCTGCCAGGCTTCCGGCAGGTTTTTGATGCGGTAAAAATCAAACTGACCAACGAATACCTTTCTATGGACAGGTATTCGTTGGCCAAGGTAAAGGTGGGACTATTCACCTGATCTCCAGTCCATAAGACTTGGTATAAAGCTTTGATGAAGGTAGTTTTACCCGCTCCCATCCGTCCGAAAAAAGCAATCACACTCATTTTTTGGAATTCCGGATATTTTGAGTAAATTTACTCGCCGTATTGAGTAAATTGTATAAAATGTACGAACGCGCTTATTTAAAACAGGTTAAGTCAAGGATTGAAGAGCCTCGACAGTTCATTCAGGTAATACTTGGTCCTCGGCAGGTGGGTAAAACCACTATGATAAACCAATTGTTACCTGAATGTTCCATACCCTATGTATATGAATCTGCGGATGCGATTACAGCAACCAGCCCGGTATGGCTGGTGCAAGTTTGGGAGACAGCCAGGCTGAAAATGAAAGCCTCCGGAGCTGCCGAATACCTCCTTGTTATTGATGAAATACAAAAGATAGAGAACTGGAGCGAAGTCGTCAAGCAGCAGTGGGATAAAGACACTCGTGAACACGTAAATATCAAGGTTGTTTTGCTGGGGTCTTCCCGCCTCCTCATTCAGAAAGGC
>DAOTGZ010000235.1:0-4151 GCA_035447445.1 Spirochaetota bacterium | reverse complement strand
GATTAAGTCGCCAAACCATGCGTACAATTAAACAGAATCTGTTCTGGGCTTTTGGATACAATGTGCTTGGAATACCAGTAGCTGCTGGTCTTTTTTATCTGTTTGGCGGACCTCTTCTTAACCCCATGATTGCGGCAGCAGCGATGTCGTTCTCTTCAGTTTCGGTCGTGACAAATGCTCTGCGTTTAAAGAGATTTCGGTAAAAAATCTCTACCAGGCATGAATAACGTAAAAAATTGTGATTGTGGTGAATTTATTAAAGACTGCTTTAAAAAATTCACCACAATTTTTATCTTAGGTACAGCTCAGATTATTGTGTTCAAACGCAAGTTTTGATTTGTTGTCTCGCATTGTAAACATAAGCATAAATATCTTCTGTAATATGACGTTCATTTATGAATAGGCTTTCGTGTTGTTTACTATCTTTTTTAATGGTGCAACCATACCGGGAATAAGCTCTTGAGTAAAAACGCGTTTGCGTATTGGGGTAATCTTAAGAAGTATTTTTAACACCGCGTTTAACATTCGCAGGCCGATCTTTTTTTGTGGAAAATCGTAATATCCATTTTTCTTGTAATAGATGTGATCCGCGTTAAAAACAGTTCTAAGTGGCCCATAAACCTCATCACGGAATATTTTGAATCCCCCCACATGTAAAAAGGTGTCGGTTGTAATATGCTGTTGTTTCAATCCCCAAGAAGCTCTCTCCGCAAAATGGCGAATCAGATTGTCGGTTATTTTGGAGCTACTCTGTTCGTCGGTAGCAACTCCGATATTGCCGGCTTTATGAAATTCGCACCAGCTTTGCAAGATGGTTTGTAATGTGCCACCGGTTTGACTGTATGGACCGGATATTAAAAACCCGATCTGCTTATTCAAAAGTGATGGTTTGTGCGTGTTAAAAAAACTGCGGTCAAGAAATGCCTTCCATGTCGAAGAGAGGTAACGATCGTGTATTTCATCCGCAACGATGATAATGTCGGCTTTTTGTATCCTTGATTTGAATAGGTCGACGTAGCCGTCCTTGTTTTCCAAGATGCAAGTGTTGTCGTATCCGCAATGACAGCAACCAAGGCAGCCATATTTTATGTCTTCTTTTGAAAGGTCTATTATTTCAATATCATTTTTAAATTGGCCGCTAAAACAGTTTACCATGTTTTCAAGATTACTTTTGGGTTTAATGCCTCCGGAAAGAACAATGATTTTGTACGAGCTATTATCAATAAATGGTTTTGCTTTACCCGGACTGTATTTTTGCTGTTTGTAGTTGATAGGAGTATAGCTGCGGGCAAACAGTTCTTTGTTATTAACGGCAGTAAATAATCTTTTTGTAAAAAGGGTTAGCTGTTTTTGCGTTTCATTTTGTTTTAAGTCATTCATCGATGCTGAAAAATATCCAGCATATTGCATCTGTAAATCATCGCATATCGCGTGTATGTAGTCATGTGCTGTGTTATCAAAAAATTTAATTGAGGTAGAGAGTGTTACCGCGTGCTTGTTTTTAAAGGCCGCACCGGCCTTTCGTTCAAAGATTAGCTCAATAAAACGTTTATAGCTACCGTGTACAAGCATGTAATATAACGGAAAAGCCCAGATAACAGCGTCGCTCTCTTTAATCGTAGCCATTATTTTCTTAAATTCCGCAGGTTCGGACTCAATTTTTTTAATTTTTTGAGCAATGTTAAAAGTAGTGTACTTGTTTTTTGGGAATTTTTTTTTAATAAATTCAGCGTATTGCATGGTTAAACTCATATCGCCTTTTGGGCTGCCGTTCAAAATTGTAATTTTCATCTGTTTTTCCTACTATTCCTTGTTTTAACTATTTGTTGGTATGATTTTTGTTACTTAATTGTTCGGTTTCTGATAATTCGTGCTTAATTAGAATCTTTCCTATATTGCTCAGTAGTTTGCAAACGTGATCTTCATCGTATTGCATAAGCCCTGAAAATATCATGGTTGCAAGACCGTGTGTGTATATCTGCATGTTGAATAAAAGGCGCGAAAGGGATTTTTCATCAAGTCGAGAAAGGTAGTCGGTTTTTCTCATCTGTTCAATAAGCTTGGCAGGTAATGGAGTAAATGCAGAACCATATGAACTGGAATTATCAAGGTAGAGTAATTTGAAAAGTTGTCGTTCATGATGCATAAACTTCAGATATTGTATGCCTATGTTCAAAAAAGCATTATTCGTGTTGCCTTCTTGTATTAAAAAAGTAATACTAAACTCACGAGCCTTGTCCAAGAGTTCTTGCTTGAGATCATCCATTGTTTTATAGGCGCTGTATACGGGTTGAGTGGATGAACCGAGCTGCTTTGCAATACTGCGTGCTGATAAACTTTCCATACCGTCTTTCCGCAGTTGTTCGAAGGCTGCGTTTAATATGATTGTTTTTGTGTACTGTCTTAATGGTGGCAATACAGTTCTCCTAAATCGATACATAACATAGTATATATAACACATGTTATAAGTCAACAACTATTCATCTGGGATTGTTAGCCACCTTTCAGCTGATTGACCGTCCCCATTTTATAAGTTGAAAAAAGTTACAGGTTGTAAGAATCTGGTAATAAAGATTAAGATTTGCCGTAAAGGTTTTTTGTAAACTTTATGGCGGTCGGAGAGATTTAACAGGTACAGGTTTTGCGGAGAGTGATATGAATCGACTGATAAACTGTCTTATTGTTGTATGTCTAATGCTGCCTGGTTTTATCAATGCACAGACTGCCGTTTCAGGTAATGGTGCATTATTAAAAAATAATTCGGTTTTCAGAGTCGATCCCGTTGTAGACGGCTCAATCATGCTTTTATCATCAATGGTGGTTTTTGTGCCAATATTGACAGAGAGCGAAATTGAATACCGTGATCCGGAATCTCTTGATCGAAATGATGTTAATTCTCTGGATCGCGGTGTGATAGATAATAATAGCAACGGGTTTAGAACTGCCTCGCATATAGGTGTAGTGGCTGTTCCCCTGGGTGTGTACGGGCTTACTTTTTTATACGATAAAAATAACAGCTCATCCGAGATTATTCAGGATATTACCATGATTTCTGAATCGGTTATGGTTAATGCTGCCTTTAATCAGATAATGTGCCACTCCTTTTCGCGCCCGCGGCCATATATGTATACTGATGAACGTGATGAGGCTCGTAATGACAATTGGGATT
Source organism: Spirochaetota bacterium (assembly GCA_035447445.1). Lineage (GTDB taxonomy): Bacteria > Spirochaetota > UBA4802 > UBA4802 > JAFGJZ01 > JAFGRW01. The sequence continues at coordinate 982 of DAOTGZ010000235.1, read as the reverse complement.
ACCGCTCTTTTTATTCAGGACATACATCAAATGCCATGGCTGCGTGTACTGCAATAGCATATATTCATTCGGTTAGATATCCGGACAGTCCATACAAGACAGCCTTGTGGGCTGCATCGGCACTGGGATGCACGGCCGTTGGGGCTTCTCGAATAGCCGCGGGTGATCATTTTTACTCGGATGTTTTTACTGGGCTTATCGCGGGTTTTTCAATTGGTGTTCTTGTGCCGGAGTTGCACAGGGTAGGCCGCATGCTGAATCCTGATATCAGCTTGAACTTGCTTCCTGCCGGAGCCGGAGTAACCCTGAGTTTTTAGGGTATAACAGTGTATATAAATCCAATTGTATAAAAGAGTTCACTGTTGGAAATGTCGTAACGGACGATATGTTCGGCGGTTCTGTTTTGATATTCGTTGTTAAGGGGCAGGGGAGAGATGTTTTCCGGCTTGTTGTCATTATTCTGAGCAAGAATTGAAGTCCCGAACAGGAGTAGTACAGTAATAGTGTAAAATAGATATTTGTAAAAAGACCTCATATATTCCCCGTTAATTTTTGATATCATCGTGACGAATTATTCAAATCGTAAATAAAAAATACAATAGCATTAGAGTTATATTTTGTATCAAAATCCGGCCAGTATGTCATGTGTAAAGATAAAAATTAGAAAAATCTAAAAAAATTCTTGCTACAAAATGTGTAGTAAAATACATTAGTTGTAGTTTGGTACAATATATGTAGTGGAGGATTGATATGCCGATAATTAGTGTAGAGCTTGGTAAAGGCCAGGCAAACGAGAATCAAAAAAGAGAGATGATTGAAAGATTTACAGAGGATGCGAGCCAAATAACCGGATTGGGTAAGGAGAAGTTTACGATACTTATTAATGAGTTGCCCAAAGAAAATATCGGTGTAGGCGGTAAGATGCTTAAGGACCTTATGCCTGATTGAAGTAAACAAAAAATTTGTTTGGTATCGGGTATGG
>DAOTGZ010000234.1:0-4163 GCA_035447445.1 Spirochaetota bacterium | reverse complement strand
GGTGTTTTACATCAGTCATTAGTAGTTGCTCAACGCGACTTTTTCCAGGAGAAATCCGAACTAAACGCCTATAAACTAAAAATTACTAAAGTGTATTGGATAGCGGCAATCATTATTATCGTGCTCTCGGTATCACTTGTTATCTATTACTTGCGAAATGTTATAAAAGCAAATAATATTGAGGCTATGCGGTATATGGAAAAAATCCTGGAGTTTCAAGCCTCAAAAGAGCGTATGCTTGAACAACTCAGAGAGCTGTTTAAAGAGCGTTTTGCACTGGTTGATGAGCTTTGCTCTACCTATTACGAAAGGCATACCACCAAGAGCGAGCAAATCGCCATATTCAATAAGGTCAAGGGCATTATCGAGAGCTTTGCCACGGATAAGAGTACCAAAAAGCAATTAGAAGACCTTGTAAATCTCTATAATGAAAATGTTATAGAAAAGTTGAAAACCCAGATTCCGGATACTACAGATTCAGAAATAGAATTATTTTGTTTTTTATTTGCGGGATTTTCGCCCTGTACGATTAGCATTTTTATCAATGATCGCATACAAAACGTTTATACCCGTAAGTCTCGGCTGAAGAAAAAAATTGCCAAATCCAACGTCCCCGATAAAGAGAGGTTTCTCATCCTGCTGTCCTAATGCGCTGAAAATCATTGGATTGAAGCTATCTGTCCGATGCACATGTAAGTCATTGATAATGTGAGATGTAACTCAGTGACAGATTTTATTATCTGTCACTGAATTAATCGTCTAATACTCATTAATTTACTGCTGCGGGATGACAGATTTTTTAAGAGTTATTTTTTTGTAGCGGGTTGTATAACTTGTAAATTTGATACAACTGTTAAATAACCAAAACTAAACTACCTAATTTATGAAGAACACAAAGTCCTCTTATCTGTTCATTATTCCTTTTTTACTTTCAGCTTCGATCCTGAATAGTGCGGTTGCTTACGAAATCTCTAATGGAAGCAAAACGGTGCCTGTCATTATTGTGCCAGAAGACTCGGGAGAGATCCGTCCCCGGAATGTTGTAGAAGCACCCATATATTGTTATTATGACACTTCTGCTGAGTCTGTCGGGTTTGTCTTCTATGAAGATATTGGGGCGGTAACTATTAGTGTTCGTAACAATACAACCGGAGAGGAATTTTTTGCATCCTTCCCGTCAGGGCAACAAAATGGCGCTATTCAATTATCCGGGACGAATGGTGAATATAGAATTCATATTACCACATCATTGGGTAAGTCATACAGCGGAGCTTTTACGATTTAAATAATGATATAGTATTGATGACCTTTTTGTTATGTCATTATTGCTAAAGTGCCCTCTAATGCCCTGCACATATTTGTACGTATGAAAAAATGGATCAAGTCAGGAGTTGATTTTTATACAAGAGAGAATCTCACAGGCAAACAGAATCATTAACCATAAATACTCACAGTCATGAGCAAGCTTCAATTTCTGCTAATCGTATTATTTATCATGGTCTTTAACAATCCAAAGGCGGTTGGTCAGAATATTATTGTTAAGGATATGAAAATCCAGGCAACAGTACAAACGACCTTTGAAGAGCAAAGGTCGGTTCATCAGAGCTTCTTCCAGCCCGTTGACACATCAAAGCCCGTATATATCTACAAAATGGGAGACAGCAGCAACAGTGAAAGAGCTGATACCGCACTGATCAACTATCTGACAATTGATAAAACAATGAAGATTAAATTGCCAGATGCTACCGGAGAAGACACTGTTAACGACTTTTCTTCGGGTCCCCGGGACACTGCCGATGTAAAGATGAAAAAGTACAATCACGTGTTGAACAAGTGGGTGCCCGGTTCAAAATAACAGACTGATGATCTAAAAAAATCAGAAACATGAAGAAGATACTTTTTGCGGCGTTAACCTTAGTGGTATCCCTGCATTGTAAGATGGTTGCACAACAGAACTATCAGCCTCCGGTTTTACAAAGTCCCGAAATCTCATCGCTGATGAAAGAAGTACAAACTCCGGTATCACTTAGTTCCGGGACGGTGAACATCAATGTGCCAATCTATACGTTAAAACATGGCGAGATAGAGGTTCCAATTTCCCTGGCTTATGACGCCTCCGGAGTTAAAGTTGACGCTCAGCCCACGTGGGTAGGGCAGAATTGGTCGCTAAGGGCTGGCGGAATGGTTAGTCGCATTGTAAAAGGAGCCCCTGATGAAACATACGTAGAGGAAGAGATTTTTTTAAGAGCAAGCGGGCAAAACCATCTGCTAAACCAATATCCTGTGGGTTACGCATTTAATACACCAGCCATAAGAAATGCTAATTGGAATACTCCATCACAAATAGAGAGCTGGGCAAAGAATCAGATGTTTGAGCTTGAGCCCGATGAATTTATGTTCAACTTTTGCGGCCATAGCGGAAAATTCTATATCAATGAGAATGGCCAGGTTATTTGTACGGATAAGCGATACATTGTTGATATGTTGGTTTATATAAACATCCCTATATATGATGGCAGAGTGGCTTTTAATATAAACAATCCATCGCCTTTATCATTTACTTATTATAAAAGTAACATGTTGCCCAATGGCATGGGAGGCTACATTGATGGATTTGTTCAATGGAGGGTTTCCCGAATTATGGGTTTTTGCATTACGGCTCCGGATGGGACCAAGTATTATTTTGGCGTGTATCATAAGGATGAAGACGGCACTTTGAATATCTACACGGATTATTTCAGAGAAATTGAAATTACCGCAGATTTTTTTGAGCAGTTTTTCATTGAAGAATTTTCGGCCTGGTATTTGGCAAAGATCGTTTCACCCAAAAATGATACGGTTGAATTCAATTACGAAATAGGCGACACATGGGTTAATTTCTCAAAGTATTACAGTGTAAACAAGATGTCCGGTCATGCGACATCTGGAGTTGGATGGATATTCGGGGGCAGGGTGTCAGCAAGTAGTTTTTCAGCCGGGGATCGGATAAACGGCAAATTTATCAGGCCGGTATTTTTGTCAGAGATCAGCACCCCTAATGAAGTAATTGAGTTTAACCGTTCAAATTCGGCAACGCTAAGGTATAATTATAATGAAATACACAACTTCCTTTATGATGTCGCTCAAGGCTGGGACAGATACATCTATATTCCGGTATTTGAAGGGCAACTTCCGATTATATCTGGATATACTCCATTAGGGGAGAAGATTATAGATTACAATTATTTGAAAACAAGTAAACTTGATGAGATTATTATACCATCATACAAAAGCTTTAAATTTCAGTACAATGAAAGCTTAAGCACAAGGTTACAGCTCTCTTCCATTAATGAAGAAAGCGGAACCAAAACCATTCCATTCCTGTCATTTGTATATAATACAACCATACAAATCCCAGGCTTTTTGGATACAAAATACGATCACTGGGGGTATTATAACAATAAGGTAGCTGTGGTTGATCCCGCATCGTCCTCAAGTATGTCCGCGTATTTCGCCTTTAGGGAACCGGACCCTGCGTATCAGCAGGCCGGAATACTGGAAGAAATCCGATACCCTACGGGCGGCTATAAGAAATTTCTGTATGAACCTAATAAGTATAACCGGGTTGTGAAAAGAAATGTAGGGACAGGAGCATTGTCTATACAATCATCTGCTGAAAAAACCGGCGGCGGGTTACGCGCAAAAGAAATCATCGAAAATGACGGGACAAATTCTTATTCAACCCACTATACTTATTTGCCCGGCATTCTAAATGGAGAAATACAATACTATTGGAGCAATTATCAAGGAAAATTATTCAACGGAAATACATACACTGCAGAAAGATTCTTTTCAAACTCGCTCTTACCCGTGTCAAGTAATGCTGAAGGCGGGAGCGTCAGCTATTCAAAAGTTGCGGAGTACCAGAGTGGGAACGGCCGCACTGAATACACTTTTACGAATCATGATAATACATTAGATGAAAATAGTGTAAGCATAGACCTGCAAAAATCCACTTATTCTCCTTTATCCAGTAAAGTAGTAGAAAGAGGAAAAATACTTGAAAGGCTGGTATATAACGAGGGAGGGGTTACCCCGCTGAAGAGGGAAACATTCGAATATTCCATTTTAAATAATAATCCGGAATATATACGATCGGTTTATCTCCGGCGATTGGCCCTGTT
>DAOTGZ010000233.1:0-4168 GCA_035447445.1 Spirochaetota bacterium | reverse complement strand
GACCGGTTGACCCACTACAGCCGCCAATTGTGTTGGCACAGATAACAAAAAAAGTATTGGTGTCGATATATTTGTCGGGTCCTACAAGGACATCCCACCATCCAGGGTGGTCATCGTTGTGATGCTTTGCAATATGTGAATCGCCGCTTAAGGCATGAAAAATCAGTATGGCGTTACTGCTGTCACCGTTAAGAATTCCATGGGTTTCGTAACAGAGTGTAAACTCAGAGAGTGAATCTCCATTTTTTAATATAAGTAGTTCAGTACTTGTAAAGAATTTATGGTATTCTTTGATATGATAATTTTGTTCGTCTGTTCTTGTCATAGGCATAAGTCCTGTATGGTATATAGTAATAACGGTTCTGATTTTATACCCAGTGCAGTACAATATAACTGCACTGAGTGTAAAGTTTTAATAACTGGTTATATTGCCAATAGCGCCTGTTCCAGGTCGGCTATTATGTCATTGACATCTTCGATGCCAACGCATAGTCTTATGTAACCTGGACTGACACCGGCTTTAAGCTGCTCCTCTTCGCCGAGTTGCTGATGCGTAGTGCTTGCTGGGTGAATGATCAGGGTTTTTGCGTCACCAATATTTGCTAGATGTCTTGCCAGTTTAACATTGTCAATTAGCGCAGATCCCGCTTTAATGCCGCCTTTGACCTCGAACCCTACAATAGGACTTCCGGGATATTTTAAAACTTCGGTTGCTCGGCTCTGATGTGGATGAGTTTTCAGTGACGGATGGTTAACCGAAAGAACTTTCGCATGATCAGCTAGATAGCTGGCAACAATATTTGCGTTTTCTATATGGCGAGGAACCCTTAGATGAAGAGTTTCAATGCCTTGAAGTAGCAAAAAAGCAGCCCAGGGGCTTAGGCAAGCGCCTGTATCCCTAAGCCAGTGTGTGCGCACGTGAATAATAAAGGCGATATTGCCGATAGACGCAAGAGCCTCTGTAAACACTAGTCCGTGATAAGATGGGTCGGGTTTGCAAAACTCGGGCCATTTGTCGGGGTCATTTGCCCAGATAAAGCTTCCGCTGTCAACAATGACTCCCCCGACATGAGTGCCGTGTCCCCCTAGATACTTAGTTGCCGAGTAGACAACAATATCGGCACCATGATCTATTGGACGAAATTGAATAGGAGTTAAAACTGTATTATCAACAACAAGAGGTATGCCGGCATCATGCGCGATTGAGCTTATTGCCTTGCAGTCGGGAATATCATTTTTTGGATTTCCGATTGATTCGATAAAGACAGCTCGTGTCTTATTGTTGATGATGTTTTTGAGAGACTCTAGATCATCCGGGTCAAAAAAATTTACCTTGATTCCAAGTTTAGCAAGAGTGCAGTTAAAAAGAGTTACAGTGCCTCCGTAAAGGCTGGTTGATGCCGCAATGTTCTCTCCGGCATGTGCCAAAGTACAAATTGTTGCAGTAATGGCTGCCATTCCACTTGCAAAAGCAAGAGCACCGACACCGCCGTCAAGTGCCGCTACTCTTTTTTCAAATACATCCACCGTGGGGTTTCCCAATCGTGAATAGATATTTCCGAACTCTTTTAGTGAAAAAAGATTGGCCGCGTGTTCGGTACTATCAAAAAGATAAGAGCTTGTAGAGTAAATCGGTACTGCGCACGAGTTTGTCGCGGGATCACCATCGAATCCTGCGTGCAGAGCAAGAGTTGCCTGCTTAAAGTTTTTTTCGTTCATAATAGAACCTCCGAAATTTTCGGAGTACGTTAAGGCTGGAGATACGGAAGTGGTTGCTCTGTAAACAGAACCAAATCGTCCCCAAATGGGCTGGCATTGGCACCTTATCAATTTTATTTTTGTGACAGGTTGCCGTGCGTCAACGGGCCAGTTCCCTTACGCACTCTCAATTATTTTGTTAATATAAAAAAAATAATTAAAAAGTCAAGTATAAAATCACTAAAAAGGTGATATTATACTAAAAAGTTTCAGTTAATTGATCATCAAACTGTTGATTGGACCAGGATTCACCTATGGCAGTAAGGTCATGAAAATCATTATTGCCAAGCTTTTCTTTTAAAATTGTAGTAAGACGCTTATATTCGAGGGAGGCAATATTGTATTTTTCATGTGACATCTGCGGATACCTTTTAGACAGGGCTGCAATAAACTGCACAGCTTGGTTGTAGTTGTTTTTTGCTAAAAGCAGATATGTAATTGCGAGCCCAATAAAAGAGTTCTTTTGGTTAGTGAACATTCCTGCCGAAATAGTTCTAAAGTGGTCGATAGTCGCTATGACTTTTAGGGTCTGATCTTCGAGTTGAAAATAGCGTAGAAGAATTCCGAAGCCGTAAATTTGAATAAATTCTTCGCCAATCGCGCCGGCTCTGTTAATGATTTTCCATAATTTTTCTTCGATATCTTCATCGTCTCTTCTTTCTATCAATAACATGACCGAATAAAGTTTGGCATAATCTGCCTGGTTTATGCCTCCTATCATGCTATGAAGCATTTTGCTTTGCGAAAGCTCAGCTTCAGCATCATCGTATCTCTTCTCAATCATTAGGCAAAATCCAAGAAATTCACCGTTGTTTGCAAGACCCCATCTGTCACCTGCAAGCGTAAAGTACTCTTTGGCTTTTTCCAGATGCTCTATTACATTTTCTTCCTGAGCAAGCTGTTGAAGGTAGTCGGCAATTGTAAAGTGGGCCCAACCTATGCCAGAGTAGTCTCTGATATCAGTTCTTATTTGCAGGCTTTTACTCATAAGATTCAGAGCATCATGGTAGTTGTTGTCAACAATAGCGCTAGTCATTGCCTGGCCAGCCAGAGCTTCGGCAATACCCCATTTATCATCAAGTTTGGTGTAAAGCTTTAAGCTATCGTCAAAATTTGCTTTGCAGTCACGGATTTGTTTGGAGTGGTCATCCTGAGTGTTCAGGAAAAATGTATTTATTAATTGCGCAAGCCCAAGACCTCTTTTTGCAAAAGCAATCTTCCTTTCGGCTTTATCATCAAGTTGTAATTTTTGATAATAAAGCAGAGCCTTGGTGAACACTTTTCCGAATCGTCCAATTTTAACATTTGATGATAAATCACACCCAGACTGCAGTTGGCGTCGGCTTCAAGAGTCAGATCTCTTTCTGAAAGTTTCTTTTGTATTTCGAGCAGCAGTTCAAGCCATCGTGCACCCTCGACATTGTTACCCAAAGACCACCAAGCAGGTGCAATATCGCGAGCCATTTTTAAACCCTCAAGAGGGCAGTTTTGAATGGACCATGACAGAGCTTGTTTTAAGTTTTCATATTCGGTCTGCATTTTGTTTTTTTTATTTAAAAACAGATCACCATAATAGAGGTCATGATTTTCAGCGGACAGTGTGCTGAAGTATTCAAAATGCTTTTGTTCAAATATACTGATTTCCGTACCGATTTTATCTTTGGCGTATTCGCGTAATGTTTCAAGAAGGCGAAATCGGTAGTCGCCTTCACGAAATACCATCGATTTTGAACAGAGTCTTGATAAAACGTCCAGTACATCACAATCATTGCCGCATACAGCTTCGGCGGCACTCATATCAAAACTGCTAGAGAAAACAGATAGTCTTGTAAAAAGAATCTTTTCGTCCGGTTCAAGAATATCGTAGCTCCAATCAATAAGGCCGCGCAGGGTTTGCTGTCTGGGGGTCGCTGTGCGAAACCCGCTATTGAGAAGCTTTAACGGATTCTTGATCCGTTCGCGAATTTGATCTAGTGGCAGTATCTGTATTTTGGCTGCAGTCAGCTCTATGGCCAGTGGAACGCCGTCTACTCTCTGACAGATATCCGCTAGGTCAGGAGCGTTTTCTGATGTAACAGAAAACGATGGTTGCACTGCGCGTGCTCTTTCTATAAAAAGCTTAACAGCCTCGTATTGCCCGAATTTTGGAAGTGAAAATTTTTCATTTTTATCTGATAACATTAAAGGTGGTACGGGTATGATATTTTCGCCCCGGATCTGAAGCATCTCCCGGCTTGTTGCTATAATTTTGATGCCTTTACCGGCTTCGAGAAGGCATTCTGCGATGCGAGCCGCTGTTAGTATAAGGTGCTCGCAGTTATCTAGGATAATTAGCATGGAGCGTTTTTTTAGAGCCTTTTGGATCAGTTCAGATACAGGATCGTTGCTTTTCTGCTCGATACCCAGAATT
>DAOTGZ010000232.1:0-4169 GCA_035447445.1 Spirochaetota bacterium | reverse complement strand
AAACAATTATAAATGCCTGATTTTTTTAATTATCTTTCAAACACAAGTCGTATAGAATTTTATTATTTTTATAATAGCAACAGACGATTGTTATTACTATAATTTTGTTATAAAAGAGATGATTTTCATTAGAATTCACCAAATTCTAATGAAAATTTATTCATTATTTAAGGTGTTCTATGAAACTAAAACTGGTATCTATAATTACATTTCTTTGTATCACTTTTTTGTTGCCTTCCTGTGAAGGGGAGCCTCTTGCCAATTACACAATACAGGTTCTTTGTACAGCTTCTTCGCAACCAGATGCTACATTTTGGGGTACTTATACAGTCGATGGCACGATCAAGAATATGAATCCGGAAAAATTTGGTACCAACTCATATGTCTATGAAAAAGATGTCGCTGCCGAAGACATTATAGAAATTTCTGCTACAAAAGATACAGCCGGTTCGGATCTACAAATCAAGATATACAAGGATGGTGAAAAGATAAACGAGGCGTACCTTGATGCGTATAAAACAGCAACTGATGAATATGTATATACACTTAGACTAGAGTACGAAATCCCCGATGATGAAGAAGATGGTGACAATAGCGATTCTGAATAATTGCCTAATGTTATTATAATTGATAAAAAATCATGATGCAAATATGTCTTATTAATCCTCCAATAGAAGATTTCTATTATACAAAAGTCAGACGTCAACCTCTTGGCCTGCTTTATATAGCAGGCACTTTACGCTATGCGGGCTATAATGTTTCCCTTATTGATAGCCACAGCAACAAAAAACATATTATGAGTATTCCCAGCTCTTTTGATTATCTTCAAAAGTATTTTAACCATTCTGATCCTTTACTGCGCTTTCCGTTTCACAATTACTACCACTTCGGGCTCAGCTATCAAGAAATACGCAGGCAAATCATTCAGAGTAAGGCTTCCCTTTTCATGATATCATCAATGTTCACCACTTATCATGAAGAGTGTGAAAATATAATTAATACTATTAAGGAAATACACCCTTTCTCCTTTATTGCTGTTGGAGGATACCATGCCTCATTATACCCGGATCATTTTCTTACAAATACAGCTACAGACTTTGTTATTGAAGGCGAAGGTGAAGAATCAGCATTAAAACTGGCAAACGCCATTTTTTATAACAAACCTTTTGATAGTATTGAGGGGTTATCTTATAAAGAAAATGGGGGCATCTCAAGAACAAACCGCAAGAATAATCTTGCAGACATAGATTCCATTACTTCACCCGCACGAGAACTTTTAAATTTACGCCAATTCAAATTTTACAAGAAAAATGTTACACCCCTCATAGCATCAAGAGGATGCCCTAATAATTGCAAGTTTTGCTCAGGAAAGATAATTTGGGGAAACAGCCATCGATATCGAAATAGTGATAATATCATTAAAGAGATTGATGAATGTATAAAAAAATATAATATTAATTGTTTTAACTTTGAAGACGAAAACCTATTTATTACAAAAGATAGAGCGGTTAAACTTCTTGAAGCATTATTGGAATATCAGAAAAAAAATTCCATACGACTAGAATTTACAGCAATGAATGGAATATCAATTGAAAACCTTGATGAAAAGATAATCTCTCTCATGAAAAAGACAGGATTCAATGAAATCAACATCTCCCTGGTTACCCACTCGGAGAAACTTCAACTTTTGGAGAAGAGACCTTTTGGAACAGAACATTTTTTTAGAATCATATCTTACGCAAAAAAGATGTGTATGGATGTTCGTGCCTATTTTATTCTGGGTTTACCCGGACAAACGAAAGAAGAGGTGATCGAAACAATAAAATATCTTAACTCACTTGAAATAGATTTTTACCCTTCAGTGTACTATAATGTATGGGCACCTTATAACCAATGGAAGCAGCAACGCTCGTCCGCTTTTTTCAATGAAACCGAACTTCTTTCAAGGGCAGATCTTATCCGCTTTTTCAATATTTGCAGAAAAAAATAAAGTTAAGACTTATCTCTCAGAAATAAATTGGGCACTGTAATCACAGCACCCAATTTACACATTAAAAGGCAGACTATATTGGACTATTTATTCATCTTGATAACACCGTAAACAACTCCGCCAAAGAATATTATACATCCTAAAACAAGAAAAACAATCGCACCTAAACTCATATTGGCCTCCAATTACAACTATTATAGTATTTAAACTTACTGATTTTTTCCCGCCATTTTGAAGCAGAACACAACTATTGCCAGAGAGACCACCATAACTGCCGCGGCAATAAACCTTGTTTGAATTTCTGGACCATAAAAGCTGTAAAAAGCGAACAAAAACCCCGCAAAGGAGACCAAATAACCGATGATGACAACAGGGTTTTTTAAAGAAGACCTATCTTGTAAAACTAGAGCTATAAACATAAGAAATGTTAACAAGCCCCAACCGCTTATCATAATGGCCGACTTAGAATAGCCTTCATAAATGCCATTGAACTCACTGTAAAAATTTGTACCGATAATGAGTAGCAATATGACTGGAGTAATATATTTAACACATATTATCCAGAAAGAACCAAATTTAATCGAAGATGTTGAATCTATATCCTCGGAAGCCTTTTTGACATTGAAAAACCACCCAATCAATACTGCCTCCATAAGACCAACAATCGCAAGCCCCCAGTTCATCCAACGGTCTACAGAATCTAGCCAGTATAAACCGGCACGTGAAGTAATCAACAGACCTGCAGAAAAACCAAACACACAAACTGCCGCAGTTGCTTTTACGCGGTCGATCTTGAATGTATCTTTTAAACCAGTAACAACACCTTCTACCAAAGAGAATGCCGAGTCAATACCCAACGTAAAAAGAATTATAAAGAAAAGAACCCCAAAAACAGACTGTAAAATGATTCCTCCAGGAAGCTGGGCAATAGCTGTTGAATAAACAACAAAAGCAAGACCCGGCCCACTGGCAGCTACATCAGAAACATTAACACCGCTAACAGCCGCAAGATAGCCAATTGTCGAAAAAATGGCAAATCCCGAAAAAAATGAAGTCGCACAGTTTGCAAAACTTACAACCCAAGCATTCGTATTAATATCTGAATCCTTTGGCATATAAGAAGCATAGGCTATCATTAAACCAAACCCCAGTGACAGCGAAAAGAAAATTTGTCCATAAGCAGCAAGCCACACTTGAGGATCAGCCAATTTGGAAAAATCAGGTGACAGATAAAAATCAAGACCTGTAAACGCGCCTTCAAGCATCACTCCTCGCACTATAAGAACCGCGAGCAGTACCCATGGGATTCCAACTGTCCAAGTTACTATTTTACCAACAACCTTCACTCCCTTGAAGATAATCAGAAAAATTGCGATCCAGACAATAGCGTTTCCAATAACCAGCGGCAATACCTGCTCTCCAAAATCAAAATGCCCGCCGGATATATTAAGTATATCTGTAAAAAAATAATCCTTTTCACGACCGGCCCACTTAACACCTATAGAACCGACAATATAATTTAGAGCGTAAGAGATAACCACCGAATAGTACACCGTAATCATGGCAGCAATACCAAGAGCAAACCATCCTATGAAATTGGTTCTTTTTTTAACAAAACCGTAAGCTTCACTGGGTCCATGCTGATATCGAATACCAAGATAGTATTCAAGCGCCACAAGAGGTATTCCTGTTGTAACCAGAGCAATTACATATGGTATAAAAAAAGCGCCTCCACCACTTGTACCGACAAGATATGGGAAACGCCATACATTACCAAGTCCTATAGCAGAACCAATGGCAGCCATTATAAAAGCCCCCCTGTTTGACCATCTTTCTCGTGCCACATAAACCTCCTATACTTTTGTTTTTGCCAGAAATATGTTGCCATTATATGGTTGGCAATTTTTTCGCGTCAAACAATTATCAATTATTTCAATAATTCATAATTATTATTTATCAATTATTTTAACTTTTTATTTGCATTTTAGGTTTATTTGTGCAAAATAATAGTATAACTTTAACATGGATCCAAATTATTCTCAGGTAAAAATCAATTAAAATGATAACAAAAATGATATCCGGAATAAAATATTTTTTCAATATTCCCACTGTACCAAAACATCTTTTATATAGAAAAAGCCCACTCGTAATGCACGTTAGTGACACCCCGGACTATATT
>DAOTGZ010000231.1:0-4171 GCA_035447445.1 Spirochaetota bacterium | reverse complement strand
GTAATTTTTGCAAGAAATAATTGGTTTTTTGTGATTTTTTTCACAATAATTTATTATCAAACTATAAATCGTGAAATTCAAGATTTGCTCGAGTTAATCTTTATTGTTTTTAGAAATATCTAACTTAATAAGCCCTAACTAATAATGAAATCTTTAACAGGACAAAAGCGCAATACAAATGTAAATACACACGTAACGGATGGGCTGTTAGCTTTTGAAAAAGCTAACAGCAACATACAAAATATCATTGCAATCCCGAAACCGTTTATATACAATAACTTCAGCAGTTCTTACCTGTGAAAAACAATTACCCAATCTGGAGTTTTTATGGATATTATCGAAAGACTGGAAAAACTTAGAAATGATCATAAAGAATCATATACAGCTCTGGACAAGGCTCTTACCGAGTTCGAAAGAAGTGACCTTTTTAATGAAAATAGCGATTTAAAAAAAGAGGTTAACAAGCTCTCCCGGTTATCATCAGAATTGCGCAAAGAGTTAAAAGATCTTCATGAAAAGAACAGTGAACTAAAAGAGGCGCTTTACGAACAGATCACAAGCGAAAAAATCAGTATACTTAAATTATCCCGAAAAAAACTGGAAACCCTGTTTAGCAGCAGTGAAAACAAACAGGAAAACCTGTTAAAAACTCTTGAATCGAACTGCAAGAACAGACTAAATACTTACAACAAGAGCATTGATGAAAAACACACTGAAGAGTACAACAAAATCCGTGAAACGGTGCAATCTGCTGTTACAGAAATAGACAGCATAATATTCAGGATTCGCGAAAAAGAGGCTGAAGAACTGAAAAAACTGAGAGACTCCGCGGATAAAGAGTATCAGCAATTACTGGATACCGGAGTTGATGAAGAAACAGTTAAAAAACGTATTCGTCAAAATAAAATAGAGATGAAAATAGGCCTCGGCCTTATTAATCGTGCGGGAATAGTTCTTATTCTGCTGGGTATCGGCGCCCTGGCGCAATACAGTTATTCAAGGTTTTTCAACAACTACCACAAAGGCAGCTTTTTCTTTCTTATCGGTCTGCTGTTATCTGCGGGCGGAGAGTTTACTTTCAGGAAAAAAATGCGCTCCTTTTCATCCGGTCTTACCGGCGGTGGTATCGCCGCACTTTACGGCGCACTTTTCTATTCACATTTTGTATTAGAAATTATCGGTATGGTACCGGCACTTGCACTCTCGGCTGTGATTGCCATTTCATCTGTGCTCCTGACATTACGCTATAATTCACAGGTCATTGGAATAATTGCACTTATCGGCGGCTTTTTACCTTTTTTCTCTTACTCCTTCGGTTTCGACCTTACCGAAACCACAAAACATGGAGCAATGCTGTATCTTCTTGTTCTTAACACAGTGCTCCTTGCAATATCATATACAAAAACCTGGCGTGCCGTAACTTTTATAAGCTATTTTATGAATATCCCATGTTTACTTTATCTTGTTTTTAATTTTGAGAATTTCACCGCATCGGTTATATACCTTGTTATTGCGTTTATAGTTTATCAATCAGTTGTTTTACTTAAACCGCTTCGGCATAAAACTGCCCCTAATGTTGCGGAAATAGCCCTGATGGTGCTGCACTCTTTTGTTATATCATTATCTGTTTTTCTACTCTTCGAATTAAACGATTACGATGGCTACAAGGGACTGATCGCACTTTGTTTCACAGTTGTCTTTATTGCAGAAGCTGTTCTATTACACTTTTTTTTCTCGAAGGATCACATCTTTACTGTTCTGATTTTCGGAGCAGCCTTAACCTTTTCAGTTCTGGCCATTCCTTTTCAATTTGGAATAAGCTGGGCACTGTTCGGCTGGATAATTCAGGCAGTTTTTCTGATTATCGCGGGAAACCGTTACAATTACCCTCCAGTAGAAAAAATGGGTCAGGTAATTGGCGCGTTAACAGCCCTGTTTTTTCTTTTGTATAATCTGGTTCCCTACTACGAAAGCGGTATACACTCCAGCAATTTCTCATTTAAGTTTATTTCTCTGACAGCAGCTTCAATACTTGTAATGGCCTACTATAAAAACTTATCAAACAGACAAACCGACTACAAAATAATCAAAACAGCAGATATCCTTAGTTTCTGTAATCTGGGAATTGTCTGGCTTTTAATACTCACCCTTGTTCCTTTGCATACCAAAGCCCTTGCCCAAGCAGAAATACCACTCTATTTTTACGGAAGATCAGAGCTAATCAGTTTTTTTGTAATGATTGCACTTACAACAGCACATTTGGCTTTTGGCTTTTACATGCTAATACCGCAATTATTCAAAGGCAAAGCATACAAATATCTTCCTTTTGTTTCATGGTCTATTGCAGCAATAATTATAGCTGTGGCAAATTTCACAATACCGCTTGGAATAACCGAAAAAAACAGCACAAGCCTTCATGGCCTAGCTTTTATGATACTGATTATTTATAACATTATATTCATTGCTGTTATTGCCTATTGCGCTATCAAAATATTAAAATCACTTTATACATCACTTGAGCTTTTCCCTCTTATAACTGCTTTCTGGATACTTACAGCTACTGTTGCTACCCTTGTAGTTCAGTTTGATCTCTCTTTTAATTCGATAATATTAACAGGTTCCCTTCTTATTTTGTCTCTTCTTTTTATTACCTACGGTTTTATCAAAAGATACCGACTGATACGAGTCATGGGTCTTATTATTGTAATCTCTACGCTTGCAAAATTTTTTATAATGGATCTTTCAAATCTTAAACTTGAATACAAGATAGTCTCATATTTTAGCTATGGGGTAATCCTGATTGCAATATCCTTTATATATCAAAAACTGAAACAGACGGTCGACAAAATATGAGAAAATTTATCCTTCTGCTAATTATCATCTATCCGTTTTTTTTATCTGCAGATGATGACCGTAATAACTACCGTTTCTCACAAACAATAGTTGTTCCCAAAACAGAAAATGATTACATCGAAGTAGAGCTTGATCAAAGACATTACCCTGTTTTAAATAAAGACCTTTCAGATTTAAGAATTATCGATAATCAAGAGAAATTTCACCCGTTCATAATTCAAAAAAGCAGACGAACTACCGTTAAAAGAACAACAATTTATGGCTGTGATCTTATTGATTCTGGCAAGTTAAAGCGAGATGATATTCTTTACCATTATAACGATTATCAAATAACTTCACCTCCCAATGAACAAAATTTAAATATTAATTTCATCAATATTATCACCGATAACACAGAGTTTTCTGTACAGATCGAGATTTACGGACGGGGCGAACGTTCATCCTGGACACTGCTTGCAAAGGATACTATATACAATCTTCAGAATATCAAAAAAAATGATGTATTGTTTGATGTAACTTCAAATCATCTTTTTTACAGGGTTCTTTTTCTTGCACCGGTAAATAATACCACGGATTTTGATTTGAAGGCGGGCTACGACTTAACCGTAACTGATACCGAATCATTTAATAAGAGATTCGTTATGAATTTTGAAATAGAAGAAGATCAGAAACAAACAGTAATAACTTTAAAAAATACTAATCTATTGAATCTTAATTCTTTACAAATAAAATGCCCCGGTCTGTTTAAAAGGCGTTATGATATTCGAAACAATAATAGAACCATTAAGAGGGGTTACATTTACTCCATTATAAACAATACCGATACAATCGAAGAAAAAACTATTTCCTTAGAGACCCCAGATAACAGCGAAGAGCTGATACTTACCATTTACAACGAAGATGACAATCCTTTAAGCATCGAAGAAATTGAGGCTTTTTATCTGATAGACAAAATTATTTTCAAGAACGATAGCGATACCTCTTTAACACTTCTTTTTGGTAATAGTTTCGCGGAAAAACCTGTTTATGATATGGAGCACTACAGAGACACGATTGAAAACTCCAATAAGACGGAGGGAACACTTCTTGAACCTGTCGAAAATGCTGATTTCATAGAGGTCAAAAATTCAGGGAAAACACTCTTTTCGATACTTATAATTATAACATCTGTTATTTTTTCTGGTGGGATATTGCTCTTTTTGCTTAAAAAAAGATAGGAATGGTTATAGCATTAAGAAACTATTCTTGAAAAGACTCATAATTACTTAGCCGTGCTCCATTAATAAAAGCTGATGCTTCCATAGGCTTTTTCCCAAGT
>DAOTGZ010000230.1:0-4212 GCA_035447445.1 Spirochaetota bacterium | reverse complement strand
ATTGATCCGGATAAACGGAAATCTTATATGGATTATAAAATTGTTAACATTGTTAGCGCGATTGATTGTATTGATTTTGAGCAATCGAAAATAACCTGTTACGATGATGGTGATGTTGAGTTTATTGACAAACTTGTGTTGAGTGAGGATAAAATTCAGGCAAATATGGACATCTTTCGGTTAGCAAGAAATCTTGAGACAACTGTTTTTAGCGAAAGGCTTAAAATGGCTATTGAAAAGAATGATATAACAGGATGTGTGTTTTATCGGGTTGATAAGTATAGTATTTAGAATCTATGTGACTGATATTAAAGTTGATGCCATGTATCATAAAGGTCAAGACTCCCATTGTCGGCAAGATCTTCAATCGATCTGATCTGTTTCTTGAAACATTCAAGAGCAAGTTCGTCAAACCTTTGCCAGTTTATAATTTGATAATTTTTCATGATAGCGCGTCCTAGTTCGTAGCACCCATTTTAGTTGCAATTTTCTTTACAAGCAATATCTTGTTATGCCGCAGACAGGTCAATCGTACAGTTAATAATGAAATTCATCAATATGCTCAAGTGATGTTGACCTGTCCCGCCTTGAATTCATCTGCGAAACCCTACCGTCAAAAGCTATGACATATTTTGCGTTAAGCGATGCCGGATGTATTGTTGTTTCTGAAAAGCTAAAAAACACACTGGATGAAAATCAGATCGATAATATTGACTATTACCCGGCAACAGTTGTTTTACCCAAAGAAGATTCTCCCAAAAGCGGCTATTATGCGGCAAATATCAAAGGGCTTGTTGATGCTATATATTTAGACAAATCAGAGTGCCGAGCGATTGAACATAAAAGCAGAACAGCTATTGTCCGCATGGAAAAGCTGGTATTGAAGGATGTTGAGGTCTCTCACAGCAGTATTTACCGCCTTAAAATGTTTCGAAGCCCAATTATAGTTGAAGGCAAACTTTGCTCATATCTTTCAGAGAATAGCTTTTCAGGAATCAAACTGGTAGCCCCTGAAAAGTGGGATGGCGTTTACGGCGAATTGGAATCCTGAAATAAATTATCGCGCAATTCTCTTATTATTTACTTATTGTACATTATTGAAGATCAAGGTTTCATGTTAATACTCTAGAACCCACTTCTGATCTTTAATTAACGAAAAGCTTTTTGGAAACTTTGATTCGTAAATTATTGACTTTAAAAATATAACGGTTTATGAAAATATTCTAAACATGGAAAGAAAACCGGCATAACAGTAATAAGTATGACCTCCATTGGAGGTCAAAATAGAAGGAGATAACTGTGAAATATTCAAAAGAAGTGCTTGATTGGTTTGACAATTTTAGGAAGCGCATCACAAACAGAATAGACAGCTTCTCGGAGCTGTCCGACTCAGCACCAATAAAGGATACACTTATATTTTAATTAATTTGCATTTAAGATTCTAAATGAGTCTTATATAATACTATTTTTTTCTGGAAATATTATTATGTTTATATAACTATGCTTAACGACAGGTAAATTCTTTTCAAGGGAAGAGCGTCATGAAAGACAGAGGAGTAATTTTTGATTTTAATGGTACTTTGTTTTGGGATTCCGAATATCAGGAGAGCTCGTGGGATGAATATTTAAAGAATCATAACATTAATATGACGGCATCTCAAAAGAAAGAGTATATTCATGGGCGAAACGGAAAGGATACGCTTGAATATCTTTTTAAACGGGAACTGAGTGATATAGAAGTTGAACAATATACAGAAGAAAAGGAGCAGCTGTACAGAAAAGAGTGCCTTAAACATAAAATGGAACTTGCGCCGGGAGCCGTAGACCTTTTAAACCATTTAAATGAACAGAAAATCCCGATCGCGATCGCAACAGCATCAGGGAAAAGGAACGTGGATTTTTTTATTGATAAACTGAATTTACTGGATTACTTCTCTGAAGAACATATAATTCATAACGACGGGAAAATAAAAGGAAAACCTCACCCTGATATATTTGAAAAAGCAATATCCAGATTGGGCATAGACAGTTCAAAGACTATCATATTTGAAGACTCTATCTCAGGCATTCAGGCTGCCATGAATAGTAAAGTTGCGAATATCATAATTGTAAATTCTACAAAAGAGAATTATTCCGGGTTCAATTTCCCCATAATCGAACATTTTGACCAATTTGACAGAAACCTGCTGACTTAGACCTATATGAATAATTTCAGCACCATTACCAAAATTTTACTGTTTCATGTAAATGGCCGGCATGCCTGAAATCATTACTTTACAACTCGGGAAAAAATAATATGGATGGACCACTTCGTTCGATCCATCTCCAAAAATTCGAAGATATATCTTCTGTCCAATGTGGTTACATGTATAGTTTTATATAAATAATTCCAAGCCGTCAAATCTCAATTCAAAACGACAATCTTTACAGGATTAAACTTAATTGAAATGTACTATTTTACATACGCTATTTTAGCTCCAGGCCAATTCGCGACCTATCTTTTGAATTGTAAATATAGAGCGGTTTACCGATTACATCTTTAACCGGCACAACACCGAAATGCCTGCTATCGGCCGAATTATCACGGTTATCACCCAAAACATAAATATGATTATCAGGAACTATACCGTAATCATAAATATCCCTAAAAATTGAATCTTCATCATTATACATAAGAGGATAATTTTCAACTATCTTCTTGCCATTTATAATAATATCTTTTCCATCAATAACAAGATTATTACCAGAAACAGCAACACATCGCTTTACATAAGTTACTGAACGATCATTGGGATATAAAAAAACAACAAGGTCACCTCTCTTGATTTTATGTTTTCTGTAAAAACTCTTATCTACTGCTACACTGTCACCTTCAACAATAGCAGGAGCCATTGAACCGGCAGGTATTGAATAAAGCTGAAAGAAATATTTATTTATTAAAACATTTGCAGACCCTGTAATAAATGCAAACAATATAGTACTTATTATATAAACTGATACTCTGTTATATTTTTTTAACTCATAATTTTTATTTTTAATTGCTGTTACAACGTTATCTATTATAATAAATAGAGTAAAAGCAATAATATACAATCCAACAATTAAAAATCCATAAAAATTATGAGCAATACCTGAAATTAATAATATATAAAATAGTAGATACATTACCGAGACCAAAATACCGCCAAAAACTACTTTACCGTTATACAAAAATGCCGTTACAGGAGAAAACAACGCCAATAAAGCAGAAATAAATACATTACGTTTTTTAATCATAATATCTCCAACAAACAATTTTATTTTGAAACTAATATATCAATTATTGTAAATAGTAATTAAAACCACAATCATTATTAATATTGCAAATGAAACATTGCGCATGATGTCATGTTATAAAGCTGAATGTATGTGTATCTGAAGTTGGTATATATCAACAAAATTGCGCCTTTTTTTGAATAAATTGCGTAACGTTTTCATCTACTTTTTTGGGCTTTTTTACCTTTATAAGACTGCCACAATTAAAAGTAACAATATGTTCTTCTATAGATTGTCTCTCATGACGACTTAACCTAATCGAATTTTCAGATCTTGCTTCCTACAATTGAAATTATATAAACTGGCGCTGGCACGGTAGCGCTTTTGACAGGATGTTATCGCATCGCGTCGTTATCACTCCACAGATAAGGCAATGAACAACTAAAAATGAAAAATGAAAAACCAGATATGATTCTGTATGCCAAAATATCACTAAAAAGGCATCGTAAAGACGCTCGGCTGAGCGTCTCTTTTGATTCAGTCAAAGACAGGTTTTTATACAAAAAAAGTCTCTGTGGAAAGTACCCTAAAGATGCTCGATCGAGCGTCTCGCTAGATGCCGTGTAGAACAAAATCCATAAAACCAGCACTTCAAAATAATGTACTCTGAAGCCGGCACGATGCCGGCGTTGTAGCGCTTTTGACAGGATGTCAACTTAGCGAACATCCAAAAGTAGGAGTTATCAATTAAACCACATTGAAAAAACCTTTGCAAAGCTGATAAATAATCTTCACCCTGCAGGGTCGAGGGACGGCAGCCCCTCGTGGCAGTCACCACTTCGCGTCGCTGGCACTCCGCGAAAGTGGTGATAAGCATGGAACATTTTCGGGCTATTCGCCCGAATCCGTCAAAACAATCGCGCTTGAGGATTACGCAATTGTTTTGACTATGTGGTT
>DAOTGZ010000229.1:0-4219 GCA_035447445.1 Spirochaetota bacterium | reverse complement strand
GTCATCTTGCGACCAGCATAGGTTGCATATGCGAGCAGCAAGAGTCATCTTGCGACCAGCATAGGTTGCATATGCGAGCAGCAAGAGTCATCTTGCGAGTGAGCATAGGTTGCCCAGCACCATTTTTTAAAGAAAATGGTGCTGGACGAATGAGCAAAGGAACTTGCCCTTGTAGGTTGTTCTTATCAGACAATAAGCTTTTAGCACAAGATAAAAGCCCCACGGGTAACACGAAAAATTCCTTTAAAAAGCTGAAATTTGAAGCTGTCCTTAAAGCTAAAAATTTCAGCGGTATTTCGAGTGACAACGAGAAATATTGTCCTTAATATGCTTTAAACGGCATAGCCGTTCCGAAAATGGTAATTTTTCGAAGTTCCCTATAAATAGTTATTATTTGAGGTTAACCTATATGTCTTTCATATTGTAAAGTTGTTTGACATATCATTTTGAGAGCTATATATTATAATATATGCTTATCTGCTTGTGAATAAAGTTTTGTCTTCCTGTAAAAAATATTTTAAGGGATTATTTATGATAAAGGCCGTTATTATGGCGGGCGGAGAAGGTACCCGGCTTCGCCCTCTAACTTCCAACCGTGCTAAACCCATGACTCCGGTCGTAAACAAACCAGTCATCGAACATGCTGTCGAGCTTCTAAAGCGTCATGGTATCAGCGATATCGTAATTAGCCTCTTTTATCTTCCGGAAAATATTCAAAACTATTTTGGTGACGGCTCAGAATGGGATGTCTCAATAACATATTCGGTCGAGGAGACCCCTCTAGGTACTGCAGGCGGAGTGCACCTTGCCTCGGAAGGTTTTGATGACACTTTTATAGTGCTCTCTGGTGACGGAATAATCGATTTTGATCTTACAAAAATAATTGATTTTCACAAACAAAAAAAATCCGACTTCACGATAGCTCTTAAACGCGTAAAAGAGCCAACCGAGTATGGTATAGTAATAACCGATCCCGTAAGTGGAAAAATAGAAAAATTTTTGGAGAAACCGTCATGGAGTGAGGTCTTTTCGGATACAGCAAATACCGGTGTTTATGTGATCGAACCAGGTTTCATTAATAAGTTTGTTCAGCCTGACAAGCCGTCCGATTTTTCATTTGATTTGTTTCCTCTTTTTGAAAAGCAAGAGGTCTCTATTTATGGATGTATTGTAGATGGTTACTGGTGTGATGTTGGTAATATCGACTCTTTTCTCTCCGTACATCGGGATATTTTGAACCGTGTTGCGGATGTAATAATTCCGGGAAAGATGATTGATGAGCAGGTCTGGGTAGGTAAAAATGTTCAGATCGAAGAAGGAGTTCAGATACAAGGTCCCGTATTGATAGGTGATTTTGTTAAAGTTAAAAAAGGCGCGGAAATTTCTGATTACTCAATCATAGGTAATAACTGTGTTGTTGAAGCCAGGGCCTCTATTCGTAGATCCGTTATACTCCATAGTACAATAATCGGTCCTGGTGCCGAACTCCGCGGTGCTGTTATTGGCAAACGCTGCTTTCTTGAAGAAAATGTATCAATATACGAAAGGGCGGTTATAAGCGATGATTGCCATATCGGAGCTCATGCCGAGATCCCCTCGACTATAAGAGTCTGGCCCGACAAGGTTATAGAAGAGGGTACAAGATTAACGACTGATCTTATCTGGGGGCGTTCTGAAAAAAAATTACTTTTTAATAACTCTTCTATTACCGGCTCATTTAATGTTAAAATCACACCCGAGTTTTCCGCAAAACTTGGCTCGGCTGTAGGAGCCTGGTTGGGATTAAACACTCGAGTTATTGTCAGCCGTGATGCTTCAGGTGCCTCACGTTTAATCAAACGGGCAATTACCTCTGGTCTTTTATCTATGGGTGTCGATGTCTTTGATCTTGAAATTGAATCTGTCTCTGTGGCACGTTATGCTTCCCGGTTTATTAAAACGGATCTTGTAATAAATGTTCAAACAAAACCGCAAACAGGCCTTCAATATATCGTAATTAATTTTTTTAACAAGAACGGCTTCAGACTTAATTTGTCTGCAGAAAAAAAGATCGAGGGAATCTTTTACCGAGGCGATTATCCCCGAAAATCTGCGTATGAGGTTGGTCAGATACACTATTCGACCCTATATAAAGAGGCATATAAAGATTATTTGTCAAGCCATATCGATCATGAATTATTAAAGTCGTCTCAAATGCCTATTATTATTGATTGTCGTTACGGAGCTTCATCCTATATTTTGCCCGATGTGCTTTCATTCTTTGGATTAAAAACTACAGTATTGCGCGGACAGATTCAGTACGGTGATATTGGTATAGAACTTAAAAATGAGAATATTAATGAACGTGGAGCTTTGAGCTCGATGTGCGCTTCAAATGGTGAGGTCGGTGCCATCGTATCATCTACCGGCAGTAATATATTTGTTTATGACGAACATGGTGATCTTCTTTCCGAAGACGAGATGATCATGCTGTTGTCAATATTTTTCGCAAGTTACCGCGATGCCCGTGTCTTTCTTCTTCCGGTTACAGCATCTCGAAAACTTGAGTTGATTCTTTCGGGTTTCGGAGCAAAAGTTAAAAGAATTTCAACCAAAATACGATCGCCCAAAAAAACCACTCAGATATATTCTGTGTCAGAAGAGGGGGTTTACCCTTCACTTATAATTGAAAATGATATTATTGTTACGTTTCTAATGTTGTTAGAGCTTGTACTTAAACAGAAAAAGTCTCTCGCTCAATTAAGAAGGGAGCTTCTTGAAATAAATATGATTCACAAGCGTATCGATTGTACACAAAACGAGAAAGCTCAAATAATGCGAGCTGTAACTGAGGCTTCTGTTAAAGAATCAGTAGAATTGACCGACGGCATAAGAATTGTTCGCGAAGATTGCTGGATTCTATTATTGCCGGATGGTTCACAGCCGTTTATACATGTTTACGCGGAGGGAAACACTGAGAAACTTCGTGATTCCATTCTATCCGAATATACCCGTATGATAAAGAAGTTCTCCGGTTCAAACAGCCGTTATGTTTAGTTAACAATTAAATTTTGTTTAAATGGTAGTTTCGATTGACATTGTTTCAAAAAAAGTACTTTTGGATCAGATAACGTCTAAAGAATTTTAGTTATAATGGAACTTCGAAAAATTACCATTTCTAGAGCGGTTATGCCGTTTAAAACATATAAACAGGTTCTTTAAGGAAAAAATAATGTATCAGGTAAATGAAAAACGTCTTTATAAAATATTTAAAGATCTTGCTTCTATCTCTTCACCTTCGATGAAAGAAGAAAAAGTCATTGATTATCTTGAGGAGTTTTCTCAAAAGCATGGATTAAGTTTTACAACATATCCCTGCGGAAAATCACGAAACGTAATGATGAAGTTAAAGGCAACGGATGTTTCAAAAAAATCGGTGCTTTTCTCGGCACACACCGATACAGTAACTCCTTGTGAGAATATTAAAGTAATCGAAAACGAAACGCGTTTTACAAGTGATGGAACAACAGTGCTTGGCGGTGATGATAAGGCAGGTATCGCTGCTGTGCTTGAGGCTGTATTATACATATCTGAAAATAAAATTCCGCATGGTGGTCTTGAGCTGCTTTTTACTTGTGCCGAAGAGATCGGTCTGGTTGGCATGAAGGCCATGGATCTGAAAATTATTAAATCCAAACTATGTTATGTGCTTGATAGCGGTGGTCCTATTGGAACCGCGGCAATACAGGCTCCTTATCACCTTTTTGTTGGAACCGAGATAAAGGGCAAGGCTGCTCATGCAGGTATGGAACCAGAAAATGGCATTTCGGCGATAACGGCTTTAGCCGGTATAATTTCCAAGTTGCCTTCGGGACGTATTGATGCAGAGACAACCACAAATATTGGTACAGTCAGTGGTGGTAAAGCCACAAATATAGTTGCGGCTGATGCTTCGTTTGCACTCGAAATAAGGTCGCTTTCTCAAAAAAAGATGAAGGCACTTGAAAGTAAAATTGTACAGACAATAAAAAACGAAGCGCTTAAACACAGAGTAAAAGTAAAAATAGAAAGAAATCTTGAGTATTCAGGTTTTTGTGTGAAAATGGATTCTCCAGTAATAGAACATTTCGAAAAAGCGTGCGCGAGTATAAAGATAAAGCCTCGTTATGAGGCTTCGGGTGGTGGTTCTGATACCAATGTTTTACAATCGGCAGGCCTTGAGGCTGTTAATCTGTCAGCA
>DAOTGZ010000228.1:0-4221 GCA_035447445.1 Spirochaetota bacterium | reverse complement strand
TATAAACCTTATAAAAAAGTTAATTGTATTGGGAAAACAGTTTTGCTTGTTGATGATGTGGTCACGACAGGAGCCACGCTCAATGAGTGCGCAAGAATTATAAAAAAAATGGGTGCCAATGCAGTATTTTCATTGACCATTGCTCGTGTGAATATATAATTATATCCATGACTAGTTATAACGGAGTAATTAATGAAACGCATTTCTGAAGAAAATATGGAAATAATCGAACTGGACGGAAGAATCGACCAGGAGGCCTCTGAGGAACTTGAGAATACTCTTGAGGAGTGTTTGTCGGGAGGCAACACAAATATATGTATTGATATGATCAATGTTAAGCATATATGCAGTTCAGCGCTGGGTGTTCTTGTAGCTGTTAAGCGTAAAATCAAGGACAACCATGGCGATATCAAATTGGTAATAGCCAATGATAATCTTATGAAACTTTTCCAAACTACCATGCTTGACAAGGTGTTTGAAATATACGAGACTCAACGCGAGTGTCACACAGCTTTTGATTAGAGGGAGGGACAATGGTATCCGAACAAAAAAGAGCTGTTCTTGGCCATTATAACGAAGGTCTTTCTTTTTATCGCAATCGCAAATGGGATGAGGCTATGGCCGAATTTACCAAGGCACTTGAAATTGATGCGGCTGACGGTCCTTCGGAATGCTATTTAAAGCGATGTCGTGAGTACAAAAAAAATCCGCCTCCACCAGACTGGGACGGAGTTTTTACAATGACTACAAAATAGGGAGTTTTTTTGATGGCAAAAAAGATAATTCAGATAAACAAAAATCCGGTATACGATTTTGGAATGGTAGCTACTGTTTTTGGAGCCGATACGGAATTTTACGGAGATCTAAACTATAAGCAATCTTTGCAAATCAATGGATATTTTGAAGGTGAGATCGTTTCTGACGGTTTTCTTGTCATTGGCAAGGGGGCTATGGTTAAGGCAAATGTTAAAGCAAAGTCTGTGATTGTTTCGGGAGAAATTCATGGAAATATAGAGGCCACTGATAATATAGAGATTCATGAAAATGGAAAACTTTATGGAAATATTCGCACGACAAAATTAAAAATTGCTGATGGTGTTGTTTTCGAAGGCAACTGTGAGATGATTAAACCGGACGGAGAAATTAAGAAAGCGGCTGTTTAAAATGTCAGAACCTGCTCTCTACTTTAGCAAAAACAATAGTAAATACATCTGTGACTTATGTCCCCATTCCTGTGTTTTAACGGATTCGGCTGAATCATTCTGCCGGGTTCGGGGGCTTATAGGTGGTAAACCGTCCCTTTTATCCTATGGAATGATCTCCTCGATCGCTGTTGATCCCATTGAAAAAAAACCTTTGTATCATTTTTATCCGGGTTCCCAGGCTTTTTCTATCGGCAGTTACGGTTGTAATTTGCGTTGCCCATATTGTCAGAACTGGCAAATATCTCAAAGTTTTACCAATTCTTCTATTGTTTCACCACGCAAACTGGTTGATATGGCTCTTGAATCAGGAGCTCCTTCTATAGCATATACATACTCTGAACCACTTATATGGTATGAGTACATATATGACTGTGCTCAATTGGCTAAAGAGGCTGGGCTTAATAACATTCTGGTTACAAATGGTTACATTCATCAAAAACCGTTTGAGAAACTTTTACCACATATTGACGCACTAAACATTGACTTAAAAAGCTTTAATAAAAACACATATAAGAGTATTCTAAAAGGCGAACTTGAAGTTGTTTTAGAAAATATCAAAATGGCAGTTAACTATGCTCATGTCGAGCTGACAACACTTGTAGTAACTGGTATGAATGACGACATGAGCGAAATGCAAGATGCATGTAGGTGGATAGCTTCGCTGGATAAAAATATGGTCTGGCATGTTTCTCGCTATTTTCCATCGTTTCAATACAACAAAAAAAGCACAGATGTCTCTTTCATTGAAGAACTTTATGTTTTTGCACGTTCAATATTGGCGCATGTTTATACAGGAAACATGCATGCCGAGAACGGAATGCAAAACTCTTACTGTGCTTCTTGCGGAAAAGTGCTGATTGACAGAAATGGCTACAGTGTTAGGCTTGTCTCGTTAAAGAACGGCCGCTGTGATGCCTGTGGGCATCCCTTTGAAGCGGTTTTGGAGGTTTAATGTGAGTGCAAATATAATAGACGGAAAACAGATCGCTACGGAAATCCGTTCAAAACTGGCGGAAGAGATAATCTCTCTCTCTTCGCATGGCGTTCCAGGTCTTGCAGTAGTTTTAATTGGTAATAATCCCGCGTCAGAAGTTTATGTGCGCATGAAGAAGAAGGCATGCTCAGATATTGGTGTGAACTCGTACGAGTACTCTTTTGGAGCGGATTATGGCGAAGAAAATTTACTAAAGCTAATTGATGAATTAAATAATGATTCAAAAATTAATGGAATTCTAGTTCAACTTCCTTTACCTAAGGGATATGATGAGAAGAAAGTAATTGAAGCTATTAGTCCTCTAAAGGATGTAGATGGCTTTCATCCTGAAAACTTGGGTCGAATAGTTATCGGTGATAGGGATTGTTTTCAACCTTGTACCCCGTATGGTTGTCAAATAATGATAAAACGAACTGTTAAGGACCTGAAAGGTAAGCATGTTGTTATAGTAGGAAGGAGTAATATTGTAGGTAAACCTCTTGCAAATATGCTGGTTCAAAAAAACGATATGGCAAATTGTATTGTTACCGTTTGTCATAGTGCTTCTGAAGATATTTCAAAATTTACTTTGCAAGCTGATATCCTTGTGGCTGCTGCAGGCTCGCCAGGTTTGATTACAGCTGATATGGTTAAACCTGGGGCTGTTGTTATAGATGTTGGAACGAATCGGGTGGATGATCCGGAAAATCCGGACAAATGTAAATTGGTCGGGGATGTTGATTTCGAGGCAGTTAAAGAAGTTGCTGCTGCTATTTCGCCGGTGCCAGGCGGAGTGGGGCCGATGACAATTACAATGTTGCTTGAAAATACTGTTAAAGCCTTTCGATTGCATAATGACATATAAAAAAGTAGTAATTTCAAGTTACGACTGTTAAAAAGTTAATTATTCGAGGTTTCCTTAATTTACCACTATAATAAATCCCCATTGCTTCCGAATAGACATTAAGTGGTTATTTTATCGAAGAATGGGGTTTTATATGTTTTATTACAATGAGCAAATATTAAAGGACTATCGAGACTCAAATATTAAGTGCCGCATGGATCTTTATGAAAAATATCCATACATGCGTGAAATTTTTAACAGTATAGATCTTGAAGAGTGTGCAGCTCGAAAGATTGAAAAGTTAAAAAAGGAGAAAGTTGCCACAGTATAGCTTGCTTCTTTCATAGTTAACCTGCCAAAATTATAAAAAAAAGACATTTTCTTATATTTTAGATACACATTTAATTCTTTTTTGTTATATTTATATCCGAAAAGTTTGAAGAAATTTTTTCTACTCCCTGTAATAAGAGGTGTGTTGTGCCTTATAACAGACAGACGGATATTAATGATTTGATAACCGCGAAGGCCTGCGTTGCGGATCTTTTGTTGGCCGTAAACAGATTAACCAAGGTTTATGATACTTTCGTAGGGGACTCGGTTGAGATGCGGGTAAAATATAACAAGGAATCGTCAAAAATTATAAAGTTCCCCTCTACTCCTGATTTTGAAACACGGAATACAAAGAAAAAAGAAAAAAATAAGTAATCTAAAGTGACATATTACGAATGTTTATTATATTAATAGTATAGCATTTACTTTTCCGTATATCGGATAGAGGAGGTGTTTATGCTTGGAATGACGATTATTAGTCCGGCTGTTATGATAGGGATAGTTGTTACGTTCTGTCTTGTTTTTGCGGCTGTTGTATCTTTGGTTCACGATAATTGGAAGCCGCGTGATCCTCATCACAGACACTAAAATAGATGACCAGTTTTGAATGGCAGGTTAGTTATTTGTTCATGTAAAGGTTAATATTACTATAACATACAAAAAGGGTCTCCTTTGCGGGAGACCCTTTTTGTATTTTTGCAGTATTGGCCTGATACCTGTTAATTAAATTCTATAAAGCTGTTTTAATAAAGCATTAGAACAAGACTTTATTAATTGCCTGACTTTATTGTTTTTCTATGATAAAAGCTCGAGGGATTTTGTAATTAGATATATTATCCTTACACCAGATCTTCAATTCGTTTTCTGTT
>DAOTGZ010000227.1:0-4335 GCA_035447445.1 Spirochaetota bacterium | reverse complement strand
TACATGCAAATTATTGTTTATTGCAGCAAATTGGCCAAAGAGAGGAAAATGGGATATATCAGGTTCAACCTACCCGATTTTCATCCGGTATACAAGATAGCAGAAAATCTCGGAGCTACATGTGATCAAAAGTATGCATGGCAAATCAAAATAGATACTGTAAGGTTTTTGAACAAAATCTCTCCGGTTTTAGAGACTAGATTACAAGGGACTTTTTTAGAAAAAGAAAGTTTTACTGTTAAGATTAATCTCTATCGGTACTATCTCGAAATTGATATCACCAAAGGTAAAATTAGATCTATTATAAGAAAACCTCACTCTGGAGAATTCGATGAAATGTTTGCCCTAAGAGAGTGTGATTTTTATAGTTTAATTACAGGATATGAGTCGGTCAATGAAATCGATAAAAGAGCGCATGACTTTTTTATTAACGGATACAACCGTTCAATAGCAGAAGTTCTTTTCCCTAAGCAAAAAGCATTTTTGTACTACAATATGTAATAACTTTTAACTGCTCAAGTTAACGGAAACTGTGAATTAAAAAATATGGTTACCGTTTTTAATTAAGCTAAAATAAAGCACTTTAGTTAAAGTGCTTTATTTTAGCGGTTTTTCGAGTAATAACGGGAAAAATTATCTTATTATTAGGAGAGGATGTTGTTAAAAAGAACTACAGACTCTTGATCAAACGGCCGCAATAGTTATAGATGGCTTCACATTTTTCTATTGTATCGGCTTCAGCTATTATTCTGAAAACAGGCTCGGTATTGGATGGCCTTAAATGAACCCAGCCATTTTCAAATTTCTCAATAGTTTTAAAATCTATTCTTATTCCGTCAATATCTGATATCTTCTCATTTTTAAATGTCTTTTTAATTTTTGCGTAAAGCCCTTTCAATTTGGCTCGGCTAAAAGAGACCTTCCCCTTGCGCATATGATAACGGGGTAGCTCATCAAAAAGCTCTGAAAGAGTCTTTTTCCGCTCTGCCATCATATCCAAAATATAAGCTATACCGGCGAGGCTATCACGCCCCAAATGAACATCAGGAGAGATAATACCACCGTTTCCCTCCCCTCCGATTCGTGCACCTCGTCGCATCTCTTCGACCACATGAATCTCACCAACCGGTGTACGCACACACTCTACACCATATTTTGCTGCTATATCTTCTACTGCTTTGGTTGTAGAAAGATTAGTCACAACGCGGCCCTTCATTTTTGATAACAGGTGTTCCGTCACAAGGGCAAGTGTGTACTCTTCAGATAGCGGAGCTCCCATTTCGTCAATCAGCGCCAGACGGTCGGCGTCAGGATCCTGAGCAAAACCGACATCACACTTGTATCTTAGAACTGCTTCTGACAGATCAGACAAGTTTTGAGCCTGTGGTTCGGCCACACGGGGAAAGGTACCCGTAATCTCACAATATACAGGCACGGTTTTACAGTTAAGATAATTTAACAGTTCAGCTGTAATGTACGACCCCGAAGCATTTACAGAATCAAGGGCTACCTTGAAACGGCGTCGCTTGATCGTTGACACAGAGACATTATTTACAACTCTTCTAATATGAGAGGTAAATGCGTTATCAGTTGTATATGATTGACCTACCTCATCCCAAACTTTGGGACGGTTACTGCCTTTTTCCAGTATATCAAAAAAATGCTCTATTTCACGACTGTTTAAAAACGTGCCGTCGTTCTTGACTAATTTAAAGGCATTCCACTCAATTGGATTATGTGAAGCCGAAATAATTATTCCTCCGGCAGCATCAAGTTCTTCAACCATAATCTGTACAGTCGGGGTTGGAACTACTCCCAAATCGACAACATCACATCCATACATAGTCAATACCGACTCTGCTATCGCAGATATAGCGTGTCCGGTACATCTTCCATCTCGACCAATAACGACCTTTCCGCAATGAACATATTGCGCGAAGGCACGAGCAATATTTAGCACTAGTTCGGGGGTCATGGTTTCACCCACAATTCCCCTTATACCTGAAACGCTCTTCATCAATTCAGAAGCCATTATTATCTCCTGTTACGGCGGGATTTGACCCTTTTCGAACCACCGACTACAGGTTCGGATTTAGTCCGGTTCTTATTCGGATTGCGGTGTTGCGACTGCCCTGTCGGGATACCGGCACCTGCACCAAACTGCTTGACCTCTTCATGATGTTCACTGCCAACAGGCTTATACTGAGCGGGAGCCTCTTCTCGAATTGATTCTGTAATCTGAACTTTAAGAAGAAACTCGGCTATATCGGCCTTTAACGCAGCTACCATTGACTGAAAAATATCATAGCCCTTAAGCTTGTACTCCACAAGAGGTTGCTTGTTTCCGTAACCTACTGTCCAAATTCCGTCACGTAGCTCATCCATCTGATAAAGATGCTCTCGCCACTTTGTATCAATAATTTTCAAAGAGACCATACGTTCAAGTTGGCGCATATTTTCTACACCAATCTTCTCGGCCTTGCTCTTATAAATAGCCTCAAATTTTTCAAATGTTTCTTCAACAAAATCGTTAAAACTGATCTTTTTCCGATCTTTTGGATTAAAAGAAAAATCAGGAATAAACTTGGATTTAATAAAAGACACAAGTGAATCCATGTCCCACTCATCAGAGAATCCCTTGCCCATAGAATGAGTCTCTACAGCATCCTCAATCGCCTCGTACATATAATCCTTAATTGTTTCCGAAATATCTTCACCTTCAAGAATTTCATTACGCAAAGAGTAGATAAATTTACGCTGTGAATTCATAACATCATCATATTCAAGAAGATGTTTACGTATTTCGTAGTTACGACCTTCGACACGTTTCTGTGCTCCAGCAATCGCGTTAGAAACCATTTTGCTTTCGATCTGCTGGCCTTCTTCCATCCCAAGACGATCCATAACCTTGTAAATACGCTCTGAACCAAAAATACGCATAAGGTTATCTTCAAGTGAAAGATAGAAACGTGAGACACCAGGATCTCCCTGACGCCCTGATCGACCTCTTAGCTGATTATCGATACGGCGCGCTTCATGACGTTCCGTTCCTAGAATATAAAGGCCACCTGCATCAAGAACCTTTTTGTGGCTAACAAGCCACTCTCTTCCACCGCGAATTATTGCCTCGGCCTTATGCTTATCCTTGCCTTCAAGAGAATTAATAAAATTATCTGCATCATCAAAACGGTTCGATAGAATCAATACCTTGAATTCATCCCAAAGCTTCTCATCATGTACTGGCTGATACAGTTCCATTTCATCGACATGTTTTTTACTTCCACCAAGCACAATATCCGTTCCACGTCCTGCCATATTGGTTGCAATTGTAACCATTCCGGGACTACCCGCTTCGGATACGATTTGTGCTTCACGCTCGTGGAACTTGGCATTCAACACATTATGACCAATACCCTTATTTTTAAGCATTGCCGAAAGCACTTCAGATTTTTCAATAGAGACTGTACCAACAAGAATCGGTTGCCCCTTCGCGCTACAGGTTCGTATATCTTCTGCGATTGCGTTAAACTTTTCACGCTCGGATCTGAAAATCATATCGGGGTGATCTATTCTTCGCATAGGTTTATTAGTCGGTATAACAACTACATCAAGTTTGTATATACTGTGGAATTCTACCGCTTCGGTATCGGCAGTTCCTGTCATACCGGACAGTTTATTGTACATACGGAAAAAGTTCTGAAAAGTAATCGAGGCGAGGGTCTGGCTTTCACGAGCTATTGTAACTTTCTCTTTTGCCTCTAAAGCCTGATGAAGTCCGTCAGAAAAACGCCGTCCTTCCATCAGACGTCCGGTAAACTCATCAACGATGACAACCTTGTCGTCTTTTACAATATAGTCGACATCTGCCTCAAAAAGAGTATGAGCCTTCAAGGCCTGGTTCACATAGTGAACGGTTTCAAAATTTTTATTATCAAAAAGGTTGTCGATACCCAGGAGATGTTCTACCGAGTGCACACCCTCTTCTGTTAACGAGACATTACGGTCTTTTTCGTTTACCTCGTAATCCTTGTCTTTTTTAAGACGCGGAATTATCTTGTCTATTTCGTAATACTTCTTGGTGCTCTCTTCAATTGAACCGGAAATTATAAGTGGTGTACGAGCCTCATCTATAAGTATCGAGTCAACCTCATCGACTATACAGTAATTCAGCTCACGCTGCACCTTGAGTGAACGATGCTGAACCATATTGTCACGCAGATAATCAAATCCAAATTCGTTATTTGTTCCATAGGTAATATCAGCGCCATATGCTTCTTTGCGGGCTTCATGATCCATGTTATGTTGAATAATGCCAACGGATAATCCCAAAAATTC
>DAOTGZ010000226.1:0-4348 GCA_035447445.1 Spirochaetota bacterium | reverse complement strand
AAGAGTGAAAAGGAGTCGGCATGTGATTAAGTCTGACTTGTAACTGTTTGCTGTGTATAACTGATTTCTAGATATTTAAAAGCTAAAGCGGTTATTAATACTAATTATTGTATTTTACCGATAATAAATTCTTGACTAATAGCTTTTTAAGAGGCTATGTCGCATTAATAATATTGATTAAGGAGAACTTACATGGCTTATAAAATAACAGATTCATGTACTTCTTGCGGATCTTGTGAAAGCGAATGCCCTGTAGAGGCTATTTCTCAGGGTGATTCTCAGTACGAAATCGACGAAAGTGCATGCACAAGTTGCGGTCTTTGTGCTAGTGTTTGTCCGGTTGATGCTATCATAGAAGGATAATCATCGAATAGTATTGAGTTGTTGTTAATTAGGGCTGCCGTTTGGCGGCCCTGAATTTTTAGCTAATCTCCACTCCCGCGATTGTAATATCATCACTTATGCAATCGGCTTTGACTTTACTGATAAAATAGGTCAGCCCTTCCATCTTCTTTTCTACAGATTCTTTTAACATGTTTTTCAGCATTTTTTCGAGATGTTCTTCGCCAATATTTGAATCAACTTTTTCTTTTTTTATTTCGGTGAGCCCGTCTGTAAAAAAGAAAAGTTGGCTTTTTTGAGAAAGTGTCAATTTTTGAGGAGTATAAACTGCAGTATCCGTAACACCGAGGATATGTCCTTTTGACTCTACACGC
Source organism: Spirochaetota bacterium (assembly GCA_035447445.1). GTDB lineage: Bacteria > Spirochaetota > UBA4802 > UBA4802 > JAFGJZ01 > JAFGRW01. The sequence goes on along the minus strand of DAOTGZ010000226.1, from coordinate 3,632 downwards.
ATAAAGGTCTCCTTTTCGGGATGGATCACGTATACCGGAGGATGCCCAGCGTTTACATATTCCATTGAAGATGTTCTTTTATCAAAGATCGCTCCAAACATGGTTATCAGCTCGTGCCCCAAATACTTATTTATCAAAAAATCGTTAATAGCATAAAAAATTTCTGTTAGTGTTTTGCCCTGTTTGAAAAGAGCAGTAATAAGTACGGATGTGGTAGAGTGAAGCATGGCAGCCGGTAGTCCGTGTCCGGTAATGTCTCCGATCATGATTGCTGTTCTGAATTCGTCAATTTCTACGACATCAAGGTAATCTCCAGTAACCTTGTTGTATGGGCGGGTATATAAAGATAGCTCTAATCCAGTTTCGGAAGGCACATAGACAGGGAAAAGGCGCATCTGAACATAAGATGCGTTATCAAGATCCTGTTCGTATCGGCTTTTGATTATTGATTGGTGAATAAGAGACTCGTTTTCGAGTGTCTGAAAAGCTATTGATCCGGCTGTTGAGATATATTCGTATTCTGATTTAAAGTAAGGGGTTCGCCGAACTTTTTGTGTTAAAAAAAAGAGTGCCGTTATACTGTTTCTGAAAAAAACGGGTACAATAAGATAGTATTTATCCATATCTGGAGTTTTACTCATAAAGGAGTCTATTTTGGAATTATATAACATGTCACGTTTGATAATATCGTTATTGTTTCTGTAATGTTCGTTTAAAGGGTTGTCGGAATCTAGAGTCATGACAAGTTCGGATGACTTAAGGGTATTGTTAAGTTGTTCTGAACTGAAAACAGCCAGTTTTACGGATTCGACATCAAGATAGAGTGAAATTTCGCGGTAAATTCTAGTTATTCTTTGCGAAAAATCTATAGGCATTACAGAAGTTTCGATGATTCGCTGCAAGGAGGAAGTCTGTAGATCTTTGCCTGATACTTCGTGATGATGCTTGCCTGACTGTATAAATTTTCGGCAGGCAAGAGCAATATTGAGTAGGGCGAAGAGCATGGGTAAATATAAAAACCTGGTAACCTGGCTCATAAAAAGAACACCAGCAAGCAAAATGGAAATTAGTATCGAGGCTGCTATATCAATTATTATCAGACGAGAGTTGAAGTTTCTGGTTATTAGTTCGCTTATCTGGCTGTTTTCGATAAGTGTTTTGCCGATGACGATAGGGGCAATTATTGTTAAAAGGCTTGTTATGCTGATTGGTATAGGAAAATCAAAATTCAGCATGGGAATAATCAGTAGGAAAGGAATATATAAGCCGCAAGTTGAAGCGGCCAAAAGAAAAAGAAGAGCCTTGTTGCGGTAACGGTTACCTATGTTCTTTATTATCGCGGTTATCCCGAATATAAGTGAGCTTCCCAAAAACAGATAAAGATAAATTTTAAAATAATGAATTACTTTTAATGGAGAGACGACGGTAATTATTGCAAAAGCCGTTATTATAAAAACAAGTGCGACTAGTACCTGCATTAATTTCGAAAATCTGAGCCGCGAAAGATGTAATAAAATTCTGATAATTATAAAAGAAAATAAAAAAGCACAGGCGAAAAGCGGAGCGCTGTTTCCCGAAATAAAATAGTGAATTGTACTGAAAAAAAAGAGACCGAGTGCTGTTGATGCAGCCGAGTAGTATCGCGATGACGAATAGAGCCTTTTGGCAAAGTATAAAATAAGCCCCCAGATGAAGTGCAGGTTGGCAATTATCAGTATAAAAAAACTGAAAATAAAAAAATCACTGTTAAACCGATTTTGCCGAAACTGGATTGTATGGTTTAGGTCTTTTTTCTTTATCACAGCTTTTCGGATGTCTACCTTAGTATCGAGTATTACTTTTAGCGGTGAGCCAGTAACAGGTTTATCGTTGATCGAAACTATGGTAGCTTTAAAAAGGTGATCCTTGTTAAACATGTCGACAGAGTGGTGAAGGGTCGAATCTATGATTACTCGTGAAAATGGATATTTATAAGCAAAGTCGTACAAGGATGTAATAAAATATATATCAAGAAAGAGAAGTATCGCCAGAGCAGCTACTTTGCGGATCCACGCGTTTGTTTTATAATTACTGATCTTGATCATTACGCGCTCCTGTAAATTTAAAAAGACATAGAAAAAGATTTTCTCGGATACGGTTTTCTTCAGATAAAAAATCAACCAATGCTGTTTTTATTTTATCAGCTGTATTATTGCGATTCGATACAATTATTTTTTTTACTTTCTCGGAATGAGTGAGAATAAGGTTGCCGGTGTAGCGGTTCATATAGAGGCAAATATCGTTTTCTTGCAAACGTGTCGATTCGGTAAGTTTTGTGAATCCGTCTCTGAAAAGCCAAGGTGTAACTTTTGTCTCGTTTATAAAAAAGAAATTACCGTCACTGTTAAGCGAGCTTACAAAAAGGCGCGGTGAACTTTCATACATTCCTTTGTCGGCAAGTATTTGTCTGGCCTCGTAGATGGACTGCTCTATGTTCATGTCGGATTTTATAAATGTTTCAAACAGGACAGCAAGTGAAGGCAGAAAAATCAATGTGGATCTGTTGTCACGTATGATTGTGTACGAAATAAAATAGATGGAATTTTTATATCTGAACAGATTATAAAACCGATCAAAAAGAATTGAGCTCATAAGAAAATAGATTACAGCCTGTGCGTGAGGCATGATCCGGTTGGCCATTGGAAGAAATGAACGTTGTACCCTAAGCTCGGTCTTTCTCTCTTTTTCCAATTCTATTTTGCGAGTCATTTCTTTCCAAAAAGCGGCGTTCATGGACAATGAGGCAACTTTAGAGGCGAAAATCTTAAGCGCGGAAAGATCATCATCAGAGTATGGTGATTCTCTCTTGCCTAGAAGAAGCGCGCCTGTAAGGATATCTGAAAAAAACATTGGAATTATGATTTCGGTGTTAAGCCGTGTCATTTCTGAAAGCAGTCTTCTTTCAAATTGAAGAGCGTCACCGATTCGGTTTTTTTGAATGATATCTTGTGGCGTATTGAGTACCTCAAGTAGTATGTTGTTGTACTCAAGTTTTTCGATAGCAGTGAAAGAATCCGGTTTAAGAGTTTTTAGATATAGGGTGTATTCGTCTTTTTCCCTGTCATAAAATATCATCCGGCCTTCTGAAAGCGAAATAACGGATAGCAGTTTGTTAAACTGAAGGCTTAGCAGCTCATCAATTGAGTCAAGCTGAATGATAGAATCAATCGTGTCAAGGTAGAGCTCTGTACGTACTTTTTTTCGTTTTAAAAATGGAGTGTTGTTTATAAAATAGTCAATAATCGGAAACAGAACAACAGTAAAAATTATTATGAAAAGTATGAAATACTCGACCCGTACGTCCAGATCTTTAGCCTTATATGCAATAGCTGTCAGTAGGGCTGTAAAGCTTACGTTTACAAGAACTGTATATGCTTTTTTTATCACGGAACAATATAATCCTTAATATGCATGTAAACCTGTTTTGCGGTTTCATCAGGAGAAAGAGCTGCATCAATAGTAACGGTATTTTCAGGAATAATTTCTCTGTAAATTGAATCAATTAATCGTAGCTTAGTAGGTGTTTCGAAACATTCCAGATTATTGTTCTTTTCCCGCGAAGCAACTCTATTATATGCTATATCTGGATCGAT
>DAOTGZ010000225.1:0-4372 GCA_035447445.1 Spirochaetota bacterium | reverse complement strand
GTGGATAAGGACACATTCAGGAAAGAGATTGAAAATGAAGGTTTTCTTGAATGGGCAATTGTACACAATAATTATTATGGTACACGTAAAAAAGAGATTGACAGGATATCGGGTGAAGGAAAAATTCCTGTACTTGATATAGACGTGCAGGGTGCCTCAATTTTAAGGAAAAAAATACAGGATGCTGTTTTTGTATTTATAGTGCCTCCTTCTCTTGAAGTTCTCGAAGATCGACTACGAAATCGCAAAACAGACTCTGACGAACAGATTGGTATACGGCTAAAGGCTTCGATTCTTGAGATGCGATCATGCGCCGAATTCGATTACGCGGTGGTAAATGATGATGTTACAACCGCTGTTTCGGATATAGTATCAATAATCAGATCAGAAAAATTACGTATAGAAAGAATGAAACAAAAAATCAGCGATATTTGTGATAATAAAAACCTTTGAAGTATTATAGTGATCAAAACATGTTTATGCCGACATAAACAATTTTTATAGATAAACGGGATGAAAAAATGATTATACCTTTGGATAAGTTAAACGCGCTTGAATCAAACAAGTTTGTTTTTACTAAAGGGGCCATGATGACGGTTATGCGCCTTAACAAAATTAAAAACTATCCGGAACCGGATCTTAACTGGAAGATAGTTCCAAACGTGCTTAAATTGGTACTTAACGAAGAGATACATTATCAAAAAAATGAAATGAGAGTGGAAAAAAAAGATTAGAGCCCTTGTGATTCCTGGGCCTACGGCCTCAGGTAAAAGTGATGCAGCCTTATGTATATGTGATCTGTTCACTGATGCTTTTGAGATCGTGTCTGTTGATTCAGTTCAAGTTTATCGGGAGCTGGATATTGGTAGCGGCAAGATAAATGCTTCGCAGCGTAAGTCGGTACCTCATCACCTTATTGATGTCGTTAACCCTGATGAACATTTTGATTTTGTAACGTATTGTGCTTTGGCCGATAAAGCGGTTGACGATATTCAAAAACGAAAAAAGATACCTCTTTTTACAGGAGGTACTTTGTTATATCTTGATACCTATTTTTTTGGATATTCACCAATGCCCGATTCTGATCCATTGGTTAGAGATATGTTGTTAAAAAAAATGAAAGATTTAGGCATCAACGCTTTACATCATGAATTGGCCAATACTGATCCAGTATCAGCAGCAGCCATACATCCTAACGATTCACAGCGAATATTGCGGGCGCTCGAAGTACATTATATCACCGGCAAAAAAATGAGTGATCTTCGTGGACAAAAAAAAGGAAGAATTGGGGAAGAAACGATATTTATATCGCCAAAAATTGATCGGGAAACACTATATAACCGAATAAACGAGCGTGTAAATCAGATGATATCATCGGGGTTTATTGATGAGGTTCAGAAACTTATAGATAAAGGTTACGATAAAAGCCTCAATTCGATGAATTCAATTGGATATTCTCAGATATATGATTATCTTAAAAGTAAATGCGATCTGAATTTTGCTATAGAGGATATAAAGAAAAAGACAAGAAAGTATGCAAAAAAACAGATAACTTGGTTGAAACGATATGATTTTATCAAATATTTTGATATGACAGATCGCAAGGGTCTGAGTAGTTTTGTAAATGAATGTTTTTTGTTAACAGATAACCATTAGAGGCTCTGCTTCCTGTGGCTTTGTTTCTTTAAAAGGTCGGGCTACAAATATACAGATAAAAAAAGGGGGAGTTAATATGAGTGTTAATATTCAGGACAAAATCTTAAATAATGCCAGAAAAGAAAAAGTGGATATTACAATTTATCTTACTAATGGTGTGCCTCTTCAAGGTAAGGTGCAGGCTTTTGATAATTTTACTGTTCTTTTAAGAGTTGATACCAAGCAAAATCTTATTTACAAACATGCTATTTCTACTATAATGCCTTCTAAGCCGTTAAAATACGAAGATGAGTGATTTATTGTGAAAAAGTTTTTCGCCTTTGTTTTTATTATAACGATTATTGCCTCGGCAGGCTATTTTGCATATAGCTCTGTCAAGTTTGCTCCCAAAGGGCAAATTTTGGTGGCATATGATAATAGTGAAAAAAGGATTATTGCTCTTTCGGGCAACGGGTGGATAGTTGCTCCTTATGCGGTAATTCCAGGCAGGGTTCAATTTTATTCCATAGAACCTGATGGTTTTTTTGAAGTTGAGTGTTCTCTCTCTCTTGGAGAGCTTGATATACTGGATGACCCGGCATATAATGTTTCGGTAACTCTTGTGCTGAATTATACTGTAGACTCAAAGGTTTATGTTCCCTCCAGTTCTCAGCTCAAGGATCCGTCGGGTGCTATTGTTGGCAGGTTGCAATCCGAATTAAAATCTGAATTTGCGGATGTCATCAACCCGTACTTAGAGCCCCCTTTCGATTCTGAAAAGCTTACTTTAAATTGGGATGATATACTTTTAGCTATAGAAAAAAAGATAAGAGAAAGGGCTATAAAGTATGGAATAGACGTTACATCGTTAAAAGCTCAAACTATTCTTCAAGTACCAAGCAGAGAGATGTATGAATATGGAATTTCTTTACGAAATGATCTCATGGAACTTCGAAAAAAACATTTGATAGAACGTGAAAACCTCAATAATGCACTCAATTTAAAAAGTGTAGAGACAGGGAAATATTACGAGCATTTACAAAAAATATCGGACATTATTGCAACAAATCCAGATATTTTAAAGTATATCTATATAGAAAAATTGGCACCAAATGTTAAGATTATTGCCCCTATTAATTCTAATGGGTATGCTTTTGGTCTTGACAATATAGATGAATCTGAAAAAGATGTAAAAAAATTGGAAAAAAGTGATAAACCTGAAAGTAAAGACAAAGATGGTGAGGTCGATAACCTTCGCTAACTGATTTTCTTTGCAAAAGGGTTTTAATCAATAATAAGGAGTTTGCGATGCCGTGCGGAAAAAAGAAAAAGCGTCAAAAGATAGCTAATCATAAAAGAAAAAAGCGCAGAAGACAAAATCGTCATAAGAAAAAGTAATATATAACCTGTTTGTACTCGGTTCTTTGTTTGATTTCAAACAGGAATATCTTTAGAGAAGCTGTCCAATTAGGGCAGCTTTTTTGTTGAATTTACGAAACAAGGATATAAGGGGAGCACTATGAGAGGATCAAGCAACAGAGCGAGAGCAAATCAGCTTGTCGGTGACAATACCGCCTCATCTGGTGTCTATTGGAAAAGAAGACCTTCCGAAATTAAGGGGTATCAGAGAGCTTTTTACTATAATGACCCTGATGGAAACTATATCCGAGTTGATTATAATACAAAATCTCAAAAGGTGCGTATCTTTTACGAGTCCGCCGATGAGGGTGGTATCGCATATTATTCTGTTATTGAGAAAGGTGATGTCACATCTGAACGCAATATGACTTCTGGAAGAACAACTTCCTTGACAGCTAAATTTTCCGCTCTGGCGCCACTTTTCGCTTCACTGCCGAATAAAGAAGTTCTTCGTTTAATGGGCAATAATTATGGTTTAGCTGATTATTCAAAAGAACTAAAAGAGAAGTTAAAACGGCAAAAACTGGAAAAAACCCGCCAGAGGTATTTTAAACAGGAAAAGATTGATAGGGATCCATTTTTGGGTGATTTTGATCCGGGTAAGGGGATAGGCTTCAAGGATTTTATGGATATGGGGGCAGGTGCTGTAGTATCGCTCGCAATTTATTACTATATCTTCAATTACCAGGTTTTGGGAGGGTTCTTAGCAATTTATGGTATATCGCTTGGATTAATTGATATTTTCTTGAGAGAGCGAGAACCAATATTTTTCAAAATAATTATTTTTCTAATTACAGGAGTTGTATTGTTTATATATGGTTACTATATAAATTAGCTGCTTTTGCTCTGCTAAATACATATTCAATTAATTTATGCTTGAATTATTGCTTTGGTATGATTACTATGAGAATCTGTTAACGGCTTTTTTATTAATTGCTGATAATTAAGAACAACTTTCCTGGGGCATTGTAAATAATCGATGTCTCCTTACTGTAATACAGGTGGTGTTTATGCTTAGAGATATGCAAAAGAAAGAGACAACTTCTTTGCAGGTTGTATGTTTCAAGATCGGTGAAGAAGAATATGGGTTGGAAATTCTAAAAGTTCAAGAGATATTAAAACTTCCTAAGGTTACAAAGTTACCAAAATCTGCTTCGTTTATAATTGGTATGATCGATCTGCGTGGACAGGTAATACCCATTATTAATCTTTCCAACAAATTTGGTATAAAAGAAGTTAGTGATCACAAAAATCTGCGAGCAATAGTTGTTGATATACAGGGGAAAAAAGTCGGATTGGCTATAGACTCTGTAAGCCA
>DAOTGZ010000224.1:0-4380 GCA_035447445.1 Spirochaetota bacterium | reverse complement strand
TAGTCTCAAAAATTATGGAAAGCGATAAAACCGCGTTAATAGTCTCGCATGACCCCGAATGGCACAATTCGTCCGAAATAAATATTCTGGAGATTTAATATGGGTGCTACCGACATATCCGTACTGTCAATGTTTCTATTTTCATCGATCATACTTCTTCCGCTTATCGCGGGGATATTTCTTAAGCTTGGTATCACAAAGAATCTGATTTATTCACTTACACGAATGAGTATACAACTTTTATTGGTAGGCGTGTACCTCAAATATCTCTTTGAGTACAACAATATTTTTGTCAATACAGCGTATATTTTCATAATGATTACTGTTGCGGCTTTTTCCGTTATACGATCCAGTTCGTTATCTTTGTCAAAAACGGTTTTCCCCGTTTTCTGGTCAATCGTTATACCACAAATAGTTGTACTTGCGCTATTTAACTGGACGACAGTCGGAATAACCGAACTATTTAACGCAAAATATCTTGTTCCAATAGGTGGAATGATTTTGGGCAACTGCCTTTCCGGCAACATTATCACCCTATCTTCATTCTATAAATCCATAAACAAAGATGAAAAAAAATTTTTACAGATGATCTCTTACGGAGCCGACAGAAGCGAAGCCATAGCTCCCTATCTTCGCGCAAGCATGCTCGCCAGCATTAACCCGGCACTTAGCCGAATGGCCACCATGGGTATTGTCTCACTACCCGGAATGATGACAGGACAGATTCTTGGTGGCTCGGTACCTATGGTCGCGATAAAATATCAGATACTAATCATGATAGCAATATTCAGTGCCTCCTTTTTTTCGGGGCTACTATCAATATACTTTACACTTCCGGTATCATTTACCGCCTGCGGAACTTTAAACAAAAAGATATTCAATTTACAAAGCAATTCACCCACAAAAGGAAAATAGATATGTTCAGATATTTACTGTTTTTCAATATTGCTACTATAATAATGGGCGCCTTGGCGATTTATACTGCCGGTATCCTCGCTATAAAATATAGACAGAAAATTTTAAAAACATACTCTCTTTTTCTGATCTTTTACCTTTTATCAATTTTAAACAGTACTTTTTATGTTATGGAGTTTTTGTTTTTTTTCAGAGCAATTGATACGCCAAATATCTATTTACTTTTTTTCAGCATTCAAGTGGTAATTATTTTTTCGGTTTCATCGTCTCAGTTTTTTCTAACCAACAGTTTTTTCAACTCCGAGTTCTGGACTTTTAAAAAACAGATAGTTTTTGTAATAGCAATTATCACTATATCTGCAATATGCGGATTATACGTATTTATAAAACGTTATAACTGGATAACCGTAAATTTCATGACAATTGTTTCTACCGTTATACTTATTGCCGCCTCGTTTCATTTTATAGCAATAGCATTATTAAATATTAAAAAAGAACAGCTGTTTAGACGAAAAATTATCATTTTTACAATTTTTCTTTGTATTCTTACCTGTTTTTTAACATGTATTGATTATATTCCCTATTTTCTTGGTGCCTCAACACGACACTCTTTTATTATTAAGGGCTTTATGTTTTCGAATCTACATATTTTTTTACTATACTGCTTCTCAGTATATGCCGGGCTCCCCTATATTTTGAAAGAGCCAATATCACACCGCGAGATGAATTTTCAACAGATACTTAACCGCTATTCAATAACATCACGCGAACAGGAAATTCTTGAAAAGATTGTACAGGGATACAGTAATATTCAGATCAGCGCCGAGCTTAATATCTCTTTATCTACTGTAAAAAGTCATATATACAATATGTTTCAAAAAACATCTTCAGAAAACCGTATTGAGCTGATCAATGTTTTCAAATAAGTGTGTTTTATAAAACAAGATGTTATTTGATCTCTTCTTTTATTTTATCAAGTATCAGTATAACAGCAGGGCAATAGAGACTGTTTTGAAAAACAAGATCCAGTGATTTTTCCATATATTTCGCGTCAGTATGCGGATATTCCATACATGCACGCGGCCTCGCCTTGTATATCGCACAGGTATTATCGTCTTGTGCCAAAAAAGGACATGGCATACTTTTAAAAACGGCATCACCGTCTTCATCAACAGTAAGATAATGATTTCTAAAACCAGCACGACGCATTCCCAAAAAATGGGACATTCGATCCATATCAGAGTTATTTATCCTTGGCCCTAAAACCCTGCAGCAGTTTCCACAATCCAGGCAATCAATTTCATAAAAAATCTCTTCCGTAACTTTTTTAAAAAGCTTATCCAAATTTTTTATCTTTTTACGTTTAAGCTGTTCTAAAAACAACTTTGTCTCTCTTTTTTGAGAAGCTGCCCTGGACAATAAAGCTTTATAACGATTGTTCATAAGAATCCCCTTTTTTACTTTTAAAACCAATAAGCAAAAAAACAAACCATATAAACGCGAATAATTTATTACTTTACACAATCAGTAAATAATACAATCTGATAGTGTTATAAAAATTACAGAGGCGATTATATGAAATCCGAAGAATTTTTGCGTATACTGCTCTTTTTGCTATCTGTAGCATTACTTGCGTCAATATATCTTTTCTTCTCGAGACGAAGTACCTTGGCTGATTTACTGGAACTCTCTGAAGCACACGAGACACAAAGACTTGCCCTTACTGATATTTCGCGCGACCTGGATGCCTTTCGGGAACAAAACAATCTTTACGAAACTATAGAAGTGACGGATAATGAACAAGTCGAAACAGTTGATGTTCCACCTTCAATTGACGACATACATAATCGCTTGCGGGCAACAGCCCTTGAACACGCTCAGGCAAAATGGGAGCTTGCTCCACGGATAAAAAAACTATTTAGAATTGTTCACCTTGCTGGAAAATGGTCTCTAATATTAGGGGGCATCTACCTTGTTTTTATTTTCGGTTATGGGTTTCACTCTCGCTATTGATTTTATTATAAAAACAAGTCAAAATACCAAAGAACCATCCGCAATATAACAGGTCAGTTTTTAAGCGAGAGTTGAATTCTTCCCCGCTCATAATCAACTTCAACTACTCTCGCGTTTACACATTGGTTGACCTTTACAACAGCTCCCGGATCACTCACAAAAGAGTCAGATAAATTGGATATATGAATTAGACCGTTTTGTTTAATTCCTATATCCACAAAAGCTCCAAACTTCGTAACATTTGTTACTTTTCCAGGCAAAATCATTCCCTCTTTGATATCGTCTATTGACATTATATCAGCGCTAAAACTAAAAAGCTCGATTGTCGGACGGGGATCTCGCCCCGGTTGCTTAAGCTCCTGTATGATATCCTTTAAGGTATATTCACCGGTTTTTTCAGAAATATATTTTTGTACAGGTATACTCTCGATTAAAGCCCTGTTTTGAATCAACTCTTCACAGCTTGTTTTCATATCTTTCGCGATTTTTCGAACCAGCCCGTACGATTCAGGATGAACCCCTGTATTGTCAAGCACAGTATCTCCCCCCGAAACACGCAAAAAACCCGCGCACTGTTCATAAGCCTTATCTCCCATTTTGGGAACTTTTTTCAGCTCTTCACGGTTTTTAAATAGTCCGTTTTTTCGCCGATATTCAACGATGTTAGTAGCCAAAGTAGTTCCTATACCCGAAACATACTCAAGAAGATAACGGCTAGCCGTATTAACATTAACACCTACCGAGTTCACGCACTGTTCAACAACTTCTTCCAAACTTTTTTTAAGCTCTTTCTGATCTACGTCATGTTGATATTGGCCCACACCTACAGACTTAGGGTCAATCTTCACAAGCTCGGCCAACGGATCGACCAGCCTTCGACCTATCGAGACAGCGCCGCGAACGGTTACATCGTGATCAGGAAACTCCTCTCTTGCAGTTTTTGATGCCGAATAAATGGAAGCACCCTGTTCACTCACAAGAAAGACCGGAATATCTCCAGCAATTTCACGTAACAGCTGTTCCGTCTCCCGACCGGCTGTTCCGTTTCCTACTGCAATTGCTTCTATTTTATAATCTTTAATCAGCTTTTTTAATATATCTTCGGTTTCAATTCGCTTTTGCTGTGGCGGATGAGGATAAACCGCTGTATTAAACAGCAGCTCACCCTTTTCATCTAACACAACAACCTTGCAACCCGTACGATATCCGGGATCCAGAGCCAATAGTCTTTTTTGACCTAATGGCGAAGCAAGAAGCAACTCCTTAACGTTATATGCAAATACTTTGATAGCTTCATTATCTGCTTTTAGTTTTACAGCCTTTCTAAACTCGTTTTCTATGGATGGTTTAATAAGCCGGCCATATCCGTCAATAGCGGCATCGCTAACTATTTTTGAATCATTACCAGCCCCTTTCACATATTTCCTGTTTATAATATCACAAGCTTTTTTT
>DAOTGZ010000223.1:0-4414 GCA_035447445.1 Spirochaetota bacterium | reverse complement strand
AAAAGATGAGTCAGACAAAATATTAACCGATCATCTTGTGCTTCATTTTATTGAGTTACCAAAAGTAAAAAGCAATATGGGAAAAAATTCACTCGAAATATGGAGTCAATATTTTATTAATGAAGGAGTGGACAATAATATTATGAAGACACTATTAAAAGATGAACCTATGATCGTAAAAGCCCACGATGAATTTAAAAAGTTTACAGCAGATGAACGTTTGCGCGATATATACGAGTCTCGATTGAAAGCTCAAAGAGATCATGCCTATTTTATGGAAATAGCTAGAGAAGAAGGGCTGGAGAAAGGTATGAAAGAAGGTATCGAGAAAGGTATCGAGAAAGTAGCCATTACGTTGCTGGATGATTTTGACGATGAAACTATAGCGCAAAAAACCGGATTAACACGGGATCATGTCCGTACATTACGAGTGCAAAACAAGTAAATCCTCTATTTTATTGTCCTTGTCGCGCCAAAGCCGGTTTATTTTTTGCTGAAAATCTTTTCGAAAAATATCGTCGTTAAGGTAGTCACCTATTATATCTTCTGTTACCGGAATTTCTTCGATATCTATTACAACTTTGCCGATTTTCCCGCTGAAAAAGCTGGCAAACCCCGGGATGCCTCCTGGATAGACCAGTGTTACGTTAAGAATCTTATGTATATTATCGCCCATGGCGGATAAAACATAACCTACACCGCCAGCTTTTGGGTTTAGCAGATATTTATATGACGAATTTTGCCTGGCATGTTTCACAGTGGTAAAGCGAGTTCCTTCAGGAAAATTCATTATTGAGACCGGGCTGTTCTGATATTTAGCACAGGCTTTACGCGTAATATCAAGGTCCTTGCCTCTCATCTCTGGATTGTTAGCCAGAAATTCCCGGGAATAGCGTTTCATAAATGGATAATCAAGAGCCCACCAGGCAAGTCCTAAAAAAGGCACCCAGATAAGCTCTTTCTTCAGGAAAAACCTGAAGAAAGGAATTTTATTATTAAATACCATCTGAAGAGCGACGATATCGACCGCTGAACAGTGGTTAGCTATAACAAGATAATTTTTTGATCTGTCCCACCCTTCAATGTTTTCCTGTAAACCATTAACAATCCACCTGGTAGGAAGTAATAATTTTATAAAAAAATTATTAACAGATGTCCAGTTTAGGGCAATTCGGTTAACAATCGATGTGATAAGTTCTCTGACTGCATTGATAGGAATAATTAATTTAAAAAAGGCAAAGACGGTCAGAGGTAGACACCAGAAAAGTGTGTTTGTTATAAAAAGGCAGAATGTACTAATACCCAAAAAAAAACCAAATACTCCTTTCATTATCAAACCCCGGTTAAAAATCACTTTTTATGCTGTAATAAACACATCCGGATGAAATGTTGTCAAGGCAAGTTTTGTGTTATGCCTTGTTAGTTTATGGTGCCCAGGTTGTTTCGTAACACCGGGGCTATAAACTTTTTTTATAATATTTCTCAGATCAATTTTTATTCAATTATATTGAAGTCGGCAGTTGAGAAAAAGATCTTGTCAGTTACAGTAAAAGTTGACTCGATATATATGTCTGTCTCATATTCAATTTCTTCTGATGACCGACCGATCATAATTTTTACAGTTCCCTCTTCTACACCGTATCTGTTTTCACGGTTATAAAAAGCAAACATCTCTGTTGGAACTGTAAATGTTATTAAGGCGCTTTGGCTTTTTTTGAGAAAAACTTTCTTATAACCGATAAGCTGTTTAACCGGACGTGTGACAGAGACATTCTGCTGTGTGTGATAGAGTTGTACGGTTTCGGCTCCATCGTAGTCACCGGTATTCCTGATTTTAAGTTTTACGCTAACAGATCCATTTTTATCAATAGTGTCAGTTGATAATGAAAAGCTGCTGTATTTAAAACTGGTGTAGCTTAGGCCAAAACCGAAAGGGTAAAGCGGTTTAGGGCTCATCTCTACATAGTCACCGTACCAGTGCGAGCGCCCTCCTGATGGCTTATGGTTGTAAAAAAGAGGCATCTGTCCAACAGAACGGGGAAACGATATTGGTAGTTTTCCTGAAGGTAAAGCGTTACCTAAAAGAGTGTCGGCAATCGAAGCCGCTCCATGCTCACCCGGAATCCACACTTCAAGTATTGCATCACAGTTTTCAGACTCCCATTCGAGCGAAGCCGGCCGCCCATTAATAAGAACCAGCACAAGGGGTTTGCCGCATTTTTTAAGTTCTCTTAAAAGTTTCCGTTGATGTCCGGGAAGGTTAAGGTCGGCACGGTCACGCGCTTCTCCGGTTGTGGAGGCTTGATCTATTCCTGAGCGGTCTCCCATAACTGCAATTATCAGTTCCGATGATTCAGCTGCCTTTACCGCAGATGCTATATCAAGATCTTTGTCTCCGATTATTTCACATCCTTTCGCATATTGGACCTGAACATCCGGTGACAGTTTTAATTTAAGAGCTTCCAGTATCGATTGAGGGTTATATAGATAAGAGATAAGCTCCTCGATATTGCTGAATTTTTGCAGTTTGCGCACACGTTCAAGGGGTAACATGAAACGCTGATGCCGTATAGTGTCAACAGCTCCCCACAATTGCCCTGGGTTTGTGGTTGTCTGAGGATTAACACCGGTAATATCTTTGATCTTTATGGCAAGATCACTGTTGTTATAGGCTTCGGTAAGTTCATTAAAAGTGCAGGTTTCGATATCAAGTCCGTAAAGATCTGTTATAAGTTTTTCTGCCTTTTGTAAATCTGTCGGTTCAGATTGGTCGGATGTCGAAAATGAGTGAAGCATTTCAAACGCGCCTTCGAGGTGGCCTCCGTATGTGTAGTCGCCGAACAGATTGCGGATCGAACCGGCATTTGGTCCAACAACCGCAATTTTTCTGGTGTTAGAAGCAATTGGCAAAGCACCGTTGTTTTTCAGCAGAACAAATGAATTTTCACAAATATCTTTCGCAAGCGCGACGCATTTTTCTGCGCCGAAGAGTACAGGAATATCTTCCTTTTTACCATAGGGATTTTCAAAAAGTCCAAGCTCGAATTTTTTTGTTAACACCCTTCTGCAGGCAGTATCGATATATTCTTCATCAAGGGTTCCGTCTTTAACGCACTCGCCCAGGAAAGAGTAGGCTTCTAGCTTAGGCAGTTCCATATCAAGTCCGGCCTTTAAAGTCTCGACAGCGACCTCTTTTGCGGATTTTCTCAGATTATGATAGGTATGTGCAGTCATTACTGCTCCATAATATGCGACTACTACTCCTTTGAATCCAAGAGTATCCCGTAAAAGATCGGTAAGAATCTCTTTTGATGCCGCGCAGGGAACTCCGTCAATTTCCGAATACGAATTCATTATTGATCCCAGATTTGCCTCTTGTATCGAGGCTTCAAATGTTCGTGCGTAAACTTCCAGCAGCTCACGTCTGTTGATATGCGAAGGTGACCAGTTCATGCCGCCTTCTGTGACACCATAGCCAATAAAGTGTTTGCCTGTTGCCAGCACGCCCTCTTTCAGATCCTCGCTTTGCAGCCCTTTAATAAAAGCTGTAGCGAAAGCTGATGCAAGGTAGGGGCACTCTCCATAAGTCTCTTCGACTCTTCCCCAGCGGGCGTCACGAACTATGTCAAGAACAGGTGACAAACCATGGGTCGCCCCTACAGCACGCATCTCTTTGCGAATATAGCTGGTCATTTTGAATGCCAGCTCTTCGTTCCAGGTCGCAGCAATTCCGATACTTTGCGGATAGGCGGTGCTTCCCTTTGTCTGATATCCTGTGAGACATTCGTCATGAATAATAGCCGGTATGCCAAGACGTGTCTCTTCGGTAAGATATTTTTGAACAGCTGTTACAAGATCGGCACACTCTTCTGGCTCTATATCGCCCAACATCCACTGTGTTCGCGAGATCTGACCAATACCGTTTTTTAAAAAATATTCAGCCTTTTTACTGTTAAAGCCATTATTATCTACAATATACAATAACATTGCCCCGCCAAGCTGAGCGATTTTTTCTTCAAGACTCATTTTAGAGATCAGATCACTGACTCTTTTTTCTACTGGTTCAGAGCTGTCTTTGTACATTGTTAAAACCTCGCTTGATAAAGTTTTTGGTTTTGTAGTTCTGTTAGTATGGTGATAATATTTTAGAATAAAATAATAGCCTTCATGAATATTGCATTTATCCGGAGGGCTTCATGTTAGTATTCTTTAATAGAGTACTTTTGTTTTTGATATATGGGAACTTCGAAAAATTATCATATTACAGAAGGCACATCGTTTAAGTGCCTATTCAAAAGGAATTTTCCGTTAGTTCCTATGCTGATCGTCCAGCACCATTTATAAAAGAAAGTGGTGCTGGGCTGCTCGCATATGCAACCTATGCTGGTCGCAAGATGACTCTTGCTGCTCGCAT
>DAOTGZ010000222.1:0-4437 GCA_035447445.1 Spirochaetota bacterium | reverse complement strand
AAGGTATTATGTGATTATGAGCTGTATCTTTTTATTGAAAAAAACAGTGATTTACTGTTAAACCATGGTATTGATGATTATTATCGGTTAATATTTTTCCAGGAAGGTAATGGCTCAATCAGCGTAAATGGACGGGTTCTTCCCTTTATTTCTCCGGCACTATTATGTTTAACCGAAAAGGAGAAAATCACAGGTGCAGATTCAGATAAATTAAGAGCGTGCAATGTGATTTTCAAGCCTGATATAATAAATAGTAAATTAACAATAGATATACTGAATACTAAAGATAACAATTATACAAGTACAGAACGTATGGATTTATTCTGCTTAAGACTTTTTTTGAATAAGGCTGGTAAACGGTCGGTTATTCAACTTGGCCCAAATAGTGAAGTGCGAATTAAGGATTTGCTATCATCAATGTATGAAATTCTTGATAACCCGGTAGATGATTATTGGCCATGCAGAGCCAGATCATATTTTTTGGAACTATTAAATTATTCAAACAGACTTGATCCTCTGACAATGGATAAGTCAGTCACAAAAGATGACGAGATAAACAAAATTATTGCGTATCTATATACCAACTATAAAGAAAAAATTACCATAAACGAGATAACAGAAAAGTTCTGTATTGATAGAACAACACTATCCAAAAGATTTCAAAAAGCATCTGGTCAAACAATAATTGAATATTTGAACAGGCTCAGGATTAATATTGCAATGTACTTGCTTCGTGATACAACTCTTCCTATAAATGATATAGTGTATCGGGTTGGATTCAATGACCTCTCATATTTTAATAAAATTTTTCGCGTACAAGCGCAACTCGCTCCCTCAGAATACAGAGGCAAATACTCTGTTTTTAATAACTGATACTTTATTAATTATTTTTAGTCTCAGTCAGTTTTAGTTAACTTAAAATTAGACAGAATATCAATAAATACGGTTGTTTACTGTAAATAAGCCAGGATTAACTGATAATCCTCTATTCCATATTTTTTGGATATCGTGTACAATATTTGAAAAAATGGATTGAGGTGGATAAAATGAATAAAATTATCAGTATAGTTTTATCAAGTATTGCACTACTAGTATTTGCTTTACAGCTTGGTTGTGGTAAAAAATCAAATTGGGAGAAATGTGTTATTTCTGAAATAGATTCTGCTCAGACAAATGTAGCGTTTATTTCAAAAACAGAGGCTTTTAGTGCCGGATATGACGGAGCAACTCACTATTCAATAGATGGTGGAAAAAGCTGGAAAAATGGAGCTAACGAAACAGTTTGCCGATACGCGATTGATGTAATGCCAGATGGCAAATTTGTTCATGCCGGAAGAGGCGGAACTGTTGGAATTTCAAACGATAAAGGAAAGACCTGGTCAATTTTACCAACACTGCTTAGCGATAATGTCACTCTTGTTAGCTTCTCATCCGAACAAGAGGGGTATGTCGTAACTAAAAAAAGTGAAATCTATAACACCAAAGATGGTGGTGTAAGCTGGAATCCTGTTAAAAAACCTGCATCTTCAAAATTTCTGGCGATAAAGAGCAATAACGAGAATGAAATATGCCTAGTGGATAACAAAGGGAATTTTCTGTATTCAAACAACAATGGTGAGAATTGGGAAACTAAGCCGATAATTTCTGTCGAGAAGTGTTCGTTTATAGAAGATTATGAAAGTTGTATGGCATCAATTCAGTATGCTGATAATAATATAAAAGTTGCAGTGTTGATGCCTTCATCTGAAAATAACGACGGTGGAGTTCTTATCGTTTCAACTTCAAATAATTTTGAATCAATGAAATCTGAAGTGATCAGGAGCGATGGTGTATCGTTTATGTCCAAGGTTTTCATTGAAAATAGTGGGCAATTGATAACTGTAAATAATGGAAACAACGCGGAAGCATATAGAAATAAAATGTAATCAATTCTCCTGATGATATCGAGATTAGTGTTGATTACGAAAACTCGGTAATATTCGAAATTACTGACTTGCTGGTGGATTGATTATGAAAAAGGTTGTGGATAAAAAATTCTGTTCTTTTATATAGGGATGCGGATGGGATTTACTAAGTTAATACAAAAACCTTTTTACGGTTCCATAAACCGTTTAACAAACTTATCCACATTAAACTTGCGCTTGCAGCCTGCGAGGTTCATGAAGCGCACATAGCCGAAAACAGGGCGTTCGGACCAGGGGCGGTCGTGCAGGCCGCCAATGCTCCAGGCGACGCCGGCGTAGCCGTTGGGGTCTTCGCCGTCCAGAGAGTAGCGGTCGTTAAGGGTGATTGCCGTATTGAAGGCTTCCTCGGGAGAGGCACTCCACTCCAGAATTTTTTTTGCCCAGTACATTCTTAAATAGCAGTGCATCTTGCCGGTTTGTATCATCTGTTTTTGGGCTGCGTTCCAAAGCTCGTCGTGGGTAACCGCGGCTTCGAATTGATCAAAACGGTAGTTGTAATCGCGAGGGTCCACTCTGTGTGCTAATAGTGTGCGTTTGCCCCAGTCGGGAATGCCGTTGTAATTGTCGTAGTTATCATTATAGAAAACAAAATTCTCGCTAAGTTCACGCCTTATTACCAGCTGGTCGTAAAACTTGTCACTGTTATCATCGCTTATTTCTGTTTTGATCAGTTCGCTTAAAATACGGTGAGTACCAATCTGGCCAAAGTGTATATATGGAGAAAGATTTGAAATAACGTCAAGGTTGGGGTCTCGGTCCAGGGTGGAGTAGTCATGGATCTTCTTTGTTAAAAAGAGTTTCAATAATTTTTTCGCCTCTTTCGCACCGGGAATAAAAGGGTGATCATAATTACCTTTTGAGTCCAGATGCAGATCTCTTATGATCTTTTCAATATCAGGATGTGGGTTGGCTTTTGAAAGCTCTGATTTTTTAATCTTTGGCAGGGGCGTGTGGTAGTCGTCAATAAGTCTGTTATGTTTAAGTCTTAATGTATGTGCTGAGTACTCCTGTTTTGGGCTGGCTGCGAAACAGGGAATAATGTTACGGGCGTCGGTTTCAAAAACGGGCATGGGAAGCTCTTCACAGATCAATTTCTTGGTGAGGCGGATATGTCTTAGCGGATTAAAATCTGTAAAGAGTGCGCAGCATTTGTACTTGGTGCATAAATTGACAATTTCTTTAACGGGATCGCCAACGATAACCGAAAAAGGCAGACCATAACGGTTGGCTTCATCTATTGTTTCAAGTAACCCCTGCAAGGCAAAGCGGTAGTGGCGCGCTTGCCGCTCGGTTCCGTAATTGTGAACAATAAAGATTATTTGCAGTTTTTTGTTATGTAAAAGTGCATGGTGTTGTGCTGCTTCAAGGGTATGGTTGTCACTAATTCTCAGTTCACGTTCCATCCAGTAGATAACGACTCCCTCTCCCTGGGTTCCATTTGACAGAAGTCTCGTGCGGTTATCAAGATGTGTCTCCGGACTGTGCAAAGGGCTGCTTGTTGTTTTGTAATTTGCCATGTATTAAAATACCAGTGAAAAAATATGTGAATCGTCTATATATTGCGTGTGATGATTAATATTCACAATTTGATTTTTATACATGATGGAGTTATTCAAAAATTCCACATTTTTTATTGTGTCGTGAAAGCCAGTACGGCAGTATTTAAGGTATGCCTCTTTAATTGTCCATATCTTAAAAAGTGATTCGCTATCTGTTATGGTTCCTTTTTCTTTATCAGTAAAAGATACATCGGTTATGTTTGAAAGCCCAGGATAATCAATCGGTTTTAATTGTTCGATGTCAAGTCCGACAGGGGATTGAGTTTGAGTGTTAATGGCGCATCCAGCAAAATCTCCGGAATGGGATATTGAAAATGAAGTTTCCGGAAATAGATCAATAAAGGGGGCTCCATATTTTTCATAAGATATTGTTATTTTTGTGGGATCGGTATACAAAATTTCAGAGGCAACGGTTTTTATGCAGACGCGACCTGATATCCACTCTATCTGTTTTTTTAATGCCTTAAAGTTGTTGATTGTTTCGAGTTCAGTATCAGTAAAAATTTCTATAATTTTACGATCTTTCTTGAAAACATGGGGAGGCGAAGTCAGGTAATTATTCGCAAGTTCTGCAAAATTAATTTTTGCAAAATTCATAATATTAAGAACACGAATCTTAATAGTCTTTATTGTAATTTCTTGAAACATTGGTTATCCTGTTTTAAGATGATTATCTGCGTTACTAATATAACGGATTTGTTTATTGCAAAGTTGAAATATGGTATTAATTATTTATTAACTGTTCGAAGTTTATTTGCAAACATAATATTAAGCTTGTAAAAAAATTTTGAAGATCTTAAACAAGAATCAATAAATGAATTAATAGATTGAATTATTATCGAAGATCAACAAATAGATAAAATTATGAATCAATTATAATGTAACTATCTTGAGGGGGCGGCAACAGGGAATGC
>DAOTGZ010000221.1:0-4462 GCA_035447445.1 Spirochaetota bacterium | reverse complement strand
GTTTAAGGCGAGAAGATTTGTCTGATAGGCGATATCTTCAATAATACCGATTTTTTCCGCAATTGACTTCATTGCGTCAACAGTTTGTATTACCGCCTTTCCCCCTTCTTCGGCATTAGCTGATACTCCTTGTGCCAGAGAGTCCGTATTCTTTGAATTCTCGGTGTTCATACTTATTGTGGATCCAATCTCTTCGAGAGAGGAAGAGATCTCTTCGACATTTGCAGCCTGCTCGTTTGTTGATTCGCTTAATGAAAGGGCAGTAGCGTTTACTTCATCCGCGTATGTTGTAATAGTTTGAGAAGAGCTGTGAATGTGTGAAACAATTGTATTTAATGATAAAACAGTTTCTTTAAGGGTTTTCATCATTGTGCTAAGTTCGTCTCTGCCGAGAGCTTCTATTTCGACAGTAAGGTCTCCCTTTGCCACTCCCTGCATTGCGGTAATTACTTTTTTTATTGGTCCCAGTATGCTTATTGTCAAAACAACTCCCATGAAAATGCAGAAGAACATGGTAATGCCAATCATCAATATAGAGGCCTTTTGTATGTTTTCTATCTGCTTTATGCTTGTATTGTATTCATCTTCGGCACTTTTAAGTGAAACTTCGGTCAGCTTGTCCATGGTATTGCGCATTTCGTTGAAAGCGGTCCAATATTCACCAAAATAGATATTCTGCGCATTATTATACTCACCATTTTTAATATGAGCTGATACTGTGTTACTGAACGCCTCCCATTTTCCGTACTGTGTTTTAAAATAGGCAAAATCGTGTATGTGCGAATCAGACTCAGATTTTAGAAATATATCCCTGAATTTGCCAAAACGTTCATTCACTTGAATCATGTTTTCACTTATTTCATCAAGATTTTTTTTAATCAGCTCGGGATTAGAGTTTATCTGTTCGGCAAAAGATGTGCTGACGGCGATACTCGATTGATAAGCATCACGGTCCGCCTCTATTAAAAAATTTATGCTTTTTAACCTGGTGTTGTATATCGAATTAATGATGCCGGATATTTCGCGAAGATTTTTGAGATTGTAGACCATGCCGGCACCTGTAATCAGGATTATGCACAAGAAAACCAGAAAAAGTCTGAAAGACATCTTAAGATTATTTAAAAAACTCATAATTGAGCCTCCTGACATAAGGTTATCTAATAGTAATAAAAGGATAATAAATGATCAAATTTTTTGTTGACTCTCCCCGAACAGGAGAGTGCCCACTTGATTATGGCAGGTAATCCGCGGGAGTCATATATTGACGGCATATGGAACAAGTCGCATAGAGAAAATGAGTGGCTAACGGAGCTTCAGATACCAGTTACAACCGGCTAAGATTTTAAATCGATCTTTTTGCCGCAATGTGGGCATCTTGTTATCTTTTTTTTGTCTCTGTTTTCTGAAAAACCGGAAGCCAGAATGCCCGCGGGTAATGCAAATATTGCTATTCCGATTAGAGAAATGAATCCCCCCAATATTTTCCCTTCAGGGCTGATAGGGTAAATGTCACCGTAGCCAACAGTTGTAAGCGTCGAAATACTCCACCACATAGACTCCGGTATGCTTTTAAACTTGTCCGGTTGATAAGTATGCTCTACATAATACATAAGAGTAGAAGTGAAGAGAAGTAAAAAAAAGACAAAAACGAAAGAGAGGATAAGCTCCTCTTTTTTATCTTTGAGTAAATCCTGAATTTTGCGCAAAGCTTTTACATAAGTTCATGTTTTTTTAGTTTTTCAATTGTTCTTCGCACCCAGTCAAGTTCTGCATTATAAGCAGTAATACCGTTATCTTGTAAAGCGCGCCAAAGCAGACGCTCTCTTTTCGTACGACCTAGCTCGGCTATACTGGTCTGTTGGGTGCTGTTGTAGATATCCAATCTGTTTTGAATTTGTTTGGCATAGGTTTCAAGAAGCTTGATTATATCTTCTGTTTTTAGCCTGTCAGACCATGATAGTTGTACAAGCAATTTGTGACGAATAGGGGGAAGTTCTAACCTGTATATTGTGACTGGCAAGTATTCCAGATTCTGGATTTAATAATGTTACTTTGTTTGAATAATATCACAGAGATATGCGTGATGATAAATTGGCCAGTTGTATTTTAATCTGTTTAGTTGACCTTGGTCAATTTTATACGGTAAATGATGTGATATGTATTAATAATGACTATCATTGAAATTTCTGAATAGCGAAATATTTTGAAGGTGATTTAATAAAAATAGAGGAGAAATAATATGATTATAAGAAAAGTAGACGATGTACCGGTTATGGAAACGGCACATAATGTGGACGCGAGGAATATTTACAATACCGAGAATGCGATGGTAACTGTAATCCGGCTGAAACCCGGACAGTCTTTGAAGAAACATATAACTCCGGTTGATGTTGCCTTTTTTGTTTTGCAAGGTGAAGGCGTAGTGGAGGTAGGTGAAGAGAGAGCTGTGGCTGGCAAGGATAGTCTTGTAGAGAGCCCCAAGGATATTTCGCACTGCTGGTACAACGAGAGCAGTGAGGATCTGGTATTTATGGTTATTAAAGCACCACGTCCGGCGAAGAAAACCGTTTTTGTAAGTTGATTATGCCTTAAAAGCGTTATTTTTCAAAGATTAAAAATTTTTGTGGTTATAAACGTGAATAGTATCTAGGCAATCTCTAATAATTAACTTTTTAACAAGGAACTTGCGAAAAATTCCTTTATATATGGTCTTTAAACGGCATAGCCGCTCCAGAAATGGTAATTTTTCGAAGTTCCCTCTAGTTTATACTCCATAATTGCGAGATTAATTGGCTTATTTGAGGATACTTGCAGATAATATAATTACAAGAATAACAATTTCTTGGCTTACGTAATATTACAGACTATTGGGCATGTTTTGTTTTATTATGTATAATTTTACTCGCGAAGGCTCAAAAACGCTGACATATATTTTTAATGACGGCTCACTGTCGGCTTTTTATGCGATTTTTTTTAGTTTATAGGAAGGTTAGGATGCAGCGATTGGTGACTTTTTTTATTTCTCACAGAATGTTTGTAAACATTCTTGTTTTAACCGTATTCATTGGAGGCGCTGTATCCGCTTACAACTCCCGTAAAGAGGGGTTTCCCGAGGTTTCCATGAATCGCATTACGATCGAAACCCGCTATCCGGGTGCCGCTGTTAGTGATGTCGAGCTAAATGTAACAGTACCAATTGAAAATGAACTACTGACGATTGACGGAATTAAAGAGGTTCTTTCTGTATCAGAGGAGAGCCTCTCTATTGTAGAAGTGAGAGCTGATGATAATTCTACCGATCGGGATTTCGCGAAACTTTTTGATGATATTGATCGTGCTGTTCAATCATCTTTAGATCTCCCGGACAATGTAGAAGGCCGCCCTGTAATACGTGAATTTACATCTTCGGATGTTCCTGTATTAGAGATAGGATATTCCGGAGAATATGAGAAATTAAAGCCCTATATTGACCAGCTTGAAGTAAAACTCAGGCGAATCCCGGGAGTGGGTGAGATAAGCATCGCTGGAGTGCCGGATATGGAGGTGCAGATTTTAATTGATCCGGTTAAAGCTAAGAGCTACAATGTTGATTTGCGAATGATTTCTGCTGCTGTTGGAAAACGTAACCTGGAAGGCTCGGGTGGCACACTGGAATCGTTTGTTGGTGAGCGCAAGGTTGTGCTGTTTAGCAAGTTTGATGATTATCGTGAGGTTCTTAATACAAATGTAATTATGAACCGTGACGGGTATGGCATAAAGCTTGGCCAGATGGCTGAAGTTATTATGGTACCTGAGAATCGAAACCTGATAGTTCGTAACAACGGGCGACGCGGTGCGTCTATAACAATAAAGAAAACAGGAAGTTCAGATCTAATTAAAACTGTTGATTCAGTATATGAGCTGTTGAATGCCGAAGTAATCCCTGACGGCGTTGATATGAAAATTCTGTTTGATCAATCCCGATTAACACGTAATCGTATTTCTCTTCTAGCAGGGAATGCCCTTATGGGTTTTGCTCTGGTAATAATTATACTAATCGGTATCTTTAATTACAGAACAGCTCTTTGGACTGCTTTTGGAATACCTTTTACCCTGTTTGCCCTGTTTATTTTTATGAAAGCCATTGGTTTGTCTATAAATCTTATTTCACTTGGAGGGTTTATAATAATAATTGGTATGCTTGTAGATGATGCTATAGTTATTTCAGAAGAGACAAACACAAACAGGGAGGGGGGACTTTCGCCGACCGATGCCGCTAAAATGGCAGTCAAAGATATGTGGATGCCGGTTCTTGCTTCATCATTGACTACAATGATTGCATTTTCCCCCCTGTTTTTCCTTAACGGGTTTCCCGGAAAATTTATCTGGGCCATTCCTCTGATGGTTGTGGTGGGGCTTGCAATTTCTCTTTTTGAAAGTTTTTTTGTTCTTCGTTTTGTGTTATTTTTTCAATTTTCTCGAA
>DAOTGZ010000220.1:0-4495 GCA_035447445.1 Spirochaetota bacterium | reverse complement strand
ATCTTCTCAGGTAGGTATTGTTCAAGTTCGCCAGAGGAAACCGTTTCTGAAGGCGGCAACAAAAAGTTCATATAAAAAGCGAGAAGAATTGAATCAAAAAGAGCGTGTCCAGCGGATGACAAGTTATAAAGAAAGAGTTTTGTTCCCTTGATCTGTTCCATAGTTATCTCCAAATAATATAGATAGCCTTTAATAATCAACTTTTTTGGGAATAGCCCAATATTGATGAAATTATGAATTAAAGCAAAAAGAAAATATACTTTTAATAATCGATTTCCATGACCGAATAAACCATGACATCAATCAGATTGCTGCAAATAAAAAAAGTCAACTCATCTTTTCATCATTAATAACCTTTATATTATAACTATGAATTAATAGACGTTTATGTATAAATAAAAATTGCGAAGTGCACAAATAGTCTACATTAACCAGCTAAATCAGGCTTGACATTAGATTGTATAAAAGATAATAAAAGGTGAGTTTATTTGAAAAAATGGAGCTATTATGGATCGTTCTATATATATTAATCCGGTGTCGGACAAGTTTTTGTCCTCAGATGTAAGGGATATTCTCTCTGAACTTGGGGTTTTTGTCCGTTCAAACATAACATATCCATTTATTCCCAATAATATATGGTATCAGTGTGGTTATTCTGATAATGAGCTATCTGATGACTCGTGGACTACTTTTGTACACCCCGAAGAAAGAGATAGGGTCTTTCACTCATGGGATTCTTTTGTAAAAGGTGAAAAGCTCTCTTTTGATGAAATATATCGTTTTAAAACAAAAAATGGTAAATGGATATGGCTACATAACCGTTGCACTTCCATAGAAAGGGACGAAAACGGCTCATTACTGCTTTATGCCGGAATTGATAACGATATAACACATCACAAAGCAACAGAAAACGAACTTAGAAAGGCTATAAATTTGGCTGATCGACGTGTTGTTGAGTCAGAGATGGTACGTTCCATAGTGGCACTTGTCTCTGGCAGTCTAAAAGTTGCCGAAACGGCAGAATTGGTGCTCAGTCATATAAAAACTCTTGTTAACTATCAACGCGCAATGATTCTGATTGTTGAAGATTCTTTAATTCGTATTGTGGACTGTGCCGGCTTTGATAATAGGGAAAAACTTTCAAAAATGGTTTTCGATTATCCTGATCCACATAATCCTGTGTGCATGACTGTTCAAAACGGTCAGGCACTTGCTTTAAATTTTGGAGATATTAAATACGCAGATTTTTTTAAAAAAACAGAAAATGCTTTAACTTCATGGATTTGTGTTCCTCTAAAGAGTAATGAGAAGATTATTGGTGCGCTTGTACTAGAGCATGAAGAGAAAGATTTTTTTAGCAGACGTAATATTGAGCTTATATCTGCTTTATCAGAACATATAGCTATATCTATCGATAATGCGATACTTCATGAAAACATGTACAATCTTGCTATGATTGATTCATTAATGAAAATTGGTAGCCGACATAATTTTAACTATAAGGCAAAACTTGTTTTTTCTCAGGCTTTGCGCTACCAAAGGGCATTGACTACGCTTTTAATTGATGTTGATCTTTTTAAAAGTGTAAATGATACTTATGGACATGATACTGGTGACATGGTATTACGTAAAATAGCGGAAAGTTGTTCTGGTGTTTTGCGTGACTCAGATATAATTGCAAGATACGGTGGTGAAGAGATTATTGTCCTTTTGCCAGAAACACAATGTTGTATGGGGGCGAATGTGGCTGAGCGCATTCGGCGCAGTGTACAGTCGGGAACGTATGAAAAAGTAAAGAAAGCTGTGACTGTAAGTATTGGTCTCTATTCCGTTGTTCCGGATAAGACAGTTACGCTTGAAAGTTGCATACAGAAGGCTGACGAAGCCTTGTATACTGCGAAAGAAAACGGGCGAAACAGGGTAGAGGTGCATTCTGAATCAATGATAACTGATTCTGATATTATTTCTTGATAAAAAATCACTGCAAATTAATAATTCGTTTTAGCTTTATTTTATGGTAATTTTTTGAAGTTCCCTATATAAAATAATAAGTTTTATCGCGTCAGCGGCGCGGGAAAAACTTGTATGTTCTTTTTAATTTGTGCTTTTTTACACGGAGAAAACACTAGTAATAGACTTACAATAAAACATAGATTACAGGTACAATATGAAACGTTTTTTAATCCTATTTTTTTTAATTACAATATTTGCAAGCAGCGCTCTCTATTCTTCTGATACTTCTGTTTCACGAGATTACAGCAGGGCACTTCATTTAATAACCGAAAAAAAATATAAGGAAGCCCTTGTGTTGTTGGTCGATCTGGAAGGTAAGGATGGAGTTTCCAAACATCATGTTTTGTATCAAAGAGCCTTGTGTCACTATTATCTGGGTGAATCCGATCTTGCGATTGATTACTCAAAAAAATCCCTTAAAGAAAAACGAAATTTTGAGAAACCATACCTGCTTCTTTTTGATCTTTATAACGAAAAAAACAACTTTGATGATTCGACATATTATCTTCATACACTTGTCGAATCTGTACCGCAGCAGTATGAGCATTATTTCACGCTTGGAATAATGTACGGTAAATATATAAAAAATAATGAACTTTCAAAATATTGTTTTGAGAAAGTTATAAAAATATCAAAAAAAATGCCTGTACCGTCAAATTACTTAGAGAACAGCTATCTATATCTTTCAAGCATATATTTTGAAGAGGAGCAAAACGAAAAGGCTATCAATGCTTTAAATATGGCTGTTAAATATAACCCTGATCATAATAGCAGGTTTTATAATGTGGCTAACTACTATATATCTAAAAACATGTTGCATGAGGCTGTTCTTTCTATTCGTTTTTTTACTGATAATTTAACAGATGAACAGAAGAAAGAGGCTTTTATTTATAAGGTTTATGCTTTTCTGGGGCGAATGTACTATCTTCAGGATAAAAAAGAGGCAATGTTATACCTTCGGCTTGGAGCAATAGATTCTAGCTTTGATGGGCAGATATGCCGTGCGTTATTTGAACATTTAGCCGGTAACACAGAAAAAGCCGAAAAATTGCTTCTTGAAATTGTCAAAAAAAATAATGGATACATAAGTCCATATTATGCTCTTGCCAAGATAATGGATAAAAATGGCAAAAAAGCCGAAGCACATGACTATTATATTACAACCGCACTAATGCTTTATAATTCCGGACTGACAATGAGTGCTAAAACTTCATTGCTCGGAGCAATCGCTATAAAACCTGACCAGCCCAAGACCCACGAGCTTCTTGCTCGACTCTATGAATCCGAAAAGAAATATGCGTCTGCCCTTTATCACTATAAAAAATCTGATCCAAATAATGAAGATATTGAGAAGCTTATTCATACTTCCTTTTTATATTTTTACATTAACGATTACAAAGGGGCTTTAAAAACAATTGATAAGGCAATGGCGGTCGATGCCAAAAATGACAGAGTTCTTTTTATCTCTGGAATAGTTAATCACGATGTTAATAATTATAAAAAATCTATAGAGCATTTTGAGAGAGCTTTACAGATAAACGAGAGCAAAGCCGAGTACTATTACTATATGGCAATGAGTCAGGAAAAACTCGAATTGTATGATGAATCTGTAGCATCGCTGAAAATCGCGATAAACCTGGATAAGAATAACCCAGATTATTATAATTTTTTAGGATATCTTTATGCTGAGCGAAACACTAATCTTGACGAATCATATAATCTTTTAAGTGAAGCTCTAAGGTTGCGACCTTTTAATGGAGCCTATCTCGATTCAATGGGCTGGTTGTATTATCAAAAAGGTGAATACGAACTTGCCGAACGTTATCTTGTAAGGGCATATAGGAACCTAATGGCCATTGGTCAGCGCGATACTGTTGTATACGATCATCTTGGAGACACGTACGAGAAGATGGGTAACAAAAGACTGGCTATCAAATTCTGGAAAAGAGCATTGTCGCTAGACAAGACAAACGAAAAAATTAAACAAAAGATAGAGAATAGATGATTATGCCATAAATGACGTTATCAGTATAATGATAATTTACTATCATGCTTTATGTAACAATGGATGTGAACTGAACATAAATTGCTAATTTTTTATAAGGAAATAGATAATGAGAAATTTTATATTTGCCTCTTTAATGATAGTGTTGGTTTCATGCGGCACTACACAAAAAAAAACAGATACTCCTGCCGATTCTGTTATTACCAAGATAGATAATATAAATACAAAACCTGAATTTATACGCGCGAATGTTTCTGTAAACATTACAATGGAACGAATGAGCAGTTTAAATGTTTCTGGTGTTGCATATTTGCAAAATGAGCCGCTAAAGGTAAGGGTTAATTTAATTGAACCAATTTTCAAGAGTACTGTAATGGATCTTTTAGCAGATGATGATAGAGTAGTTGTTCTGTTCCCGATAGATCAGAAAGCTCAAATTATTAAAGGAGGGCTAACCAAAGAGAGTTTGAATGGAGT
>DAOTGZ010000219.1:0-4511 GCA_035447445.1 Spirochaetota bacterium | reverse complement strand
TTGTTTGAATATGATGAAGAAGATAAACGATTTTACGCGGTTCACCACCCATTTACGGCTCCGGTCGCGTCTGACCTTGCCAAGCTGGATAATCTTAAACCAGAGGATGTAGAAGAGATAACTTCTGATGCTTACGATATTGTTCTTAACGGAAGTGAAATTGGGGGAGGATCTATAAGGATCAACAATATTGATCTTCAGAAAAAAATATTCACACTTTTGGGAATATCTGAAGAGGAAGCCCGTGAAAAATTCTCGTTTCTGCTGGAAGCACTAAAATATGGTGCTCCTCCTCACGGAGGTTTAGCATTAGGGCTTGACCGTATTGTAATGCTTTTACTTAATCGCGAATCTATTCGCGATGTTATCGCATTCCCTAAAACACAGAAAGGCCAGTGCATGATGAGTGAGGCTCCTTCTCCGGTTGATAAAAAGCAGTTACGTGAACTTTCACTCAAGATTATCGAATAATGTCTGATTTTGTCTTTGAAACAGATAACCGTGCGTTATATCAAAAAATTTGCGGTTTTAAGGATCAGAATCTTGTTTCAATAGGTAATGCTTTAACGACGAGGTTAACCCCCCGGGGAAATTCAATTATTATCTCGGGGTCTAAAGAGCATTGCATTATTGCCGAAAAAATGCTTCATGTAATGTCCGACTACCTTGAAGACAAACCTGAAAACTACGAATTTGATAGATATGATCTAAAATATCTTGTAACTCTCGCAAAAAGCGGTGAAAAAATTAACTTTGCCGCGATTAACCGATTAAAAATTTATATACCTGAATCAAAAAAAAGTGTTTACCCCAAGTCTCTTAATCAGATACACTATCTCAATGAAATAGACAAAAAAGCCGTAACTTTTGCAATTGGGCCTGCTGGAACCGGAAAAACATATCTTGCGGTTGCCGCGGCATTAAAAGAGTATTATAATGGCAATATAAGGCGTATTGTTTTGACAAGACCGGCAGTTGAGGCAGGTGAAAGCCTGGGGTTTCTTCCCGGAGATCTTGTTCAGAAGATAAACCCTTATCTTAGACCGCTATATGATGCACTTTTTGACCTTGTTTCGTTCGAAAAAATCGAAGTAATGATCGAAAAAAACATTATTGAGATTGCTCCCTTGGCATATATGCGAGGGCGAACCCTTAATGACGCTTTTATAATACTTGATGAAGCTCAAAATACTACTGCTTCACAAATGAAAATGTTTTTGACCAGACTTGGAAACAATTCTAAAATGGTAATATCTGGTGATATTACCCAGATTGATATAGAAAAACCCAAGCGTTCCGGACTTCTGCTTGTAAGAAAAATACTACGGAAGGTAAATGATGTCAGCTTCGTAGAGTTCAACTCAGAGGATATCTGCCGACATCCTGTTGTCGAACAGATAATCAATGCATATGACGAATTTTCCGGAGAACATTAAAATCTAATAATGAAATCATTATTGACACGTTCTTTTATCCAGTTCTTCTATACTTTCAAAGACAGAAATATGCGATTATCTCTTCTATTTGTAGTTTTTCTTGTCGCAATTACCACGATTTATCTTTCTATTAGTAAATTTGGCATTACCTATGAGTATCAGATAGGCGATATCGCTACGGAAAATATTCGTGTGCCTTGGGATATCACATATCTTCAAAAGCAGGAGACTGAAACCGAGATAGAAAGGGTTATGGCCGCGGTTCCGCTGGTTTTCGATATGAACCGCAGTATTCTGCTAGATCGCATACAGCATATTAATTCTATTTTTTCTCAGATCGATGCTGTTGTTAACAGTTCTGACGGGAAAGCTATCAATGAAGACAGTGTTAAACTCGCTATTGTAAGAGACGGAATATCAACTCCGGACAAGTATCCTGATAATGTGCTTCTCGCTTTTATACGATTCAAAGATATAGAATCGTTACGCATTACCTCGATCAGAATAATAAATGATATTTATGAACGCGGTATACTCGAAGAGGAGTACAGCAACCCTCTAAAAATTAATAATCGAAACACGGTAGTACGTACTATTGGCGAAAACAACGAATATGTGGAAGAGCGGCGTTCTCTTGATACCCTGCATTCTTTGAATTCTATTACAAAGGGGCTTAATGCCTTATGTTCCGAATATACTAGTGCATTTCCCAAAAATCAGCAATGGGCCATATATCTTATGGTTAAAGAAAACATAGTTCAAAATATCAGATTCAACAGGGAAGAGACAAAACGAAGACTTCAGCAGGCTGCCGACGATGTCGCTCCAGTTACAGGTATGCTTAAGAAGGGGCAGGTCGTTGTTAGGGAAGGCGACTCTGTGACCTCAGACTCTTTAAGATTAATAAGTATACTAAATAAATATACATCTAAATTTAACATAAAGTATGTTGCAGGGATAATTCTTTTCCAGATCATATTTTATTTTATACTAACGTTTTTTTTGAAGGACTATGACAGGCTTATCTATTTCAATTCAAAATCAATGGCCGTTGTTACGATACTTCTTTTTGCCTTTTTCACCTATTCGTTTATTGCAGCAAGAACTATAGATTACCTTAATACTAATATGGTGTTTTCTTTATATCTTCCAATAACTTTTGTAACCATGATTGTTACAATTCTATTCTCTGTACCACTGGCAATGATAACGGGGATTTATATTCTTTTCTTTGTTATGATGATTACAGGTGCCGATTTTTCTGATCTTGCCATAACATTCAGTTCGGGTTTTCTTGGAATTTTTGCGGTGAAGACAATAGAAAAACGGGTGGATTTTTTAAAAACCGGACTCCTTATCGGTATCGCCAATACAATGATTGTTTCTGCTCTGGTTTTTATGAACAATATAGCAGAGGAGCAGTTTCCAGGCAATATACGCCTCTCTTTAATTTCTGGCTTTGTTAACTGTATCATTGTAATGGGTGTTTTCCCCATATTTGAACATTTTTTCGGCTTAACTACAAGGTTTAAGCTTTATGAACTTACAGATTTAAACGCACCTATTTTCAGGGAGATGTTAATCAAGGCTCCAGGAACATATAATCACTCGATACTTGTTGCAAATATGGCAGAAGCAGCTTGTAAGAAAATCGGAGCAAATTCGTTATTAGCAAGAGTGGGTAGCTATTATCATGATATTGGGAAACTGAAAAATCCTCATATTTTTATTGAGAATATGAATACAAAAGGGGCAGTCAATTATGCTCCTCACGTTTACTGTAAAAAAATTATAAATCATGTGAAAGAGGGGGTGAAACTAGCGAAAGAGCACGAAATTCCTCAGGACGTTGTCGCGTTTATAGAAGAGCATCACGGCAATTCCGTTATGACATTTTTTTATCATGAAGCACTTGATCTGGCTAACAAGAGTAAAAAGAAGAATAAACCGAATGTCGATATTGATGATTTTAGATACCCGGGACCAAAACCCAAAACCAAGGAAACAGCTATAGTTATGCTGGCCGATGCTATAGAGGCTGCTTCAAGATCAGTTGTTAAGCCTACAGAAGAAAAGCTCGAACAGCTTGTTTATAAAATTATTTCCGGTCGTTTAAATGACGGTTCTCTTGATGATGCAGATCTGAACATGAAAGAGTTAAGCGCTGTACGAGATGGTTTTGTCTCTGTTCTCGCGGGAATATTCCATACAAGGATGAAATATCCTGACCAAAAGAGTATAAAAAATCTGGAAAAAAAAGTTAACGAGCATAAGAAGTGATGAATTTGTGCCAGATAGAAATCATGGATAATATCACGATTCCTTTTAATGGTATTGATGATAGTTTTATCAGTGACGTTTCCGTTAAAATCATGGATATTCTGGAACTGAATAATTGCGTTATAACTGTTATTCTCTGTAATAATTCGGAGATACAAGAAATAAATTGTAACTATCGCTTCAAAGACTATCCTACCGATGTTATATCATTTGCATACCGCGAAGAATCATTTCCCGGTGAAGACAGTGATTCTTCAGAGATACTCGGCGATATTTTTTTATCACTTGAAAAGGCTTTGGAACAGTCAAAAGAGCTTGCCCACGATTTACAAACCGAAATTACAAGGCTTATGGTTCACTCTATACTGCATCTTATTGGATACGATCATGAAACCGGATCAGATGACGAAAAAATCATGTTCAAAAAAGAGGATGAGGTTTTGGAAAAGCTTGTCTAATTTTTTGAAAATTGAACATGTATTTTTCTAAAATATTTACAAAGAATCAATTCTGTTTTGAATATATTGCATAATGTTGCAAACCGAGTTTTCAGCGCTCTCTTTTGAATTATGTATATCTTTCTCTGTTGTCTTTGTAACAGCTGATATGTAAAACTTTATTTTAGGTTCAGTGCCGGATGGACGAATGGCGAAAGAGGATCCGTCAGTATAGTGATATTGAAGTACGTCAGATACAGGGAAGTCACTTAAGGTCGAGCTTTTTCCGGTAATAATGTTGGTCTCAGTTTGTTTATGATAATCCTTAACAGTTTCAAGATCCTTACCGTCGACCTGA
>DAOTGZ010000218.1:0-4520 GCA_035447445.1 Spirochaetota bacterium | reverse complement strand
TGTAAAGTAGGCATTAAGCATACCAGCAGGTTTGCTATTGTCGCTAAACGATATATTAAAAGAGGCTTTGCCTGTAGAGTCAAGTGAGCCAGAGAATATCTCTGTTTTTTCAGACGAAGCAGTACGTGTTAAATCATCGAATACATAATCTGTGTAGCGTGAAAATTCAGTAGTAAGGCCCGAAAATCTGGCACTAACATCCGTTGTAAGATTTTGAGCAGTTGCGCCGTGTAACCATTGTGAATTTATTTTTGCGCTAACAGGCATTTTTGAACGGTGTAGCTCTTTCCCACCTATATCAAGTTCGACCTTTAATCGGTTTGGCTTAACCGTCTCTATTTTTAATGTTTTTGTAAAACTTAATCCTCCAAGCTCGGCGCGCGCGGTCCATGAGCCGGTCTCGTCTTCACTATCTGTCTTAAGCTCAAAAGCATAAAAATTATTAGCCTGTCTGTAAGCCGATTGAATCTGCTTCAGACGTCCGCGTGGGTCATAGAGCTTCATGGTAATCGGGTGATCTTTTGGTAACAGATTGTCTTTATCCTCCAAGACAAAGGTAAGGTAAATATTATCACCAGGAGACCAAACTCCGCGCTCTCCGTAAATATACCCTTTTAATCCATTTTTGACTTTTTCACCGCCTACATCAAAGTGGCTTATAATAAGCTGTGACGCTCCACTTAACTTAAGGTAGCCCTTTTGCCCGCGTTTTTCGGCAACAATATAAAACGGGTCGCCTTCTCCCGATACGGTAATGTCCGCGAATCCATTTCCGTCTGTTGAGCCGGAGCCAATTTCAATATTTTGAAAATTGTATATTTTTATACTAGCCGACGTAGGAGACGCGTCCACAATATCTGTGGTAACAACGGTCAGCGTTTTGCCTGATCCGTATTTGGCTGTTATTCCAATATTTGATGATAAGAAATTTTTTGCACTAAACACGGGATTGCCATAAGACTGTTTGTAATAAGCATCGTGGCATGGGTTTTTTCTGTTGTCCCAGTATTCACTGTGATCATACTCTTCCCAGTAGTCCCAATAACTGCTGTCACTTATTATTGTAGCTTCCTGGTTGGTAAAGTCGGGTTCCACAATTGCCGGATCCGGATTATCAGAGCAGCCCAGAGCCGAATTTGATCTGTTAATTGAAAGTTCTATACGAAATAGACTGCCTGGGTGCTCCTTGTAAAGAGAGCTTACGTCTAGGCTGTATCTGGACCATTTAGAGAGTTCTGCCGGTGTAGCGTTAAGTTTGATTGTTTTACGCCACAGGTAGCGACCAACACGTTTTATTTCGTTGTTTTGCTTAAAGTCGTTAACCTGAAAGAACTGTCCCATGTTTTTGTCGTAAACCTTAAAAACTGTAACCTGCAAAGAGTGCACGTTAACAGCTTCGAAGGGCACTGTGAGGTTGTCGGTATCGGGAAGTATTGTGCCGTCGCCAATAAAACGTACGCCGGGATCTATCTTCTGAAATGTAATTCTTCTATGAAAAGCCTCGTTTAGTCTTTTACCTTCACTGTTTAAAACACCCCTTTCGACTCTTATATCGGCATCTCCAATTTTGTCCCCAGTTGGGAAAACGCGTACAATATTCATATCTATTTCGGTTCGCGAATCAATGTCTTCAAAGTAAATAAGACCACGAAGGTTCTGATTCTGTTTTAGTGGATCTGTAAATGTCAGCTCGACATACTTTTCAGAGCTCGAAATCACTTCGATACTACTGACCTTGAATACGTCACGAGCATGAATCTCAATCCTGTGTTCGCCGCTTCTATCAGAATTTATTGAAGATCCGTCCCATTTAAGCAGAAGCTCCGAGGGACTTTTGCCGCGGGATATGTTTTTTATGGTAAAATTATGGGTCTTGGTTTCTGAAGAGTGTTTCCATTCAATTTCCAGATTTTTGCCTTTCTGAGAGGCTTCGAGTATCTTTTCAATTGCCTTGCTGTCTTCAAAATCGGCTGTTTTTATAGAGCCCTCATAATCCTGAATATTAAGATTCTCAAGCTTTGGAAACCTGAAGCCTCCCAGTTTTATATCAAAATTAGGTTCAATAATTGAAAACCCAAAAAAGAAATCATCAACCCCGTCTGTCTTTTTTATATAATCGTCAAGGTTTAGCGTGCACAGGAATTTCTCACCAGCAGGCATATGTTTCTCGGGAACAAAAACAAGTTCATTTTGAGAGACCCATTCAGCTTTTCCCTTTAAAGACGGATCAAACGAAAATACTCCGTCAACTTCTTTCCCAATATCGGCCTTATCAACAATATTGTTGTTAAATATAACATTTATTGTGCTGGTCTTAGATATTTCTCCGCCAGTATGTCCCTTTATATGAGAAGCCCAAAAGACATCAGGCGCTCCTGGGGCTCTGTCCGCTGTTAATGTTAACACAGCTGTCATGGCAATGGCCGCGATAGAAGTCATGGCAACCGCTCCACCTGCGATAATAAAACGGTGGGTGCTGATTTTTTTTGCAATAGCTGATAAAGAAGGGAGTTTCATTTGAATACCTCAAGGTTTTTGTTTTTCTGGTTTTTTTAAAAAAAGCGTTACACAGGCATTCACAATAGTAAATTTATTCGCATAGTCTTAGTGTGTGCCGTTCTAAAATTGTAGCGACTGGATAAAGCTTTCTGATATAAGGAAACTTCGAATAATTACCATTTCTGGAACGGCTATGCCGTTTAAAGCCAAATTAAAGATTACCATAATAATAATAAGAAAGAAGCTCTGTTGATTACCGCCTGGTTATTTAACTGTTTAAGCAGCCTAAAAAAAGAAACTATCGGATTTTATATATTAAAAAGAGTGAAGGTCAAGCCGTTTTTTGTTAACGCCTGCAAGTAATAATGAAAATAATCAGCTATCTTGGGGCTGGTTTTGGTGACAATTTCAAGGATAGAACCGTATTAACAAAATATCAGCATACGCTGTCATAAATAATGAAGAAAATTGAGAAAAGGTTTGTGTCTATTCGCTTTAACGAGACGTTACGATTCTATTTTTATGTTCGGAAAAAATCCACATCATTTTTAAGTTCTTCTGCCATCTCGGATAGCTTTTCAACAGTGCCTGCCATCTGTATGGCTCCCGTTGCGTTTGCCTGGGTGTTCTCGTTAATTGATGTTATCGAGTGAACAATTTCGCTGATGGCGTTTTTCTGTTCTTCAGTCGCGCCTTTCATCTGTTCAGATCTTTGCTGCATTCGCAGGGCTTCGGCATTAACTGTCTCATTTACTTCAAGCTGGGTTTTCATGATGTCTCCCAGATGGTTTACCATCTCGCTAATTTTTTCGATACTCTCAATTACACGGCTTATGGTAGCTGTTGCCGATTTTACGCTTTGTTGGCCGCGGTCAATCTGTTCGTTATTCTGCTGAATAAACTTGTCTATCTCCTTGATGCTTGATGCTGTCTGATCAGCAAGCTTAGAAATCTCGTCCGCAACTACTGCGAAACCTCTTCCCGATTCGCCCGCGCGAGCCGCCTCTATGGATGCATTAAGTGATAAAAGGTTTATTTGTTCAGATATGTCGTTAATAATATCAACAATACCTGTCATCTCGCGGGAGCTGTCAAGTATGCTTGTCATGCTGCTCGTCATGGATTTTAGAGAATCTTCACTGGATTTTGCTGTATTGGCAATATCGGCAGATATTGTAAGTGTCTCTTTAAGGTTTCGAGCCATATTATTCATGTTATCATAAAGAGTTTTCATGTGAATAATGAATTCACCAAGGCTTTTGTATTGATCCTGAGATTCAGTATTAATATTCTCAATTCCGGCTGAAACTTCTTCTATTGTAGCCGATATCTGTTCCGCGGATGCCGCCTGGTTTTGGGCAAGTTCAGAAAAGGTCGAAGCCGAGGCGGAGATCTCGTCAGATTCTGTTGAAAGGGATGAGGCGCTTTTGGAGATACTGCTAATTATTGTGTGCATCTTCTGTATAAATGAATTGAAATGAACAGCCATATCGGCAATTTCATCCTTGCCTTTTGCGATTATTCGCTGAGTAAGGTTGCCTTCTGATAGCTCTTTAATGGTTTCGACAGCAGTTAAAATAGGGGTTGTTATTGAGCGCGCGACATAGTAGGCAAAAATAATTCCTGCAATAATAAATATTGCCGAAACAATAATGATCCATTTGCGCATGTTCTCAATTGGACGAAACACATTGCTTTTGTCTGTACCGACAGCGATTGACCAACCTGTATCACCAATAGGTGAAAAACCGAAAAAACTGTCTGTGCCGTCAAAATGAATATCCTGATAACTGCTTTCACCCGAGACCATCTGTTTAAACATCGTTGCTATTTGGGAATAGTTATCGTCGGTTTCTGATTCTTTTATGAAATTACGCTTTTTTAACACAAACTCACGGTTATGATGACCGATTATTGTTCCTTTTTCGTCAATTATATATGAATAACCGTTTGCGCCATACATAATGTTGTCCGCAGCAAGTGATAACCATTCGGCATCAACCTTTGCCGTCAATACGGCT
>DAOTGZ010000217.1:0-4541 GCA_035447445.1 Spirochaetota bacterium | reverse complement strand
ATGTTTGTATGGTATATTGTGCTTTTCGCAAATACTCATTGCAGAAAGCACAGCTCCGCTTGCAATAACTTCATCATGTTTCTTGATTATTTCGGTAAGAGTCGAAAATTCGTATTGTGAAAATGTAATTAGATTTTGCTTAAATTTTAATAAACTGAGTATGGATCGTCCCATTGCTTTAGCGTTCTCATTTTTTATCAAATCAAAATCTATATCGATTGAATAGAAGATGATATTGTATACATCAGCAATATTTTTATAATTATTTGCGGAGCAAAAGGCTATTGTGTGGCCTGCCTTTTTAAGTTGAAGCCCGTAAGCAAGAAGTGGTGCAATATCCCCGAAGGTACCCATGGCGCATAATAATATTTTTTTGAATTTTATTTTCATTATAGTATAAATGGAACAATCATTTTAGTTTTTGCTTGGTAATTTATGTACTCATTATCAAATAGTTTTACAAGTAGTCGTTCTTCTTTTCTTATTTTTTTTACTGTAACTGGCAAAGAAAGTATAATAAACAAAAGGGTAATTGGATTAGCGTACATAAAAGTTGCTCCAAGAATAGCAAGTATTGTTCCAAAATATCCAGGGTGCCTAATTATTGAATAAGGACCAGTTGTGATAAGTTTCTGATTTTGTGTTGTTATTATATTATAAGAAAAAGACTCTTTTAGATAAATTTTGGAAACAATTCTTATGGCAGAGGCAATAATGATCAATATAATTCCTAAAACAAATATATTGTTCCATATACTTAATGCGATTAAAAATGGAAGATTTAAGTATCTGTAATAGGCAGTTGTGATTATAACAAGTGAGAAGAGGGTTAAACTTAAAAAACCACTGTCATTAGTTTTTTCGGTTTGAAAACCCACATTAAAAACGAATTCAATCAGTAGTGATACGTTTAATAAAAAAGCTGCAATAATGTATTTTTTTATGTTTATAACTGGTACTATAAAAAGAAACCCCCAAAGCAATAATGAGGTCATCATAACAAGAGCTAATAAGTCTAATCTAAATTTTTCATTTGCCATTATATTTTTTTAACACGCATGCTCCGTTGTAGCCACCCCAACCACTACTTATTACCAGAATTCTTTGAATATCTTTTTCAATAATAACTTCAGATGGTTTGAGTTTAAAGCCTTGATCCAGATTTTTCCCATCAAAGTTAAGTGTTGGTAGTAGAATACTGTTTTTTAAGCTTAAGGCTCCAAGAATGATATTTATTAGTCCAGATACTGCTCCCGTATGACCAATTACCGGTTCGACCGAAAAACAGTGTGTGTTGGGAAAATAATGGCTGCAAGCAGTATATAAATTGTAATCAGTCGCCCAACAACCGGAAATTGGAAGATATATTGAATCAAATATTTCATTTTTCAATTTATCAAGAATATTAGAAAGTCCAAGAAAGTCATTGTTGGATGACAATGTGCAGTTATAATAATAAAAGACGTTTTCGATTTCGGCAAAAACCGGCAAATCAAACTCTTTGATATGGTTTTCGTTTGCAAGAAATAACGCGGCACCTCCTTCTGCGATTACGCCCCTGTCACTTTTTTCAGGAATGCAGTATGGAACAACCGCTTCAGATGGTCGCCTGAATATGGATTCACCAACTTTTCCGAAGAAGGTATAGGTTTCTTTGTTTACTCTGACTTTTTTATTATAAAACAGGAAAGCCGGTTTAAAAAGGTTAGCTTCTCCTGATACGGCTAACATGTTGCTTGCGATCTTGTTTTTAATGGCATTAAATGACTCAATAAATGCAATCATGCCCGAGCAGCTGGCACCTTCAACCGCAAACACTCTTCCACTTATCGAGAACCTCTCTGCCAATAGTCGGCAAACACCGGCATTTGTAATTGAGCTGATATTGCTATGGTTAAGGGTATTAAAAGGGCTGTCTTTCAAATTATCAATTACTTCCATAATTTTGTCTATGCCCTGGGATGCAGATCCGAAGATAAGACCGTCGGGTATAGTACGCGATAATTCGATTTTATTCAGACATTGGGATACTGCGTATGCTCCAAGCTCGGCATTGCGCGATACAAAAGGGCGGACTTTTTGTGCGAAAATGTCATCTGTTTTAAGTTTAACCTTGCCAACGGTCTTTACTGGGCAATCGTCCGTGATTTGATTATAAACTGTAAGTGATGATTTTTTGTTTTTGGCATTAAAAAAAATATCCTCGGAATTTCCTGAAGCAGTACATGAACCAATAGATGTAATATATACTTTGTCGGATTGGCTTTTCATAAAAGCATTAAATAATCATTTAATCGATAGTCAAGAATATTTGCTTATTAAAAATAATTTGTATTTTGATTGACTTTATCAAATTTGCAATCGATAGATGTTTAGTTATGAAGAATAATAAATTAAAAAGAAATCAAAATACACTATCCCTTTCTCCGGATATGAAAATTGCCGATGTTATAAGGTTGTGGCCACAAACATTAAATACATTTATCAGGATGGGGTTTACACCGTTAAAGAATCCACTTCTGCGAAAAACTGTTGCTGGCTTGGTAACAATTGAAAAAGCGGCATTCACGCGCAATATCGACCTTAATATACTTATGCTTAATCTACAAAATTCAATAACCAACCCCACCGAGCGAAATGAGGGCTTTATAGATCCCGATAAACTTAGATACGACGAAAACACGATACCTGATTTAAACGGTGAAATAAATCTTGTTGGTCTTATCCCTTGCCCAATCAGTAATATTGTAACTGAAATGTTTGATGCATTTATTCAAAAGAACTATTCATCAAAGAAGACCAGATTAGCCTGGTGGATTGCCGCTGAAGGTGGTGGAACAGTTGATATCAAAAATTTTATTGTTTCAATAGCAAAATCCGGACAGTACGATTCTTTTCCGGACTATTTTATGGCGGTAGGCACAGAGCTTTTTTTACATGATGACTATTGTCGAAAAATGTATCATGAGGATGTATTTATTGATGGTAACAGTACCAGTTACAAACGACCCGAATTTGAAAAACTTGAGGATCCTAACAAAAAACTTAATTTACAGTTTCTTGTCTATTTTACATTTTACTGTACTCCAGAAACCATGGATGGTCTTCCATTACCGGCAACCTGGTTCGATTTAACCAATCCTGAATATAAGGGCAAAATTGTTTTGCCCTCTTTAAATCTTCCGGTGGTTCCCGATTTTCTTGCCGCCCTATATTATCATCTGGGTGACTCTCTTTTTGTACAGTTCTGCAGAAATGTGAGTTTTGCTCTACATCCTTCACAATCTTCTTCAAGGAAGGTGAAAAAAAATTCGCCTTCAATCTTTATTACACCAATTCATTTTTCAAAGATCATTAAATCGAAAGGCCATGTACATATTATCCCTGAAGATGGTCCGGTTGCAGTACCTGCCTATTATGTAAAAACATCTTCAAAGCCGAAGGCTCATAGCATCGAAAACTTTTTAACATCAAAAGAGCTAATGGAAGTCTATTATAAAAACGGATCATTTATTCCAAACAGAAAGGATATATTAATTGAATATCCCCTCGATAATATAATAACAAGACCCTGGACGTCTCTTTTTGATATTATACCTGATAATTTACTGGAGCAGTTGCTGCAGAATTTTAAATTAGGTGAATCGCTATGAAACTGATAATCGTTGGAGGACCTGCCTCATCTGGTAAGACATCTGTGATTATTCACGCTCTAAATAATCCTATAATAGATAAGAGTAAAGTCTTGGTTGCTAAACTTGACTGTCTTGTCGCTAATGATTCGGAAGTTTACAAAAAAAATAAAATTGCTTCCATAACAGGTCTTTCGACATATATTTGCCCCGACCATTATCTTTCGACAAATATTGAACGTATTTCAAAATATGGTATAAAAAAAAGAGTCGATTATCTTATAATTGAAAGTGCAGGTCTGTGTAACAGATGCTCGCCTTATTTGACTGATACGCTTGGAGTCACAATTCTGGATGTTCTAAGCGGTATTCAATCTCCAAATAAGA
The DNA here is from genome assembly GCA_035447445.1 of Spirochaetota bacterium. Classification (GTDB taxonomy): domain Bacteria; phylum Spirochaetota; class UBA4802; order UBA4802; family JAFGJZ01; genus JAFGRW01. Next base: position 522 of record DAOTGZ010000217.1, on the reverse strand, counting down.
TCGGTCCAATGTTAAAGTCTGCTGATATTGTTGTGCTGACGCATTGCGATATGATAAGTCAAGCCGAGCGTGAGGTGTTCAGAAAAAGAATATCTGTTTTAAATTGTAGCGCAAAAATTCTTGAGGTGAATGGTCTTACAGGAAAAAACAGTTACAGGCTATCTGGCGAGTTTGCTCTTGCGAAAGAGTTTGATGCTTCTGTTCCTCAACATTTGAAGTACTCTATGCCTGGAGCAGTATGCTCTTTTTGTCTTGGAGAAAAAAGGGTGGGGGAGACCTTCGCGAGCGGTAATGTTAAGTTGATGGAGCTTCCGGGAATTAAAGATGGGGTGTGGAAAAAATGATTAAGGGAGCGGCGAGAGGTAATGAGAATCCGGGAAAAGAATCTTTATCAATAAATGAGCTTATAAAAGAAAATCCTGATATTGTTGCAATAATTGAAGAGCTGGGTATTCCCCGTAAAGGTTGCGAGGCACAGTCACTTTCTTTTTTATGTGAGGAAGCCGGAGTAGATCCGGATGA
>DAOTGZ010000216.1:0-4561 GCA_035447445.1 Spirochaetota bacterium | reverse complement strand
CCTGTTTTTCATGCAGCTTTTGTTCATCACTTCTTCGGATTTCCCTACTTCATAAACAGCTGGGGTATGAACTTTTACGAGGGTCAAGATATTCCTTCTGGACAAGAAACCAGGAAACCACTGTATTTATTGAAATAATCTGAGCTTTTGTACTAAATAGTACAGAAGCAAAACAAAAAAAACACGACACACCACCAAAATAACGAACAAAAAGCGCCCTGACAAAGGACGCCCACGATTTTGTTTGCAAAAAACGTTAAACTAAACAAAAGCAAAACTCTATTCACTATACCAGTACACGGTCGGAATAATAGATTATTTTAAGTTAATTGCTTCCTTAACAGAGTCATACCGCAAAGAAAACATCCAGCCGCAAATATTACAATTCCTACTATGGCTACTGTCATATGAATCAATTCGCCAGCGCCATACATAACAGCGCCAATCAGAAGCATAAACGAGGACAGTTTTGTGTAATAACCCGATCGGTACAGTGAAACACAGAAAATAATGATTCCTAAAAGCAATGTCACAGACGACAGAATCAGATACACCATAATTGACATACTATTCCAGATTATTCTATCACTTATTAGAAAAGATGCATTATCATTATAGGCAAGCTGCGGGTAGATAAATATTTCCCATGTTACCTTAGCGGCCTGCAGAAGATAGGCAAATTCGAAAACAACAATTCCAGCGAAACCCAAAGCTCCACTTTGTGAAGCAATACGGGAGTAGACAACTGCAAACCCCAACATTAATAGAACAAGCCCGGCAAAAACGGTTGCTGTAGCGACCATCCAATAATCATGTCGTATAACATTACAGAAATCACCCGTTCCATCAAATCCTTTCATCATTATTGAAACAAGAATTGAATATATAACAAGTAAAACAGATCCCCCGAAGAGTGAAAAAGCACCAGTTTTATGAATATAATTCATTTTTTTCTCCAAATTTTTTTCAATTAATCTATATTTCTTTAAATAATCTTATTATCTTTTGTCAACAGATTTACATAACCAAATTAACCACTTTTAATGACTTTTACACAGCACCTATGTGCTGAAACAATAATACCCCTTCAAGAAATTCGCAGGCAAATCAAATCTCTTAACTTTGCTAAAATCATTTGACAAAACTATATCAATGTGTTATAATATAAATAGTGGAGAATTTGATTATTCAGCTTGCCATCCACTTTAAAAGATTGGGCTAAAGCGAAATTAATTCCTATTTCCCTTCCGTTCAATCTTCGGTATTTATTTACGGCTTAAAGCCGCACAAAACAAACCGGAGGTAACATATGCAACCATCATCAAAATTAATCGAATCAGAAACAGTCAGCGAGTACCGTAACACGGAAACTTCTAACAGAGACCGAATTGAACATCTTTTTTTTGAAAACTTTGACCTGTTTTTAAGAAAAACCGATCTTATCAACGCCAATCCAGCAATGAAACTTTACAACTCTCATCTCTTTGTTTTTGGAGGCTACCCAGTACAAGCCGTATCGGTCTATTTGGGTACCATGTTAAGAGCATGGAACGACGGCCAGTTTTCTGAAAGCTGTGACTGTGGCAAAACTGCGTATGTCTATTCATGTGGAGGATCCTTGACATCGGGAACCGTGGGTTGGCGCTACTCATATTGCCCGGACTGCAAAAAACACTATAATCACAAAAAACCGGGAAGCGTTGGCCTCTATTTTAAAATTGCTGATAATATTATGAGAGGCTGCTCTAATATAAAAAAAGTAAAGCATCTAGTAGAGATCCCGTTGGAATATAGATATGGAAAGGTTATTGAGCACAACTTAAAACCCAGCCATAGTGAAGTTATTATAAACGAACCGGTACAAACTTTAACCATGGAAAATATCGTCAAAATTCTAAAAGAGGCCGATTAATATTTTTTTTCAATTCAGGAGAGTCCTTATCTGTAACTCTTTTTCAATTAAGGACTCTCCGCCCACCCCCTTTAGGAATGAAAAACCACTATGATCTTGACACAATATCACACCTGTTATATTTGTCTTTGTTAAAGCTTCAAAAAACAACTGCAATGTTGATTTGCTACCGAAAAGTTTTAATCAGCTAAGCATATTTTACCTTGACCAAAAGAATGCGTGTTTTATTCAGATAAAAACAAAAAAGAGAGACTATTATGAAATACAACTTTCCCGATGATTTTCTTTTCGGAGCAGCAACTGCCAGCTATCAGGTAGAAGGCGCGGTTAATGAAGACGGCCGCTCACCAAGTGTGTGGGATGTTTTTTCACATACACCGGGCAAGGTAAAAAACAACGACAATGCCGACATTAGCTGCGATCAGTACCACAAATACAAGGAAGATATCCTATTAATGAAAGATATCGGACTTCAGACCTACAGATTTTCGACATCATGGTCCCGCGTATTACCCGATGGACGAGGCAAGCCTAACCAAAAGGGGTTAGACTATTACAACAACCTTGTAGACGGACTTCTTGAAGCTGGTATTGAGCCCTGGGTAACGTTATTTCACTGGGATTTTCCGCAAGTTCTTCAAGACGAATACAAAGGCTGGCTTTCACGCAAATCAATAGATGACTTTACCGAGTATGCCTCTTTAATGGCCAAAACGTTGGGCGACCGGGTAACAAACTGGTTTACCATGAACGAATTTGACTGTTTTACAGATAAATCATCACTAAGACAGGAATTCGCTCCCGATTTTAAGGCAACCGGAAAAGAGGCCGCACAAATTCGGCATAATGCCATGGTCGCGCACGGAAAAGCCGTGCTGGCGATTCGTGCCTCATCACCGGGCACTGTGCGTGTAGGAATGGCCGAAAACTCTCTATGCACAATACCTGTGTTTGAGACCCCGGAGCATATTGCCGCCGCTAAAAAGGCGTTTCGTGATATAAACGCACGTTTTACCACTCCGATAATGGAGGGCGCCTATGACCCTGGATATCTCGAATACATTGGATCAAATGCACCCGATATCGAACCTGGTGACATGGAGACAATGAGCACTAAAACAGATTTTTTCGGACTTAATATGTATACTCCTGTGTATATTAAAGCCGGAGGAGAGCTGGGCTGGCAAGAGATCCATATGTCCGCGGATCATCCGAAGGCCAAGCCCGCGTGGCTAAGAATCAACCCCTCTATCGGTTACTGGACTACCCGTTTTATCAAGGAACTGTGGAACGTTAACGAAATTTATATAACAGAAAACGGCGCCTCTTTTGATGACATCCCTGACCAGAACGGGAAAGTTAACGATACAGCACGCATCATGTATTTGCGCGAACACCTGAAAGGTATTCACCGTGCCATTGACGATGGGATCCCCGTTAAGGGATATTTCTTATGGAGCCTGCTGGATAATTTTGAGTGGAAAGACGGCTTTGACGAACGTTTCGGAATTATTCATGTCGACTACAAGACTTTAAAACGCACACCAAAACTTTCGGCTGAATACTATTCAGAAGTTATAAAGAACAGGTCGATTGTCTGACAAATCGCCACTTCTAGATCACGTAAAGTCACCACTTCACGTCGCTGGCACTCTATTATTTGGAAAATTTTCGGGCTGATCACCCGAAAACGCCTGAATATTTTCACTTGAGAACGGTGTAAATATTCAGGCTATTCGCAGCCCATGATTCATTATCTCTTTTGCAAAAGGATTTTCCATAGTAAAGTCACTTTCCGCGAAAGGGATAACTTCTATCAGCGGTGAATTTCTTATCGTACTTTTTCGGATCATGCCTCTATCCGCCATACGATCTCCACAAAATTTCGCGGAGACCAAAGCAATGTCGATATCGCTATACTCCTCATAAGTACCTTTCGCATAACTGCCGAAAAGATATGCCTGTGAAATAATAAGATTATTTTCTTTTAACGACAACAAATACTTATTAATTATTTCAGCTATATTATTAGGGATCTTATCCACCGGTATATCTCCTTGATTTTTGTAAAGTGTTTGAGTGTAAATTCTTTTGAACAATTTTTGTAAAATGTCAATTTGTAATCAGGATATCTTGTGTCAATATTGAATCCGTTCACAATATCAAGAAACTCTTTTTGTCCATCAGTTAATTCAATTTTTGCTTTCTCACAGAGAAATAACAAATTGTGGGATTTCGGCGGGAATTCATCATTAACACTGACACATTTTGCCTTTAGAGCTTTCCCGACAACAAGATGCCCGAGAAATAGACACCAGTCATATTTGCCCGCAGAAAACAATGCGTCTGCAGAATCCAGATCATGTTCAGCACTGTTAAGCCAATACTGTATATGTTCCTTATTATCCATAACTAAAAAATTAAGATCAGTTCACAAATTTGTCAAGAATGTATTTTTCGATAGTAGGTATCAGTCGCGACTGATACCTACTATTGAAAAAAAACCAAAGAACCAATACGCCCACTGTCCAGCCTGCCCAGCATCATAATTTTTTTTAAATTATGGTGCCGGGGAGTGCGAAACCGAGATACTGCTCAAAGCAAAATCTAACAATTACTGCAATTTTTTCCTAATCCAAGCTGGCGAAC
>DAOTGZ010000215.1:0-4615 GCA_035447445.1 Spirochaetota bacterium | reverse complement strand
CCATACCTCTTGCTGCACCTGTAATAATCCATACACGTGATTTTGACATTAAGACCTCAACTTTAGAATAATTTATTTGAAACTATTGGTATCCACTAACAATTAATTTATCAACAGGAACTTGCGTAGTCTAAGCACGTATCAAGGCCATGGTTCAAAATCCTTTATATGCGAAAGATAACTAATGGCGGCGTTTTTATATTCACAACTCTCTTTTAGATAAGAGAAACAGTTTTCACGAATTTTCTTTTCGTCATCAAGAGTGATCTCTCCCAGCATTACCCTTGTACGTAAAAAAACCAGATATGTGTCCAGTACATCATGAATACAATAGTCATTTATCTGCTCTATTTTTCCTTCTTTATATAGGTCGTAAACCTGATCGCCGGCAGTATCTGTTTTGCCAGGCAAACCTATGGTTTTAGCAAGCATATTGAGTCCACCGAATACACCAATAGCGTTGTAGTTACCGATAAAATCCTGAAGATCAATATGGCGTGTACCAAAGCGGAAGCGTGTTCCAAATTTGTCAGTGAGATGACGTTTCATATCATGGCCGTAGCGATAAGCCATAAGTTCCATGATAGGTATATCAAAACCGCGTCCATTAAACGTTACAAGAGACGCCTTCTTATCAAGAACTTCCACTCTGAACCAGAAGCTTCTTGCGATTTCAGAAGCTCTGTACTCTCCATAATCCAGCGATTTAATTTCGTTTACTGTAAAATCTTCTGCAATTAGAGCAACTACCACGCATATAGGATATTGCATAGTTACCGGTATAAAATTGGATTTGCCGGCTGTTTTATCCATGATCTCATCCTGAAGTCTGGAAATTGCTTCGTCTTCACTTATGTCTTCTCCAGGATACTTCACATCTTTTATAAGCTTTCCATCCGGTACAGATTCGATATCGAATACTATGTATTTATTCTCTTTACTCATTATCTCTCCCATGGCGTAAAAGTGACGCTCTTTTTATTTTAGAACCATACTTAATTTTAAGATCGTTAATAACATTATCCAGTGGTGATTCAATTAAACTCTCTTTTAAAGAAAACAGATCAGGCTGTGCCTCATATTTTCCATACTCAAGGTTACTTAACGAGACACCGATCAATCTGACACGACGACCTATCACAAGACAACTGCCCATTAATTCTAAAACAGTATTGAAAATCACATTATAAGATCTGGTACACTCGGCAACGGTTTTACCACGAGTTATTGTTTCAAAACTGTCATAACGAAGTTTAAGTGTTATTGTGCGTGCTTTACAAGCCTCTTTACATAAAGAGAAAGAGAGGCTGTCACATATATATTTTAATGTATGCGTTAATTCGTCAAAGGATTTTTTATCTTCTTTGAAAGTTATCTCTTCACTTATTGATTTTCGCCTCTCATTTTCTAATGCAACTGGTCTAAAATCGATTCCCCTTGAAAGATCCCATAGTTCTGCCCCACTTCTTCCAAGAATAAGCTCCATGTCTTTTCTTGTTCTGGAACTGATATCGCCTATTTTGTAAAAACCCATATCAGTTAGTATCTTGTATGATTTTTTACCAACACCCCAAAGACGAGATATACTCAACTCTTTTAAAAACTCTATTTCGTTACCTTCCTGACATATTGTCAAACCATCGGGTTTTCTTAGGTCAGAAGCAATTTTTGCTACCGATTTGACCGCCGATACTCCGGCCGAAGAGGTAAGGCCTGTAGACTGATATATGGAGTTTTTAATTTTTTGAGCAATCTCAACTGGTGATCCAAAAATTTTTGAAGAACCACTGCAATCTAGAAAGGCTTCATCAAGACTAAGGGGCTCTACAACTGGTGAAAACGATCTAAAAACCGACATGATTGTATCCGAGACTTCTTTATACCTGTACATATTACCGCGAATAAAAATTGCATCGGGACATCTTCGATATGCCTCGCTTACCGGCATAGCAGACCTTATTCCATATTTGCGTGCTTCATAAGAAGCCGTAGACACTACTCCACGTCCCTTGCCGCCCTCGGGATCGGCACCGATGACTACAGGCTTGCCTTTTAGTTTAGGATTATCGTTTTGCTCAACAGCAGCAAAAAAAGCATCCATATCGATATGTATGATTATTCTTTTCACGCTAACATCTGTTAAGTAAAAATTGCCACTGTCAAGTAAAATATCTTGACACTAATAACAATCGTTTTAAGTTATCTGCATGCAAATAGTAATAGCCGGTGCCGGTGCCGTTGGCACACAAATAGCAAAGCATCTAATAACAGAAGGTAAAAATGTTGTTCTGATTGAATCAGATCCATCAAGAGCTAACTATGCCTCCTCTACACTTGACTGCATGGTAATTGAAGGCAGCGCAAGTAGTCCCGCGGATTTATTGAAAGCTGGAATTATCAAAGCCGATTTTTTTATTAGTGTAACCGATTCTGATGAAATAAATATGGTTGCTTCAGGAATTGTAAAAACCCTCTTTAATGTAAAAAAAATAATCGCGCGGATACGTAATCCTGAATACTTAAGCGGTTCAATTATTTCCGAAGAATTTTTAAACATAGATTATGCTGTTAACCCTGAAGCCGAGGCGGCTAACGAATTAGTAGAAATAACCGAATTCGGGGCTCATAGTCATATTATATCTTTTAAAAAAAGTAATGTCCGCCTAATAAATATGGCGATACAGAATAATTCTGTTTTAGTTGGTAAAAGCCTTTTATCAATTAGAACGTCCCTTGATCCTGATTTTTTTGTGGCAGCAATCTTAAGAGAAGATCAGTTAATTATTCCATCAGGTAATACCTGCATAAATGAAAATGATAATATCTATTTCATGGCTCCCGATCACAATATAAAGGGTTTGTTCAAGTTTAGTGATTATAAGAAGATTAAACTACGCAAAGTATTAATCGTAGGTGGAACTCCTCTTGGAACTAGGGTGTTAAGCCGATTGCTTAATAATAATTACAATGTAACCTTGATTGACAAGGATTACAAAAATTGCAAAAAGCTCTCAGAAATATATCCTGAAGCATTAATTATTAATGCGGATATAACAGATGAGAATATATATAAAGATGAACTGGTTCACAAATATGATCTGATAATTTGTCTTACAAACAACGAAGAACTGAACCTTCTGTCCGCATTATACGCAAAAAAAAGCGGTATAAAAAGAGCCATTGCACTTATTGTAAACAATAACTATCTTAACCTTTCAATGCAACTTGGTATTGACTCAGTTATTAGCCCGAAAAGCTCTTCTGTCGATTCAATTCTTAAATATATAAGAAGAGGTAATGTCAGCTCTATAAAAAGTATCTTTAACGGTCGAGCTGAAATTCTGGAATTTTCTCTTGATAAAAAAAGTCCGGCTATTGGCATCATGCTTAAAAATATTAATATGCCATCTTCTTCTTTGATTATTTCGATAAACAAAAATAATGAAAAAATAGTACCTACTGGCAACTATATTTTTACCGAAAATGACTCTCTTCTGATAATTACCACAAAAGAGAGCATAACCCAAATAGAAAAGATTTTTACCGCAAATGAAGCCTGAAAATATATTTAAACCCTTATGTGCGTTATTAATAATCATAGCTATTAATATGATTGTCCCGGCTCTAATTGCTATTTATTATCACGAATTCAATAGTTTACGCGCGTTTTGTTATGTTATTGCTTCAATAATTATTTTATGTTCAACAATCTTGTTTTTTTCACGAAAAACAAAAGAGAGCCAGCTGCAAACTCGCGAAGGATTTTTGTTTGTTACTCTAAGCTGGATTAGCGCTTCAGCAATGGGTGCCTTACCTCTATATATATCCGGAAGCATACCTGATTTTACTTCCGCTTTTTTTGAAATTATTTCCGGATTCACAACAACCGGCGCAACTATATTAACCGACATCGAGTCACTTCCTCGTTCAATTCTTTTTTGGCGTTCACAAACCCATTGGCTTGGTGGTATGGGAATTGTGGTACTTACCGTTGCTGTTTTACCCATGTTGGGTATTGGCGGCTTGCAGTTGATCAAAGCTGAAGCCCCCGGCCCAAAAATGGACAAGCTGGCTCCAAGAGTTACAGGTACTGCAAAAATTTTATGGATTATATATCTGGGATTAACAGTCATAGAAACTTTTTTGCTTATGTTTGGAGGGTTAAATCTTTTTGATGCGTTAACAACAACGTTTGGCACTCTCGCAACTGGTGGATTTTCAACATACAACAGCTCTATAGGTTACTTTGATTCATTTTATGTCCATACTGTCGTCACTGTTTTTATGGTATTGGCTGGTATAAATTTCTCTCTGCATTATAGACTCATAACCGGTAATATTATGCAGATACTTAAAGATTCTGAATATAAACTGTTTATATCAATATTTACAGTCTCGAGCATATTAATAGCTGTTAACCTTTTTTACAAAGGTTTATATCATAGCTTTTATGACTCCTTAAGACATGCGGCTTTCCAAACGGCTTCTATATTAACTACTACAGGTTTTGCATCGACAGATTATTCAAACTGGCCATCAATATCCTTATCAATTCTTTTTATACTAATGTTTATTGGTGGTTGCTCTGGATCAACAGGAGGCGGTATTAAAATTA
>DAOTGZ010000214.1:0-4652 GCA_035447445.1 Spirochaetota bacterium | reverse complement strand
ATCGCCTTCAAAAAATTCTTGGGCTAAACGATGCTACCCAGCAGCTTGTCATCTTCGCAGACAAAACGTCATACTCAGGCACAATCAGGAATAAGCTGACCGAAATACTTTCAGATAATTCTCATATAACCGAGTGGAATGAAAATTACTGGGTGGCAATGTTTCAATCGATGACTGGAATATATATTATCATTTTCGCGGTTTTTCAAATTGTAGCGGGATTCTTGATTATTAACACAATGTTTATGATTGTACACGAACGAATAAAAGAGATCGGCATGATGGGGGCATTGGGCTTTAAAAGATCGGAAATAGTAACAGTGTTTTTTTTAGAAGCATTGCTTCTAAGTATGCTTGGAGCATTCGCCGGAGCAGTTATTGGTGGTCTTGGTTCCTGGATATGGTCGCTCTACCCTATTGACATGAATTCAATAACCGGTGGGGGCATGAAGGATTTTCCCATGTCGGGAACATTTTATCTGTATTTTTCGGTTTCTACAATAATTGAAGGGTTTCTTTTCGGAGTTATAATTACAGGGCTTTGTACTCTAGTACCATCCCTTAAAAGTGCTTTTATTCAACCGGTAGAAGCCTTAAGGAGATAATTAATAATTAAAAAATTTTACAGAACAAATAATTTTCTACAATAAACATAAAGGAGAAAAGAATGAAAAAGACAAAAGCATCACTGATTTTATCATTAGCACTTTTTATGAGTTCAATAATCGCACAGGACTCACCAGATGCTAAGGCCATTCTTGACCATATCGATAAGAACGAAAGATTTAATACAATAGAGTATACAGGCGAATTTACCGTCGAATATAAGGGTAAAACCTTTGTGAAAAAATTTAAAGCCTATGGACGAGGTAACGAAGATAGCTTTATCGAGTTTACCAACAGCGAAGATCGAGGTACTAAATATCTGAAAAAAGATGGCCGGTTATATGTGTATTCACCGGATACAGAACAGGTGATGCTTATATCGGGGCACATGCTTAAAGAGTCGATGATGGGATCGGATATGAGCTACGAAGACACAATCGAGAACGAAAAACTTTCCAAACGATATACAGCTGTAGTCTCTGGAAGTGAAACCATTGAGGGGCAAGAATGCTATGTACTTGACCTTAAAGCCATAAAAAAAACCGAGAGTTATCCAAAGCAAAAACTCTGGGTCGCTAAAGACAACAAAATGCTTATTAAATACGAACTCTTTGCTTTATCTGGCGCCAAACTTAAGGAGTATAAATTAATCAGATCAGAAAAGATCGCCGGTAAAAATTTCCCAGTAGAGAGTCAACTAAAAGATCTATTAAGGAAAGGGAGCCGTACTGTTTTTAAACTTGATAACGTAGTAATCGACAAGCCCATATCCGCCTCAATTTTCAGCATGCGTAATCTTGAACGGTGAAATTTTTCATGAGAAACAGAACCATCTACATCCTGTTGACAATAATGCTGGCAAGTACGTCATCCACTCTAATTGCGGATCAGCCTGTAATATCCGGGATCTCGGAATCCTCTGTTAAGGCTGGTGATACCTGTTATACAGGTTATACATGGATGGCAGAACAATTTGCAAATATTCGAATGCAAGCTGACTTGAACGACAAAGGAGCAATTCATGCTGCGGTAAATGCCGGAGTCAGTTCAGATAAAGAGAAAAAGACCACAACCAATATCGAAATTGAGCGTCTATATATGTCAATATATGGTGAAAAAAGCGATATCAGCACCGGCTTTATGAGAATTCCGTTCGGTTATGGTCAGGCGTTTAAGCCCAGCGATTTTATCAATCCCCAAAACCCGCTCTATCCGGAAGCGCGTTTAAAAGGTGTATTAGGAGCTAGTGCTCAATTTTACCATATACAAGATTTTAAAATTCAGCTTTTCGCAGCCGATAGATCTGATTCTGCTCACTACATGGAAGAACGTTCAATTCTCGCAGGTGGACCTAGTCTTGATTACCATAATTCTCTTTTTAGCATACAAACACTCTATGCCATTCAGCAACCAATAGATCGCAGCTCTAATAGCCCTGTTCACTTCGCAGGACTATCATTAAAATTTGACGCAACCGCCGGATTCGCCATTGACACGCTGTACGCGCATGACGGAGAAGACAGTGGTGAACCTGATGGTCTTAAGGCTGCATTTGGTGTTGATTATTCCCTTCTTAAAGGCAAGCTGTACCTGCTTATGCAATATTTTTATAATGGAACATCATCGCTTAAAAGCAGTGACAAACTTGATAAACTTTACGGATCAGACGACTGGTATAAACTACCACCTTATGATCGTATACCGGTAAATGGTTTTCATGAATACTACAGGCGCCACTATCTTTTATTAAACGGCGTGTACAATTTATCGGACTACACAAGTATAAGCGCCATAATAGTCGCTAATATTGAAGATTACTCTTTAATACCTTCAATCAGAATCGAACACCAACCATTTCAGGGACTAACACTTGGGCTAACCTTTAGAAAACCAATTGATCCTTATATTATTAATGATGGATCAAAAGGTGAACTTGGTCCACATCACACCGGATATAAAAATCAGCTACTAATTGATGCTTCCATGCGTTTCTAAAAAAAAACGCCTGCCGAAAATTGGCAGGCGGTCAGCTTAAAGGCAAAGTATTTTAAAGGAGTTAAAGATTCATTGTAACCTCAATGGTACAACTCTCACCTTTAGGTATATACGGAATGGCTGTATTGCTGACAGAAACACCGTCAACAGTGCAGCTCTTCACACCTTTCTGAATATGACTAGGGTTTTTCACAATAATATTATATACAGCGCCGCGCAATCTTCTTGTCACCTTGAATCCATCCCATTCAGACGGAATACAAGGATCTACAATCAACCCATTGTATCCGGGACGAATTCCCAATATGTACCAGGTCGCCGCTCTATAAGTCCACGCGGCGGTTCCGGAAAGCCAGCTGTTTCGCGCAAGTCCGGATTGTGGATGCTCGTCACTCAGAATATTTTGTGCATAACAATAGGGTTCCAATTCATAAATATCAATATCCTTAACTGCAGGGTTAATCTGCTGATAGTATTGAAAAGCACGGTTTCCGTTTCCACGCATTGTTTCAGCAATCATAACCCAGGGATTCGTATGTAAAAAGATTCCGCCATTCTCTTTTGCCCCAGGAGGATATGTTGTTATTCCCCCCTTCTCTGCATCAAAACCATCATAACCAGGCCAACTAACCTTGATGCCGTTTTCCGTGTTAAGCTTTGTGTATACAGACTCCAAAGCCTTGTTGCCATATTCTTCTCTGGCAAATCCCGCCATTACAGGCCACGATTGTCCGTTAACATATATTTTACCCTTATCATTTTTGTTTGATCCAATAGGGCTGCCATTTTGATCAAAATATCTTACGAACCACTCTCCGTCCCATGCCTCATTATTAACAACATCTTTCATCTCTTGCCAATATTTTTGATAACGACTACTTGTTTCTTTATCACCAAGATAATCAAAAAGGTCTATCATCTCTTTTAAAGCAACACCATAAAGTGACGCATTAAAAATAGATTCCGAACCTGTTGGTAAATTTACAGTATCATTCCAATCGGCAAAACCAAGAAGAGGAAGCCCATGTTTTCCGGTATTATTACGTGTAAAGTTTATGGCTCTATCAATATGATCACGAACAGTTCCGCTCTCTTTTGGTAGGTTTTTTTTGGTATAGAAAGGAATTTCTTCTTCCAGTATTGCAATGTTACCCGTCTCACGGATATATGTGGCAAGTGAAATTAATATCCAGAGATGATCATCTCCGTAATAATCCGGCCTGTCGGGCATTTCACGCGAATCACCCTCATTAGCCTCTTTAGTTGAAGGATAAAACTGATGCATGGCCGAACCATCTGGTCTATGTATAGCTAAAAGATCACGCATAAGGAGCGAGGCTTCTTCTGGTATATGAGACATTACCCCTAATAGATCCTGTGAAGAGTCCCTCATGCCCAACCCTCTCGCTCCAAGACCCAACTGATATGACGATAGGTAACGTGACCAGTTTTTTGTAATAAAGCACTGTTTTGGATGATGTACATTAAGCATATTGTTCATAGCCTCTGAAGGAGTATCCACTTCAAAAGCCGAAAGATATTCATCCCAGAATAATGAGAGTTCTTCTAACGCCTTGTCGACAGACTCTTTGCTCTCATATTCACTTATAACTGATCGCATATCATTAATCTTGTCCGTCTGACCAAGTTGCAATATGATCCTGCGACTCTCACCTGGCGCAAGTTCCCCAAGTTCGTGTAAAAGAGCTGCTATATTATCACCCCTTAAAGCCTCCGACTTCAAAAGATCTTTTTGTTGCAGCGATTCAGGTGCAAGCCAGGAACCGTACCCATTGCTTCCAAGAAACTTTGCGCGATCGGTTTCAAAACTAGACACAGAATGATTTGATGTAAAGTAATTCCATTTCGTATCTCGACGCATAAACGGATATTGGATAAGAACTGTTTTACCGTCTATTTCATCCATTTTGCTTTGCATGGTTTGGGGAACCCAGTCAGCATTAGTAAACTGCTTCAAAGCTTCAAAATGCGTATATTCAACAACAGGAACAAAATCCAGAGTTTTAGGCGAAGCAGAAGTGTTTGTTATT
>DAOTGZ010000213.1:0-4706 GCA_035447445.1 Spirochaetota bacterium | reverse complement strand
TTCTGTGTTCGGAATGGGAACAGGTGTGACCCTCTCTCTATAGCCACCGGGAAAATTTCATAACCAATGTATTGACAATAAATACTTTGGGCATATACTTGTCAATCAAAATCGAAAAAAAAATAAAAAAAGAGGGTTGGATGATTTACGGAGTAGGCGAATCTTTAGTGGATATAATTTTTAAAAATAATTCGGCCGTTGGTTCTACCCCCGGTGGCTCGGTTCTTAACTCGACAGTTAGCGCTGCCAGATTAGGAGCTTCGGCATCTCTTGTTACCGACTTGGGTCGAGATACTGCAGGGCAGTTAGTAATGTCTTTTCTTAAAGATAATGGGGTGTCGTTTAATCACGCGTTTATTCACGATGAGGATCAAACGACAATTGCATTAGCTTTTCTTAACGAGTCGGGTGACGCTTCCTATCAGTTTTATAAAATATCTTCTCTTCCTTCATTTAATGTCAATTTCAACGCGGCAGATGTACTTCTTGCTGCCTCATTTTATGCTATATCTCCCCGCACGTCAGAAGCTGTTAACAGTCTTGTTGATGATGCTTTGCGTGCTTCGGCATTTGTCTTTTATGATCCAAATTATCGCCCTGGAAATAAGGAAATAAGTTTGGAAGATAGTCGTGAGCGTGTTATTGATCTCATTAATAAGGCATCAGCAGTAAGACTTTCTGAAGAAGATTCTGAGTATATATTTTCGACAAAAGATTGTTCTCAGATTGTAAACATGATCCCCTCGTTGTCGCAAAAACCATTAATTTTAACTCGTGCGGCTAATGGTGTGGATCTATATTACAGAGGCATGCTGCGCTCGTTCGATTCTGTTAGAATCGATCCCGTAAGTACGATAGGTGCGGGTGACACTTTCAATGCCGGTATTGTCGCCGCAGTTTCTGCCATAAACCCGGATGCAAGATCCCAATTAGATATTGAATTTTACGGCAAAATTATTGAAGCTGCCATTAAACTTTCGGCGTCAGTATGTTTAAGTATGGATAACTATATTCAAAAAGGTGACTACACATCATTTTGGAACTTTATTGATTAAAAAATCCTTGCAATTATTGTCGTTACAAACTGATTATACGGTATCATGGACAAAGAAAAGAAGATAAAAGAGAAAAAACACGAGATTATTAATGCTTTTCGTAGCTGTCTCGAGAGGGATGTCTATTCAAACATTACGATCCAGAATGTAGCCGATGAATGTGGGCTCTCCAAGGGGGGCTGCTCCATTATTTCGGAGCAAAAGAAGATCTCTATTTTGAACTGGTTCAACAACTTTGTGATGATATTACAGCCGGTCGCCGTTCAGTGTTACAGGGGATTGCGGACTCTAACGATCAGGCTAGTCTTTCGGCTCTCTATGTTATAGAGCAGTTTTTTCTTGATAAAAACAATATCCATGTTCTTCTTAATCTTCTTCTCCTTAGTTTCGAAGACGAGAGTGTGCGTGAGGTCTTTAAGAAATTCTTTCATGAAAACATGGGTTTTTTCCAGACCTTAATCGAAAAAAAATATCAGGATGTCCCTCAACGTCGTAAGTCTGATCTTCCTGCCGCCGACTTGGCGCGTATTTTGCAGATAATTGTTTTGGCTGCAGGTATTGTAGAACTTGTGGATCCTGTGAATTTTGATCATAATCATCTTACTACATATATACTCTCCATACTTAAAGGATAGTTAGATCAAATCTGGCTTTTATGGACAATTCACATATCGAAACTGCAATAAGTATACCAAGTGAAGAGGAGTGTTTTGAGCTTTTCGAACGTTATGGTATGCTCAAAAATATTGTTCGCCATTCCTTGCGAGTGCGAGATGTAGCTAATGCTCTTTGTTCTTCGTTAATTAATCCCGACTCTCTTAATTGTAGTGTTGTTAACGCAGCGTCGCTTTTGCATGATATCGCCAAATCAATCACCCTTAAAACAGGTGAACATCATGATATACTTGGTGCAAAAATGCTAATGCAGATTGGTTATCCTGAAATAGCAGCAGTTGTATCCGAACATGTTACTCTAAAAAATTTTTCAATCGATACCCCTCTGCGGGAAGCCGAAATTGTTTTTTACGCGGATAAAAGAGTGTTGCATGATAAGCTTGTAACTGTAGATGAACGGATAAGTGATCTTTTTACACGTTATGGTAAAACTGCGGTTTCAAGACAGCATATATTGTCTACTCAAAGAATACTAAAAGAGCTGGAAACAAAAATTACACACAATTTAATTTGCACTATTCAGGAGGCTCTTTTGACATTATGAGCATGGCTAAACGTTATTTGATACTTGATTTTTATGTGGATGAGCCCGCCTGTTTTGGAGTACCCCCATTTGTTTCTCCATATCCGCGTTACATATACGGTGCGTTAATAGATGCCGGTGTAAACAGTGATATGATTGATTATTTAACAGTCGATAATTTGCGATTAACAGGTTTTAAAATATACGGCTTCTATAAAGCCGTCTTTATAATCGGTGGGGCCGTTGTTCCTGGTAAGTATCTTGGTCAAAAAATAGGAGACACGGCCGAAATTAAAAAGACGCTATTGAATAATACCGATCTTTTTTTTGCCGCAGGCGGTTTAGCGGCACTTCAAATAGCTGGTAGTCATAATAATTTACAAAGCGTTAATGGAGATATCGAGCAGTACGCTCATGATTTTGTATGTTCGGTGCCCGACCCCTCAAAATTGCGTCTTTACAGTGATCTTGATCGTTGGGCAATTGCGGGTGCTGGTCTTGTAAAAAGGCACCCGCATTTCCCGAATGTTATCTGTGAAATTGAAACTTATCGTGGGTGCCCTCGTTCATCGCATTGCAGTTTTTGCTCGGAGCATATTTTTAAAAACATAGTTTACCGAGAACAGCAAAGTATACTTGCAGAAATAGATGCTCTGATAGAAACAGATGTGTCGCGATTTAGGATAGGTCGTCAGGCTGATATTTTGGCTTATGGATCTCGTTTGGATTATTTTATTAAAACCTTCCCACGTCCATGTGTACAAGAGGTAGTTTCTCTTTTTAAAGAGCTTGAAAAACGAAAAAATGAGGGCAAAATTGAGGTACTTAATGTTGATAATGCAAATCCGGGAACCATTTGCCATTTTGAACAAGAGTCATTTGATATTCTTCAGGCGATAGCTTCTGCTGTTACTCCCGGTGATACCTTGCCGCTTGGTGTCGAATCTCTTGACCCAGTCGTAATTGCAAAGAACAACTTAAAGGTAGATGCCGAAACCCTTATTCGTGTAGTGAAATTAATGAATAGTGCCGGGGGATGGCGCGAAGAGGGTATTCCGAAGTTATTGCCAGGAGTAAACTTAATACATGGCCTGCCTGGCGAGACGATTCATTCTTTTCGCTATAACTATGAGACATTGATGGATATATTGTCACAAGGCCTTCTTCTGCGTCGGATAAACATAAGGTCTCTTGTGCCGTTTCCAACAACAGGTATGGTATATAACGCTTCGCCCAAGGTGATTAACCGTTACCGTTATTACAGGCAGTTAATCCGAGATAATGTTGATGCTGTAATGCTTCGAGGGGTTTTTCCTTCGGGATCACTTTTGCGGTCGGTTAGAGCGGAACAGGTTCAAAATGGAGTGACATATTGCAGGCAGATTGCTTCATATGCCATTACAGTCAAAATCAAAGAAGAGATTTCGACTGGTACAGTATTTACAGCGGCTGTATGTGGTCATGAGCCGCGATCGTTGAGAGCATTTCGGAATCCACTTGATATTAATAGTGCATCTACCAGACTTCTTGAATCCGTTGAGGGCATAGGAAAAAAGCGAGCCGGTACAATAGTGCTTAACAGGCCATATGAGAATTCCGATCAATACGGTGATAGCTTTTCTTCTGTACCGGAACTGTTAAAGAAGAGAATTATTTTCAAAAAATAAGATATTGTATTCTATTTGTAACTTGAAGTTCCGGTGTATCCTGTAAATAAGTAGTGTCTTTATAATTAACCGTAACAAATTTTGGGAATTTTTTTTCAAAATCAAAAAGCTGAATCTGTATCAAACCGTTCAAAGAAAGAATTTATATCTTGGCTCGTTTGAACGGTTTAACTAGATGAAATTAATAACGGTCGCGCTTTTTGTCGTGATTAAGTTTGTTCATCATATAAACCGCACCATAAGCACCAATAAAACCTGCTATGATGTCGACATTAAACTGATAAACAAGAAATTTAAGTACGATGATTATGTACTCAAGTAAAAATTTGTCCAGAAATATGCCAAGTAGTGCTCCTGCTATAGCAATAACCATGCCCCCCGCGAATCCACCAAACAGGTCACGTTTTTTTACATAATAAAACAGAGCTGAAACTGCTGCGCCGATGCATAGTAAAATAGCGAATGGCACAAGATTGGTCATAAGTTCAGTCAATTTATCCATATTTACACTCCAATGTTTCTAAATGTCTACGATTCCCTTTCCCTGTCGTAAAATAACCGGTGATGTTCCTGAAAAGTCGATCATTGTCGATAATTCAGAATTTTTTAAACCAGCATCCAATACCAGATCAACTGATTTCCGGTATTTTTCTTCTAGAAAAACAGGATCAATCATATAGTCACCTGGTTCTGTGTCAACTGATGTTGAAATAACAGGTTTATTAAATACAGAAATAAGTTCTCGTAAAAAATTGTTGTCAGGTATGCGTATCCCGATTGTTTTCT
>DAOTGZ010000212.1:0-4753 GCA_035447445.1 Spirochaetota bacterium | reverse complement strand
GTTTCCACCGGCAGCGATTGTCCCGATAGCCCCGCTTCTTGTATCGCTAAAATGGGCTGTGTCGCCGGTAGCTGTGATATTTTGTATTACAAGATCGTAATTTCCCGTGTTTGATATGGTCACGATTTCGCTGCTTGTAGTCGGGTTTGCGGTTTGTTGCGAAGCATTATTACCCATATTTGTTCCGCTGCTTATTGTCTGCATCACCGGATCATAGGCGAGTCCTGTCAAATTAAGGGTAAAACTGCTGTTAAGCGGATCATCGTTTGCGATAATAAGAGTCCGTGTATGAGCAGTTGGTGCCAAAATATCATCAGGGTTATAGGTGATTGTGAAGCTGGTTGAGCCACCGGTTGCGATAGTAGTGGAACCCGGGCTTGTACGTGTATAGTCACCAGTTATGGTATTAATAGAGCTCAGATTAAGTGGCGCGCTGCCCACATTGTAGATAGTTATCGTCTTTGTTTCGCTACTTGGGCTGTTTGCTGGATTAACCCGTAATGAGCCAAAATTTATTGTAGAGCCACCGGTAACACCGCTATTGTCAACTTTTAACATTATGCGCGGAGTCATTACAGAACCGGTATCAAGAGCAGTGCCGCTCACAGTAAAAGAAAAATTAGGTTCATCTGGATCATTGCTGTTTATGGTTATAGTTTCGCTAAAGAAACCGGAAGTGCTTGGGGCAAATCGTACTTGGAAACTTGTGGTACTGTTATCAGGAGCCAGTGATGAAGCAGTTGATGAAGTATCGAGGTCAAACTGTGAGCCACTTATGTTGATTGAATTAATGTTAAGATTAGCGGAACCACTGTTTTTAATAGTAAATGTTCTGTACGCGGTTGTATCGCCTTCGTTTATTGTTCCAAAATTTGATTCTGATAGCCCGTTTTTAACCAAATTGCTGTTATTATCTATTACCCAAATGTCAGATACAGTAGTTGTTACTGAACCTGTAAGCAAAATAGTATATGGGTTCTCAGAGTTTTCATCATCATGTCGAATACGTAATTCGGCGTTTCTGTTTCCTATTGTGGTCGTTGCAGGAGAGAAATAAATTGTTACTGTCTCAGATTCATCTGGAGCTATTTCCGTTTCAGAATCAAAATCTGTTGAGAAATCATTGGGGTCGGCACCTGTAATTTGAATCTCAGTTACAGAAAGGTTAATATTTCCATTATTTGATATCTTGATTTCGGCACTGCTTCCTTCTTCACCAGTGCGAACGGTTCCAAGATTGATTTCGGAACTTCCTGAATTTAAAGTACTTGAATTGCGGGTAATATTAATGTTGGAAAAGCTTTCATCACTACTCGCGCCTCCTCCAGTAATATCAGAGTCTTCGCCCTTTCCGCAGGCTAGAAAAAAAATAGCAGTAAGGATAATATAAAATAGTTTTTTCATTCCCTAAAAGCCATAACCTTAGATTTCTTCCGGTTTAAACCTTAAAAAGACCAACTCGAGTTTTCAATAGTTGTTATTTTTCAAAATAATATCGTATTGTATAATTACTGTATAAGCAAAAAGACCCATTTTATAAATTACTATAAAAACAGGACAGTTACAATCCTTTTTTTATTGATAATTAATTATTTACTGCCATATTCAAATGCAGAATGGATGTATTAAAAAAAATACTATATATAAATATCGGTATATTACTGGTAAATATGTATAATGAATTCCTCTGAAATGAAAATTCGAACAGTACTGTAATTTTTTTGAAAATCGTTATTTCCATAAAATTGTCTATCAAAACAAAAAATCTTGGTGAGTAAAACTAAAAGAAAACTGTGAATCCGTGTATATCAACTGAAGAAGTGGGAACTATCAAGGTGCAGTTGAAAAGAAACTAGTCGTTTCCGGGACACTGTTGCCCGAAAAATCTGTAATTGCATTACCTACGGATATTGTGAGAAGATAAGTTGATCCTGCGACAAGAGGTAATGAATTGGGTGTAAAATTGTAGCGTTTAAAATTATAATCATCAGAAGCAAGACTTAGAGATCCTGAAACAGGTCCAAAACCCACATGGGTTAGTGTAATTGTAGTGTTGTCAACTGTGAGTGGATTTATCATGGGGTTGGCATTGTCATTGAAAATAATCACTATTGAACCATCAGATGTAGTTAGATTAACTTCTACGTTGTTTTCGCCGTTTATTGGATCGGTCATTAAAACAGATGGCGGAGAAAAGTCGGATGAAGCAGTAATCCCTGTTTCGAATGTGTATTCAACTTTTTCGCTGTCAGGTGGATTAATCGTTGTTGCTGGTGGTTGCACAAGAGGTGATAAATTAAGCGTAGCTTGATCATCGCCTTCTTTGTGGGCATTTGAAGAGATAAAAACAGAATAATTGGCTGAAAATGTAACAGGGTTATCTGGTACAATCTCAAAAATATAGGATGAGTTATTTGGAGTAATGGAAAAATTTTCAGCAGAACCGTTACGTGTAAGTGATATCCACTCGTTCATTTGATTATCGCGATTTTCTATGATATCGCTAAATACCAGAATCATATGTGTAGAATCTGGTGGTATGTCAGTAGGATAGGGATAGGGGACGTCAAGAGTCTGTAGTGTTCCTGGATAAAAGTACTGTATTTGTGGCAAAAGTGTGCTCTGATCAACCGTTCCGGGTGTTTGCTGCTGCGGAGTATAGACAACTGTTTTTGATTCATCACAGGAGCATAGAAGAAGCAAAACAGTAAATATAATATGTTTATTTGATCTAGTTAACATTATCTTTCTTTGTCTCTATATAATTTGAATAATTCCCGATAAAATAATATGTATGATATAATAATAAAATAGTTGTAGTAAGCAATCATAATATCAGGATTCTCTATTATTTAACATTTTAACAAGAAACTTGTGAAAATAATAAATATTAAGCGAAACTTGTAGCGTTTTTCAAAGTTTTCTACAATATTTTTATAGAGTGTTTTAAGGTATACTCATTTATCGGATTTCTATATAATTGTTTTAGAGGCGTACAATAGCAAAATGATGATATCAGCGAATTTTAAACATAAAAACAAATTATTTTCCGCGTTTTTGTCCCTATTGTTTACGTTTACTGTTGCCGGTATTCCCGGCCCGGAGTATGATGTAAGAGTTAGCGGAATTCGTTTTCTTTATGGAACAGGTGTCGGCCCTACTCATAGTGGGTTGTATAATTCGTCAAATTATTACAGGTCTTATGGTCAGTCAGGTACATTGATAGAGCTTACAGCACAGATGAATGTTTCAGGCTGGACGCATATGTACGGCCCGGTAGCGTTTACAGTATCTTTTTCAAATGGCTCGAATACAGCAAGTTTTGATGTGACAATACCTTCGGGGCAAAACCGGGTGATCGCGCTTGTGCCATTTTCTGATGCTTCCGGTTTCCCTGATTCATTTATAACCAATGGTCAAACAATTCCATTCGAGTATACCGTGACTGCAGCTTCGGGCCAGCATGCCGATAATCTTATCTCATCAGTGTCACAGACCATCTATTGGGACCGGAATGATCCTCCTCAGAGCAGTGTGTTTCCTCCGGCTGATGAAACCGAAATAAGTGTCAGTTTAACAACAAACAGTGCAAGAATAATGTGGTCGCCATTAGTAACTTCCACATCCGGGGGGTATTATAATTCTGATTTTTATGAATATCGAATACGTTTCAGAGAATTTAGTGAAGAAGATCAGAATCCCTGGAGAATTTGGAACTCATCGAACGACCCAACATTGAAAGGAACAGTTTTTAACCCTCCAGCTTATCCTTCTGACAATCCTTCATACCATTTTTCGAATGGTATGAAGTATACTGTAATTCCCCGTCTATCTCTGTTTACCAGATATGAGTTTTACATTTCGGCTGTTGATGTCTTTGGTAATGAGTCTCCTGCTCCGGCAGAATACTTTATGATGATGACTCAACCTTACTCTGTAGAGGCTTCTGTCTCGGATGGAAGAGTTAAATATGACGATTTTACAAATTTAAACGACCCATCGCTTCGACCCGTAACTGAATCCAATATAAGAGTTGATCTGAATATTGTTTCGACAGATGTCTCTCCCGATGAGGTCAGAGTGTGGTATACTGCCGAAAGTGATTCCTTAAGCATTGTCGGAGCGGATAACCGTGTAAACGAAGACGAATTCCCTGAAAATAGTTTATATTCAGTAGGCGCTGTCGCAACAAATCAGAACAGATGGACAGCCTATATGAGTTCAGATAGTAATGCAATAACTGACGGGTCAACTGTAAGATTCATTGTTGAGACTATAACCGGTGGGGCTTCAACATTTTCAGATGCCGATATTTCTGACCTTGATCCAAATAATAACGAATGGAATTTTGTGGTTCGAAATTTACACACATTTACTCCTCAACCTGTCAGAATATTGAACAATGTACTTACAGACAGTAATCCTTTGGCTTACCCTTCCTACTATTTAACGGAAGACGCCTATGTCACCATAACGGTTCATGATGTAAAAGGAAGAAGAGTATCTACAATTCTGGAAAAAGCTTTTAGAAGAGCAGGACAAAATATTAAAGAAAAAGGGTGGAACGGTTCCAACAGAGCAGGACGAAAACTGGGAGTCGGATTATATTATATAAAGATAGTTGCAAAAAATAAAAATGGAAAAACGGTACTGAGTGAAGTTAAAAAAGTAGTTGTGGCGAAGTAAAAAAATATATATAATCCCGGCAGCGACCTACTCTCCCACACGGTCACCCATGCAGTACCATCAGCGA
>DAOTGZ010000211.1:3110-4793 GCA_035447445.1 Spirochaetota bacterium | reverse complement strand
TTTCCCTTTTGCACTTGAGGTTACGTCAGAAAGTAAAGTCTCATTTGTCATAACCTCTTGGTCATCAGGATTGATATTTACGACAACATCTCTTAATTCCGTAGAATTACTGATTATATCTTTAAAAAGCTGTTCGACGTAACTACTGTTTGTATAACTTGCGAAATAATACGGCATTATTATAAAGGATGCGATGTAAATATGTACTACAAGCGCAACAATTATAAAAAAGTGAAATTTTATATCACGCTTTTGTTCCATCTATCCAGCCCGAGCACTCTTTCTCGCTCGTTATTCTTATAAAGATTAATTATATACTCTTTGAATGCATTAGACATTGATTTGTTACGTCTGTTCATAACAATTTCTGTCGAATCAAGCAATGTTTCGACACTTTTTATGTCCCTAAGGCCATTTTTTATAAATATCGAAAACGAAGGTATAAACTGAGGTGTCATTCTGCCAGAGTGAACTGACATCGAAAAGCAGCCAATAGAAGCCCCCGTATTAATAAGTGAGCCGATACTCATCTTTGTGTGATCACCTATAAAACATCCTACTTTGACCAGTCCCGTATTAATTATGTTTCCATTCTGGTAAACCGCAACTGAAGAATAATTATTTTTAAGATCACTGTTAGTAGTCAATGCACCCAGATTGACCCACTCGCCTATACAAGCATGACCGATAAAACCGTCATGGTACTTGTTTGACCATGGGTGAAAGACAGAATCCTCCACTTCTCCACCGATACGGCAGCCTTCACCGATAGAACAACCCTCTCTGATTTTCGCTCCGTAAAGAATAACGCCGGGTGCAAGATAACAAGGGCCTTCAACTCTGGTAAACGAATTTATAGTAACTCCCCCTGATATATAAACAGGTCCTTTTCGTGTATCTATTACTACAAAAGGATCGATGACCGCTTCGTTATCAATATACAGATTTTCGGAGGAGCCAACAATTGTTAACGAATCATAATCTACAGTAACACTATTTTTCTTTTTTAATAGAGAGATATCGTTATGTATGTAAAATCCGTTTTGATTGACCATATCCCAGATATAATCGGGAACGATAATTTCGGATTCAACGATATCAAGTCTGTTATCTGTCGCATCCGGTGAAAACCTTAAGCTGTTAGCCGAATCCGTATAGGCAGCTAAAAAAGTATTTCCATTCAGATAGACACAGTTTTGAATTTCCATATCGATAAAATCAATATCATATAAAAACGGATTCAAAAAAAGCGTCGCCTTGCCATCTGCGATTGTGTCCACAATATCTAGAGAGGGATGCTTTTCTTTGCAAAAATTTAACATATCTCTGGAACATAGAAACACTAAATCGATCCCAGGATATTTATTATCACACAATATTTTTATACGTTCAAAAGCATAGAGACAACCGCAAAGAATATCCCAAACCGGTCTGGTCTGGGATATTGGGTTGTACTTATTTTGTCCGTAATTAGTGACAACTATTCTTTCAGGACTCTTCTGCAAGCATGCTCTCCCTGTCGGCTATAACCTTGTCAGCAACACGCCCACTGATAGGTTCATAACCGTGAAATTCCATCTCGAAAACAGCCTTATTTTGAGTCAACGCTGTAAGATCAATACTGTATCGTAACAGTTCAGCATGAGGTATTAACGCCCTAATGCGCGTAATACTCTCTTTATT
>DAOTGZ010000211.1:0-3100 GCA_035447445.1 Spirochaetota bacterium | reverse complement strand
GAATCCATACCAAGAACACGTCCTCGCCTTGAGGTGATATCACCCATAACATCACCTACAAACTGATTATCTACATAGACACTGACATGCATTATGGGTTCCAGAATCACAGGTGCTGCATCACTCATTGCCTTTCTAAATGCGTGTTGCGAAGCTATTTTAAATGACATCTCAGACGAGTCAACTGGGTGAAAAGATCCGTCAAACAGTTCAACCTCAACATCAACAACCGGATATCTTGCAACTACACCCTCTTTTAAAGCTTCAAGAACCCCCTTCTCGACACCTGGGATGTAATTTTTAGGAACAACACCGCCGACAATGCTCTCTTTAAAGGAGTAGCCTTCACCACGGGGCTTTGGATGAAGTCTTAGATAGACCTCTCCATACTGTCCATGACCACCCGACTGTTTTTTATGTTTATACTGTGCTTCTGCTTTTTTTGTTATTGTTTCACAATAACTTATGCGGGGAACATCCGTTTCAAATTCAATTTTATATTTTTCATGAATTTCATCCAATGTAATATCAAGATGTAATTGTCCCATACCGTAAATAGTCGCTTGCCTGGTTTCAGAATTATAACTATAATGGAGCGTTGGATATTGCTCATCGTATCTGTTAAGAATCTGTCCAAGCTTCTCTTCATCTTTTTTATCTTTAGCCTTGATTGAATAACCGAAAACAGGTCCAGGCAAATTGATTAATGGAACCTTGATATTACGTGATAGATCACATAGAGTATCTGTAGTAATTGTTTTATCAAGCTTCACAAAAACACCGATATCGCCTGTCGAAAGCCCTTCTACCTCTACTAGTTCTTTGCCTATCATTGTGTAAATCTTGCTAATTTTCTCTTTCTCTTTACAATCGGTATTCATTAATTCTATTTCAGATGTTACCTCTCCCGATATAACCCTGAAATAAGAGAACTTGCCAGCGAACTGATCAATATAGGTTTTCCAGACGACCGCAGTAAGTGGCTCTTTTTCATTACATTTGATTTTTATAGGTGACGCGTTTTTATCAAGATCAAGTGCCTCCATCTCGGCTTTTTCCGCTGGTGATGGCATAAACTCTTTTATAAAATGGAGTAGAGTCTGAACCCCGACTCCTTTAAGGGCAGCCCCACAGATTACCGGATGAAGTTTGTTTTGGCGTATCTGTTCGTTTATACCTCGATATATTTTGTCAGCGTCAAAATCCTTTCCTTCTAGAAACATCTCTATCAGCTCGTCATCACCTTCTGCTGCAAGTTCTACAGTGCGTGACCTCTGTTCTTGAACCTTGTCGACAAGATCTGCAGGTATTTCGCCGCGAATTATTTCATTAGAACCCGGTGCTTTTTGTTTCATGGATTTCATTTCAATTATATCTACTACACCATCAAATGAGTCACCCTCACTTATTGGAATCGCGGCAACTACAAGATTAGCGTGAAGGGTCGCTTCCATGCTGGCTATAACGTTTTCATAAGATGCTCTCTCCTGATCCATCTTATTGACAAAAATAATTCTTGGAATATTGTTTTCTGCGAGATAGCGCCATACTTTTTCCGTTCCGACCTGAACGCCGTCTACCGAATCAAGAACAAGTATGGCCGCGTCAGCCGCCTGAATCGCTGCTCGTCTTTCTCCGATCAAATCCGCATGCCCCGGACAATCTATAATGTTTATTTTTATGTCTTCTGTTTCAACAAACCCCATAGCTGTGTGAACCGACATTTTTTTCTTTTTTTCTTCAATATCAAAGTCAGAGATTAGTGAGCCATCATTATGTGAGCCGATTTTTTTTATCTTGTTCCCAGTGAAAAGAATAGAATCCATCAATGTGGATTTACCTGTTCCGGCGTGACCAACAATAACGACGTTACGGATGTTTTCTTTAGCGTATTTCTTTACCATAATTCCTCCGATTTTGATTTTATATAACCGCAATAATCTGATACACTACTGTAAAGAGTGCGGTAAATTATCGCAAATTTGTTCAAAAATTATACAGCGAGGATGCTTACTTATTTAATAATTGAGCTGTAAAAATGTAAAGGAATTTTCAAAAGCGGACTCTTTTTTATAAAATTGCACCGGCAAAACACAACTGTTATTCTTCTGAATTGTCCGTATTTTTTTAGCTAATTTGCCATAACGCGCATTTTAGGTATGGATCGGATGGGTCATGAAAATCTGACGCTTCGTTCATAAAAAAAAGCATTTCCCATTTGTTTGGATGGTAATCAAGATATTCCTGCTGACTGACGGAATATGAGTTAATCGCCGAAAGTACGTAACGGTTTGAGACCTGAGATATAAGGTTTAACTGTTTTTTGTAATCGTTTTTTACAGAAAAATAGAACTTTTTGTTACGTGAAAAAGTCGGGGGATCATATATCACAATATCAAACTTTCTGCCATATTTCACAAGTTTTTCCAGGTATAGCCCCGAGTCGTTATGAATAAAATCTCTATTATCGATACCAAGGCTGTTTTTTCTGTAATTTATCTTGGATCTTTCTAATACCTGTTTACTTGTATCTACATTTACAGCATTTTTTACTCCATTCAAAAGAGCATGAACAGAGAATACGGAAGTATAGCAAAACAGGTTAAGCATTGAATCGACTTCTGAATAGTAACTGGGTAATCGGTCTCTAACTTCTCTCATATCAGCAAAAATGCCGGGGTTTTGTCCCGACACAAAATCCACTTCAATAATGCAACCGTTGTGTTTTACTTCCGCGAATCGCTCATTATTACCATAATATAGTACACTTTCCCGAATTTTAGAGATCATCTTAACATCTTTCAATATTGTTCGATCTTTGTACCAGAGGGCATCTACTTCAAAGATATTTGAAAAAAACTGAAGAATCGAATCACATATTTTATCCCGATTATCCAAATAATCTTTATCAAAAAACTGCACCAGAAGTGTGTTATTATATCTATCGATGGTAATTCCTGGATAACCAAACCTGTTACCATTGAAAACACGCCCACAATTATCTATAGCCGGTCTATAAGCAGATTTAAGTATCGCAAGATATTCCATAAAAAAAGGCTGCCGAAGCAGCCTTAGAAGTCTTACATACCTCTTTTTATAC
>DAOTGZ010000210.1:0-4796 GCA_035447445.1 Spirochaetota bacterium | reverse complement strand
CTGGGAGACAATATTATATGACTATACTCACAGCTATTCGGGTGGAACGCTTGTTATTGCTTCACAAAGTAGCCCTTTAAAAACTTATGTCAATTTTGAAGTTTCTTCATTAACTTTATCTGATCTTGAAAGTTATACCGAGTCGAGTGATGATGTCAGCAGGATTCTTTTAATGATGAAAACTGCTGAATAAGTACAAAATAACTGCTTCAGGTTTACAAAACAGCATTTTAATAAAATGCTGTTTTGTATCGTAGTAATATTCTCAAATTCATTTTGGAATTGTAAATCTGATTACATTCCATGACAGCTTTTGCAGGTTCAGGTTGAAAACTCCACCGTCATTTGTATGTGTATCTGTAGGGACATATTTTGGAACAACTGTTTCAGGGTTTTCGAAGGTGTTAGCCGCATAAAGATTATCACCATTCATGATCAGGTGTTCGATAATTTCGGTTTTACCAAAAGAGCGCATATCCAGTGTAAGATTAATGGAATCGTTAACATCCGTGTTTAGAACAAACAGGGTTACAGATTCAGTCTCTTCATTCATTGTTGCGGCAATTTGGAGCAGGGGCGCTTCACCCCACTGCTTGGTCTCTATAACTGGGGTACGTGAAAGCACTTTTAAAGCCTTGCCTCTGCCATATTTCGAAACCTGCAAGAAAGGGTAATAGGTACTCTGTTTCAAGATGCCTCCGCCTGGTTTAGTGGTTATAGGAGCTATAACATTTACAAGCTGTGCCAGGCTTGCCATTTTAACACGGTCGCAATTGTTTAATAGAGTGCACAAAAGACCGCCCATTACCAGTGAGTCAAGCAACGAGTAGCTCTCTTCAAACATTACAGGTGCGTTTTGCCAATCATGGTCTGACTGTTTTTTCTGATACCAGATGTTCCATTCGTCAAAAGATAACTTCACATCCTTTTTGCTTCCGGTTTTTGCTTTGGCGAAGTCGATAACGCCACCCACTGTGCGGATCAGGTAATCCATATTTGCAAACGACGCCAAAAAATCTTCTGTTGTTGACTCCTTTTCGTAATAACTGTGAAGTGAAAGGTAGTCGACATGGTCATAAAGATATTCCAGAACAATCCGATCCCAATCTGGAAAACTGGGCATTCGTGAGGACGAGCTGCCGCAGGCTACAAGTTTTATTGACGGATCGACCCATTTCATGATCTTGGCGGCTTCACGAGCTTTTTTGGCGTAATCTTCTGCTGATAGCTGACAAATTTGCCAGTGTCCGTCCATCTCGTTCCCAAGACACCAGGTTTTAATGTTG
Source organism: Spirochaetota bacterium (assembly GCA_035447445.1). Classification (GTDB taxonomy): domain Bacteria; phylum Spirochaetota; class UBA4802; order UBA4802; family JAFGJZ01; genus JAFGRW01. The sequence goes on along the minus strand of DAOTGZ010000210.1, from coordinate 3,510 downwards.
TGAGGCTCTGTGTGGCCGTTCTGGACGCGTAAATCGCTCCAGTATGTGCCATTTGGATGGTTGCAGTATTCGACCATATAGCCTGCGTCTTGAGGAGTGCCGGTTCCAAGATTCACGGCTGCCATTATTTCTGTACCGGCTTCACGAGCCCAATCGGCAAACTCATCTATGCCAAAACTATTATTTTCAATAGTATGCCAAGCCAGATCAAGACGTTTCGGGCGTGATTTTACGGGGCCAATTCCGTCGGTCCAGTTGTAACCTGAAACAAAGTTGCCGCCGGGATAGCGAACAATCGGAACATCGAGTTCTTTAACAAGCTTAATAACGTCGGTTCTGAATCCCTTGCTATCGGAAGTTGGATGTTTTGGTTCGTATATTCCGGTGTACACCGCACGTCCAAGATGTTCGATAAATGATCCAAATAATTCGTCATTGATATCATCTATTATGTAATTTTTGTCAATTAAACAGTGTGCTTGTTTCATGATTGGTATCCTTGATAGTTATATATTGACTATTGCTTCACGGCTCCGCCGGTTAGTCCGTCAATAATGTATTTTTGTGCGATCAGATAAAAAATAATTGCCGGTATCATTGCCAACGAGATAAAGGCAAGAACGAGAGACCAGTCATTGATATACTGTCCCTGAAACGACATTACCCCCATTGGCAGTGTAAATAATTTTTCATCATTAAAAACGAGTAGTGGTAAAAAATAGTTGTTCCAGCTTGTAACCATAGCAAGCAGGGCAACAGTCGTTAGTATCGGCTTTGATAAAGGCATAACAATATGAATAAGAAAACCAAGAGGAGTGCAGTTGTCAAGATATGCCGATTCTTCCAGCTCTATCGGAATCTGATTAAAAAAACTTCTGGTTAACATAATCTGAAACGGCAAAGCGAACGCAACCTGGGGTAATACTACACCCATATAATTGTTTAACAGGCTAAGTGTTTTTAATTCTATATATAACGGAAGAATGGCGACAGCCGGAGGGAAAAGAAGTCCAAGAAGAAAAAAAGTAAAAACAATCTCTTTTCCTTTAAACTTAATTCTAGAAAGGGCAAACCCAGCAAGTGACGAGAGAATTAGTCCTAAAGCGACAGTAATAAACATAACTATGCAAGAGTTAAGAAGATTCACAAAGAACATGGATCGCTCTGGATTAACTACGTCAAGATAGTTGCTCCACATAACAGGATCCGGAATGCCAAAAAGATCAAGCCGTAACTGCGCGAGAGTTTTAAAACCACCGACTACAACAAGTATTATCGGAAGTAGTGTTAAAATTGCAAACACTGTCATCAATAAATATTTAAAAGACACTACTGCTCTGTTTTCACCTATTATCATTTTACTTTCCTTATATGTCTTTTGATGCGGTTAATTTTTGGTATACAAGTCCAACTATAAGAGTAATTAGAAAAATTACGATAGCGACCGCGCTTCCGTATCCAAGCTGAAAACGTTGAAACCCAAATTTATACATGTAGGTTACCATTGTTTCGGCTGCGTTAACCGGCTCACCTTTGCCCATAGCCCATACAATATCAAAAGTTTGAAAAGATCCAACAATTGAAAAGAATATTGAAAGAAAAATGGTAGGCTTTAAAAGAGGCAGTATAATATGCAGGTTCATTTGCCACCAGTTAACTCCGTCAAGGCGAGCCGCCTCTTCTATTTCCTGTGGTATATTTTGAAGACCGGCAATATAAAGTACCATATGCAGGCCGAAGTATTTCCATATCATAACAAAGAATATCGAATAAAAAACTGTTGTAGGCGAACCTAAAAAGGGGAAATCTGCTAAAAATGGGATCCATTTGACCAGTATGGTGTTTTGAATTCCAAACTGAGGATTATAGATAAAAGACCATAAAACTCCGGCAATAACTTCGGAGAGGATGTATGGTAAAAAGAAAATAGCGCGATAAACAACCGCCCCCTTAAATTTTCTGGCAATTATTAGAGCGATGAAAAGGGCAAGTGGTAATTGTATAAAAAGCGATAGAAAAACTATTTTGAAGTTATTTCCAATAGCTATTCTGAATACCGGATCAGCAAAAATTTTTAAAAAGTTTTTTGCCCCCACAAAATCTGTCATAGGGCCTAGACCGTCCCATTTAAACATACTAAACCAGATAGCTTGTAATACCGGATAAATAACAAATATTGTATAAACAGCAAGCGGTATTGCAAGAAAGGCAAATGCTGTTAACGAGTTTCTTGAGAAAAGACCTTTCGAAAAATATCCGGATCTGTTAATTTTATTGTTCATGTTATATACTCCAGATCTTGCAAACCGGTAACTGGATTGGTTACAGAAAATCTTGAAATTGTAATATTAAGGGGCGATCCGAAAGCAAATTAAAAATCGCCCCTGTAATGTGGTAAATTGATTCCATTTGTCATCCCAAAGACAAGGTGGTAATCTCACCCTGTCTTCGGAGATGATTGTATAATTAAATGGAGGTTTTAATTTTCTTCTTTCATTGCTTTTTCAATCATTGATGCTGCTTCTTCAGGAGTCTTGGTTCCGGCAAAAATTCCCTGAGTGGCATCTTTTACTACTTCACCAACAGCCGGTGGTAAATACTGATCATAGTAAAGCTGATAGTATTCGGCTTTTGCTGTCATTTCAGCAACAGCCTTTTCTTGCGGGTCAGTAATATATTTATCGGCACCCTTGACTGTAGGTAAGATAGATATCGGTGAACTCATAAGCTCTTTGTAATTGTCGCCACTCATCATAAATTTCAAAAATTCAATGGTTTCATCAGGTGCGTTCTTACCTACGGCTAAACCATCTCCTCCGCCCATGGCGTCGGTGATTTTGCCAGCTCCGCCATTAACTGCAGGGAAAGGCATGAAACCCAGGTCGCTTCCAAGGCCTTTCTTGTCGTCGGTGTTTTGAGCCTGTACGCTTGGAGCCCATTGTCCCATAAGTTCCATTGCGGCCTTTCCGTTGGCAACAAGGGTTGACTGATCTGTATAGGTCGCGCCCAAAAATCCTTTTTGAAATGGTTCAATTTCGACAAGCTGTTTAAGAAGTCTTCCCGCTTCTATAAACGGTTCGTCAGTAAAAGATCCGTCTCTTCCGTAAGCCTTGTCAAAAGCTTCTTTCCCGCCGGTTCTAACCGCAAGATAAACCCACCAGAAATGTCCGGGCCATTTGTCGTTTCCACCAAGAGCGATTGGTGTGATACCGGCAGCTTTCAGTTTTTTACATCCGGCTATTAGGTCGTCCCATGTTTTAAAAGGCTCTATGCCGTTGTCTTTAAATATCTTTTTGTTGTACCATAAGCCAACTGCACCCATGGTGTAGGGTATTCCGTAAACTTTGCCTTTGTAACTGTAAACACCAAGCGGACCTTCGGATATTGTGTCAATAAAATCGTCTTTCTTCAGTTCGTCTGTAATATCGCGAAGCAACCCAGATTCGGCATACATGTTCATAACGCCGCCGCCCCAGCTTCTGAAAAGATCTGGTGGGTTTCCTGACTGCA
>DAOTGZ010000209.1:0-4806 GCA_035447445.1 Spirochaetota bacterium | reverse complement strand
GCGTGAACCGTTATGACAAAACTGCTTTTCTCTGTCAATAAAATTACACAAAAATCTTGAAAAAATCAAGATGGGAGAAAAAAAAAGAAGCAATTTCCTCTGATGTGATGTGACATTAAATATTACCCTTAATGGTGTCAACAGAATTAATCATTAATTTATTATTATTATTTATTAATTCACAGTCATATAACTTTACTACTTTCTTCTAAGCTCCATACACCGAAACTCCATCCCAGGCTTTCATTTTTTTTGACCCTAACCGCCTGCATCGGGACACATACATCGACGAAACAGTGTCGTGCTCATTATATCTGCAAATTTCGTTAAACCGTTTCAAAGCCCTGTTAAACTCTCCATCCCTGTAAAACTGTACAGCCTGGTTAAAAACCATTAAACTTTTGATCTTCTTCTTTTTAACTTCATTGTTATCACAATCGAAAACCTCAAAAATTCTCACCGGCTCCTGCTTCCCCTTGACCCTCACATTGTCAATCTCTCTAATATTGAAAAGCTCCTTATGCATCAAAAAATAGTACGAACTTTCACTTATTACAACCGGTACACGGTATATTTTTGTTAATTTCTCAATACGGGTCGCTACATTTACAGCATCACCGATAACCGTATACTCCATTCTTCGTTTTGAACCAATATTACCGGCAAGAACATCACCAGTATGTATCCCAAGCCCTGCATCAACAACAGGCAATCTTCGTTCAGTCAGAGACTCGTTAAGCAGCCTTAGATCCTTTCTCATAACTATTGCGGCACGAAGTGCTGCATCTACCGGATCTTCCATAATCACAGGCTCTCCAAAAACAGCAAGTAACGCGTCTCCTATAAACTTGTTCACAATTCCATGCTCGAGAGTCACACACTCACTCATTCGATCGAAATAGCTATTGATTACCTCTACAATGAAATCTGGTGGAAAATTTTCAGACATTCCGGTAAAGTTTCTTATATCTGTATACAATACCGTAGCAAATTTCAACTCACCTCCAAGCTCCAAATTACCTTTTAACACATGATCACGTATTACCGGATCCACCATGATTCCAAAACTCTCTTTGACTCTCTGCCCCTCTTTCAATTCCATGGCGGCATGATTTATTGTACAAGACAACTGCCCCAGCTCATCACCTGAATAGATAGAAACCGGAGAATCATATTCCCCTTTTGACAAATCCCGAGCCGCCTTTCGCAGTTTACGTAAAGGCAATGCGATAGAACGTGAAAAAGTAAAACTCAAGATTAACGGAATAACTGTCAAAAATACTCCCATAACAACAATATTTAAATAAAGGTCATAACGACCAAACTGAATTGTAAGTGAAGCATATAGAAAAAGAAGAAACATCAGGGGCACAAGAGCAATTGCCGCAAAGAAAAGCATAAATTTAACAGTAAGGGTTAACCTTATTTTGTACAAACCGTCAAAAAGCGGGGGAACTCCTACTCTGATACACGGTAAAATCATAACAGAATTTATATAAAACGAAGCATAGTACAGAACTGAAACCACAACCATAGACAATACAGACCAAAAAAGCAAGACTCTTCCCGTTAAAAGAAATTGTGAGTCAAAAGACCAGAGTAACCATCCTGTCACGCAAGTAAAACCCAGCCAAATAAAGAGCGTCAATCTAACGCAAAGTGACGGCAATTGGGACATCTTTTTGACCAGAATTACCGTAGATGCATCCTTTGCCTCATTAATGATTCGATAGCCTGCAAACACGACATAAAAGGCGAATGCGAGATAAAGAAAGAGGGTGCTAGCCGGTAACAACATCAACTCGTCGAAAAAACGCTCTCTCAACTCATCATACTCTTGCATAGACATTACTGTACTGTAATATTTTAAAAACAGCAAAAGGCTACCACTATTAAGAGCAAAAAACGAGAATCCGGTCAAAAGTAAACCCAAGTATGCCTTAGTTTGTTTTTTTTCCACTAAATACTCCAGTTATTTCAGAATTAGAATTGAGCAACCGTGATATTCAGACAACGTTCAATAATCAATGCTCAGTTTCTCATTATATAACAAAGATCGGTATAAAAACAGCTACGCGAAACTTAAAAACGGTCTTCCCAAAAAAGTCATTGACCTTGAGCCGCCGTTCTTCGCACTATTTCTTCAATAATTCGGTCATTTCGACCGTTATTACAAAACCAGGAGCTCAAGATGATTACATCAAAATCAGTAAAACAACTATCTGATCTGCTTAATAAAAAAGAGATATCCGCAGTTGAGATCGCGAATGCCTATATAGACCGCATAAACAAGCACAATAAGACAATAAACGCGTATATTACTGTTAATCCAGAGAAACTACTGATTAACGCGTCCGAATCCGATAAACGGCGCGCAAATGGAAATGAACTATCCGAATTTGATGGCATACCCATTGCCATCAAAGACAATATTTGTACAAAAGGCCTTAAAACCAGCTGTGCCTCAAAAATTCTTGGTGACTTTGTTCCTCCATATAATGCCACTGTAATTGAAAAGTTGGAACAAAAAGGACTTTTGGTCCTCGGCAAACTGAATATGGACGAGTTCGCGATGGGTTCTACAAATGAAACATCATGTTATGGTCCAGTGAAAAATCCTCATAATATAGAACATGTTCCAGGCGGCAGCTCTGGAGGCTCTGCCGCAGCAGTAGCAGCTCATATGGCACCTGCAGCTCTTGGTTCTGATACAGGAGGCTCTATCAGGCAACCAGCATCTTTTTGCGGGGTAACGGGCATGAAGCCAACATATGGAAGAGTATCCCGTTATGGACTGGTAGCATTCGCCTCCTCTCTAGATCAAATTGGTCCTCTAGCCCGCAATATCGATGACGCGGCTCTTTTAACATCAATTATTAGCGGCAAAGATCCAAGAGACTCGACCTCTGTTGACCCAGGTAACAAAATATCAGAGACAATTGTCGCGAGAGACATTAAAACAGTAAGAATTGGCGTTCCCGAAGAGTATTTCGAAGGAGTTTCGGACGAAACGAAACACGCATTGTCAAAAAAGATCAACGAGCTTGACTCGGCCGGAGCGCAAATTGTACCAATTTCGCTTAAAATGACCGAATATGCCGTACCCGCCTACTATCTTATAGCTACCGCCGAAGCATCATCGAACCTGGCTCGGTACGATGGTGTAAAGTACGGCAGACGAAGTGAAAACGCCTCAACACTTGACGAACTTTACAAATTAAGCCGAAGTGAAGGTTTTGGAGCAGAAGTTAAAAGACGAATAATTCTTGGAACCTATTCACTTTCATCTGGCTACTACGACGCCTACTATTTAAAAGCCCTTAAAACACGAACATGCATCATTAATGACTTTAAGAAAGCTTTCGATAAAGTAGACATTATTGCTGCACCGGTTGTTCCTACTACCGCGTTTAGGCTGGGTGAAAACATAAGCAACCCACTAGAGATGTACCTTTCCGATATTTTGACTATTTCGGCGAATCTTGCCGCAATACCAAGTATAAGCATACCAATAGCTAAAGATTCTAAAGGACTTCCAATCGGAATGCAGCTTATGGGTACTCATTTTGATGAAAAAACCGTATTTGAAGTTGGCAAGGCAATTGAAAAAGACATTACACCTCTTACAGTTAGTCTCGATTAGCATTGTTATAAGCTGCTCGGGTTCTTCGGATGTTAAAACATCCACGGTAAGAATCAGTGACCGATACTACAGCGACGGAATTATCGGCATTGGAGAATATGTTTCTTCTGCCGAAAATAACCGTAAAAAATGGAGACGTTTCTATATACGCGCTATCTTATTGTAAGCGATCAGAAAACTGTTGAAGGTCAGATACTAAATCGGGCGGTCAAATACATATTGGAAAGCAGTTATCACGAAGCGGGAGTACTACTCAATCAGATAAAAGGAACTTTTCATGTAGCCGTACTGAACAACAGAGCAGTTCTTAACGAAATAAACGGCAACTATGATGAGGCGCGAAACTATTACCACAAAGCCTTGGAACTTGACAGTGGCAATAAAGTGGTACTATATAATCTGAACAGTATGAGATATTAATCATCTTTTGATAAGGAATTATCATTTGACTTGATTACAAAGAATCATCGACGATTTACCATATTACAAACGGCTTTGTCATTATAAAGCCGGATTAGGAATTAAAATGGAACTTATAGTCTTTAACGACCAAGAGAGTGAAATAATCTGGAAATGCCAGAAAGAGGTTCGTGACCGAAAAAACGAAATGGCCTTGCAAAAAATAAACAAGAAAATAAACGCGCTTGTTGAGCTTGCAAGAGCGATATCTCAATACCCCTCTATTTTTAACTCGTCAGATATAAACGGAAACGTACGTAGCGCCGGAACCCTTGTGGAAAGCCTCTGCAGCAGGGAGGAAATTGACGAAATGATGCATATCCCTACCAAAGCTGTTCTTGGCAAAGGATACCTTATAGCGAAAATAAACTTTTTTACAATGCTCAATCAGCTTGCTATGCGCTTTCCCAACCTTCATGAAGAATCAAGCGCAATATCACAGGATATTACCGAGATTGTATTTACACTGATGTGTGAAGATGTTTTTATGGGAATAATTGAAGATAAAACCATGGATGACCAGATACGAAACAGAACAGCATTTCTATTAGCAAATATTTGGGAATACCGGCTTAACCACGGGGTATCAGAATTTGCACCGCTTTTAAGCTCTATCTGGGAATCCCGCAAAAAACTTAGACCTGTATTCGGAACCATGATGGGCACAAGCGAACTTATGACCATGTCGTTCAGTGTGGATGAAG
>DAOTGZ010000208.1:0-4856 GCA_035447445.1 Spirochaetota bacterium | reverse complement strand
GAAAACGCTGCATAAATTTTTTCAAAAAAAGGCGCAACTATGTTGACATATACCGCTTTAAACGGCATAGCCGTTCCAGAAATGGTAATTTTTCGAAGTTCACTAGTATAAAATGATTGTACGGTGAATTAACACGGTATCTGAATTATCGAATAATTCAGACTGTTTTTCAAACATTTCAATTATTTAAAGGATACAATTCTTCATGAAGAAACGTGATATGCTTTTGATTCTTGCAGCCTATATTCTGCAAATATACATGGGTATAACCATAGCAATCAGAGGATTTTTATTGCCGGAAATTAACAACGATTTTTCAATTAACTACCAGTCATCAGGGCTTATGTTTCTGGTTCCGCTAATACCAGCATTGATCGGCTCTTTCTTTGGTGGTTATCTGTACAAAATAATGAGACGCAAGATAATCCTTTTAAGCGGAACACTTTTGCTTACCCTGCTTCAGGTCGCGTTAGCCTATTCTCCTAATTATCTCTTTTTTTTGGCCATTAACTCTTTACTTGGTTTCGCAACATTAATAGTAATACTCGGAGTAAATATCGGAGTATCGGCTTTTTTTCAAGCTCACGCCTATCGCTACAGAGAAAGTTCGATACATTTGCTTCACTTCTTTTTCGGTGCTGGTGCAATAATCGCACTCGCATTCGCTAAGACCATACTCGATTTTAGCGGATCATGGCGTTATGTGTATCTCTCTTTTTCATCTGTTTCGTTATTAACTTTTATTATATTGATCATAGCAACTTTTCCCGACAGCGAGCATAAAAACAGCCAGAAACCGAAAGAACATAAATTTCGTCTTCCTGTTATCACATCAAAGGTTATGCTGTTTTTTGCTATGGCCGCGATAGGTTATGTTGGCATCGAATTTACCATTATAAACTGGGCTCCAACTTTTATGGAAGATTTTCTTGGCCAAAGCAAAGACCATATTTCAAAGGTGATGATTGCTTTTTTTATACTATTTACAGCAGGACGTCTTGTTTCGGCTCTGATTTCTCACCGTATAAAACAGGAGCATCTTTTTGCCCTTTTATCAGGAATAACGTTGCTCATTGTAGTTCCGGCATTCATTTTACCTGTTTCTATTTATGGCTGTTACGTTTTTATCCCTTTGAGCGGGCTTACTATTTCAGGGCTTTTCCCGATAATTCAAAACGGCATTATAAAGCGTTTTAATTCTGAAATAGATCTTGCCACAGGATCATTGTACGCCAGCTCCAATATCGGTTCCGCTTTTATGCCTTTCTTTGCGGGTGCTATAAGCCATCAGTTCGGACTCTCCCGCGGCCTTTATCTTCTTCCTTTTTTAACTCTATTGATGATTTTATCATATCTTTTGGCCGGAAGAGTAGCCTATAATCCGGATTAGGTGGATAACAATCCAGGCATCTTTAACAAAATGATAGACAAAATCAGAAGTATTGTTTATAAAGAGTATAAACAGGAATAGAATAGAGAAAATGATACTTCTAAAAGTTAAAAATCTGACGAAATATGTGGACAACGCACTATGTTTTAATCAGTCAAATCTGGTTGTGCACTCAAATGAAATTTGCTGTATTGTATCTGACAATGATTCGAGGGCTAGGCTTTTTGTCTCGGTTCTTGCTGACCAGGAGAAGAAAGACAGTGGCGAGGTTCTCTTCAAAGGTGAAAGAGTTATCAGTGACCATATAGGTAACCAGATTGGAATAGCCTGGCAAAGCAAATCACTTTTTATGAATTTGAGCGGATTTGACAATATTGCTCTTAAGGGCGGAAAGCACTATTCAAATTTCGGAATCATACACCGCAAGCGCCTGCTTTCCGATATACAGTCGCTTCTTAAACGTTTTGATACCGATATTGATCTAGGTGCACCAATAAAAGACTATAATCTTAATGAGCGAACTATAATTGACCTAATAAGTATTATTCTGCTTAAACCAAAACTATCCATCTTTTATAAAGTCTCTCGATACCTTACCCTTAACCAGTTTGAAACACTGGAACAAATTATTGAAGAGAAGAAAAAAGCCGGAAACGGAATAATTTATATTCCTGAAAATCTGGAAGAGTCCCAAATTGTTGGGGATAAATTTTATTTTTTAACGGAAGACGGCTTTGTTGAAATCACAGATCATAAAAGTCGCAGTATAGATGAGCTAAGAAACCAGGCAACATCTTCTGAAGAACTGAATATTCTTTCGATTTATGATCCGATCTATAACACAAAAAAAATTATGTGCAAATCTTTGAGCGAAGAGTCAATTGACTTTAACGAACTTGCTGCCAAGGTTGGTATGCACTATCATGTTTTTAGAAAAATGTTCAAAGAAAAAACGGGAATCTCTCCCAAGCAGTTCTTTTTAAGACTCAAGATTGATAAAGCAAAAGAGTTACTTCTTAAAACAAACAAGAAGATTGACGAAATTGCCGAGATTGTTGGTTTCAGTGATCCTCTATATTTCTCACGCATGTTCAAATCCAAAGAGAAAATTTCTCCCCAGAATTTTCGCAAGCAGAAATCCAAAATATACTTTGATTAAGTTTAAGCCTTATATCTTTTTATTTTTGGCATTTATATCAAACCACACCGCTGCAATCAGTATTACGCCTTTTACTACATGCTGCCAAAAGGTATTTGTGTTTAAAAGACTCATGCCATTGTCAAGCGAAGCCATCACAAGAGCTCCGACTATTACACCGATAACCGTTCCTGCGCCCCCCTTGATTGATGTACCACCAATAATACAGGCCGCTATAGCATCAAATTCGTACATATTTCCGGCATCTGTTGTGGCAGCATTTAGACGCGAGGTTAAAATAATACCACCTACACCAGACATAAACCCTCCCACAACAAACAACACCATCGTTGTAAGCTCGACATTGATGCCCGACAGACGTGCCGCGTCTATATTTCCCCCCAAAGCAAACACATAACGTCCGAATTGGGTTCTGCAAGCAACAAAAGCAAGACTTAAAGCAATTAACATAATAATAAATACCGGCAGAGGTATTCCCCGGTAATTATTCATTATTGCAACAAACAACAACACTATTCCCGAGTATAAAATCGATTTAGCAACAACAATCTTGAACGAACTTACGGAAAATCCATATTTTAATCTGGTGCTTCTTGTACGTAATTCAAGCACCCATATAGCAGACACAGCCACACCGGCAATAATCCAGCCTATAACGGGCAGCACATAGTTCTGACCAATCGCAACGAAAGAAGCACTTAATGGAGCAACGGTGATACCACGCGTAACTCCTACTAGTAGGCCTCTGAAGATCATCAACCCTCCAAGAGTTACTATAAAGGCGGGAACTTTCTGGTAGGCAACAAGATACCCCTGGGCAAACCCGATCACCATTCCAAGAAACAGCGCCACCACAATACTAGTGAATGTTCCCCACCCTAACCAGACGTTCAAAATGGCGGCAATAGCTCCAATAAACCCACAAACCGATCCTGTTGAAAAATCGATATGCCCTGCAACTATAATCAGAAAAATTCCCAGAGAAAGCGCCGAAGTTACGGATATCGATCTCATAAGGTTAGACAAATTACGGGATCCAATAAAAAAACCATCCGTTAATACAGTTAAAACGATCCAGATGAACACAAGAGCAATAATCATTGTATAATCACGGATATTGATATTCAAAATACTCTTTTTATTATCCGCAGAAATAATTTCGGTAGAAACCGTCTTATTCATCTGGCTATCCTTTCAGATTGGTATTAACACTATAATCGGGATTATTCGGGCCACTGATCCTTCGGTATATTTTTATATACTGCTTCAAGCCTGTGATGTCCATCCCTTACAACTACCTGATACATGTTCTCTTTTGTCACAGCTACAGGAGTCAAAAGAACCGAGGGGACATCCTTTTTATTGTTGTTAACCGTATTAGCAGCCGCAATCGACTCACCCTTCGCCATTCTGATTGATAATTTAACAGCCTCGGCCGCAATGGATTTTATCGATTTATAGACAGTCATGGATTGTGTTCCTTCAACGATACGCATACAACCCGCGATATCGGCATCCTGTCCAGATATTGGCACCTTGCCCGCAAGCCCCTGTTCGGAAAGCGCCTGCACGGCTCCTCCTGCGGTTCCGTCATTGGCTGCAATAACAGCGTCAATTTCGTTATTGTTTTTAGTTAACGCGTTTTCCATATGTTTTTGTGCAATCGATGCCGACCAATCATCAGAAAACTGATCAAAAACAAGATTTATATCGCCTTTTTCAATCAATGGATTAAGTATATTCATCGCGCCCTCTTTAAACAATAGAGCGTTATTATCAGTAGGAGCTCCACCAATATAGACATAATTTCCTTTGGGCACTAGCTTGGTTATCTCGGTAGCCTGTAACTCTCCAACCCTGACATTATCGAAGGAGATATAGATATCAAGATCACAATTCATGATCAATCTATCATACGCTATGACAGGAATTCCAGATTCATGCGCTTTCTCAACCGCAACAGCCATTGCTTCACCGTTGTGAGGGATAATAACAAGGACATCAACGCCCTGAGTAATCAGATTTTCGCACTGGGCAATCTGTGTTGCGTCATTGCCCTGCGCCGCCTGTATTACAACCTCAGCCCCCATCAATTCGGCAACAGCCTTGAAAATATCACGATCTTTTTGCCATCTCTCTTCTTTTAATGAGTCCATTGAAAGACCTATTTTAATCTTGCCGGGCACCTTTTCTTTGGCACAAGACGAACAAGCAAAAATCGTTACAGCTATTATTACAAAAACACGAAGCGATTTTGAAATCACCTATAACCTCCAGATTTCATGATAATACGATAAAAACATGGCA
>DAOTGZ010000207.1:0-4870 GCA_035447445.1 Spirochaetota bacterium | reverse complement strand
CCATCTCTTAAGTTGCTCTTTTGTGGCAATTGCTCCTGTAGGATTATTGGGGAAACAGAGGTAAATCAGATCTGCTTTAGTCGAGGGGGGGTCCGGTACAAATCCATTGTTTTCGTTTGAGTCAAGATAAATAAGATTATCGTATCTCCCGTTATTATTAAGTCCGGTACGGCCAGCCATTACATTAGTGTCAACGTATACAGGGTAAACTGGATCGGGAATGGCTATGTTAATATCATTTGAGAAAAGTTCTTGAAAGTTGCCGGTATCACATTTTGAACCGTCGCTTATAAAGATCTCATCGGGGCTAATATCTGCTCCATGTTGTTTGTACTCATTTTCAGAAACAGCCTCTCGCAAGAAAGCGTAACCTTGTTCAGGGCCGTATCCGTGAAATGTATTTGTGTCGGACATCTCGTCAACGGCCTTATGAAAGGCTTCAATACATGCGGATGGCAAGGGTTCTGTTACATCACCAATTCCAAGCCTTATCAGTTCACGATCAGGATAATTATTCTGGAACTCTTTTACTTTTTTCGCGATATCCGAAAAAAGATATGATGCCTTCAGTTTAAGAAAATTTTCGTTTACAGTAATCATATAGTATCCTTATATACTAAGAAGTTAAAAGAAAATCTCTGAATAGCAAAAATATTTTTTGTTTGAAGATATTAAAAACCGGATATTCACAGGTTCAGAGACTTTCTATACAAAATATTGTCCTTTACTGTTTGTACTGGTGTCAAGGAGTCAAAAAACTGATATATTACAATTATGTAAAATTATTCTGTTTCTTAACTAATGTAAAAAGGCGGATTTATGGCGGATATTAAAAATATAGCTGCTGTTTTGGCAGATTGCACAAAAAGCAGTGATATGAAACAATTGCTGGAAGAGTTATTCACTCCGGCTGAACTATCTAATCTTGAATTGAGATGGGAACTATTAAAACGGCTTGCTTCAGGAGATTCACAACGTACAATATCTTCTGATTTAGGCATATCGCTGTGCAAGATAACAAGAGGATCAAAATTAATACAAGATAACTCATCACAGGTTTATAAAATACTTGTCGGATCCGATAAAAAAGCCAAAAACAGGACTAAAAGTTCTAAATAATTGGTTTACAAAATTATTAATAAGAACATTCTATGACAGTGAAATTCAGAGACCGGCTGTTTTTAAAATTATATGGTATAAGGGGGATGAACACCCTCTTGCCCCCTAGAAACATAAGAACCATCTATTATACGCATATGATGTCGATTCTTTATATTTTTCTTCTTGTCGTACTTGCAATTATTGAATTTCATATAAATTATACGACGCTTTTTTTCTTTCTGCTTTCGCTAATGTTTTTACTGGTTATTTTTAACAGTATACTCTTTACTAGACACTATTCTGTAAGGTTTTACAGATGTCCATTATACGCAATTGCTGCAATTTCTTCAGTCATTTGTGCGGTCTTAAGTAAAAATGCGGTTGCGATTGCGGTAATAAGTGCGCCTCTTCCGGTCATTCTAATATCAGAAAAATCAGTTTTACGCCAAATAATCTGGTTGGCGGCTGTTCCTATTGTTTGGTCTTCACTTTTGTACATTCATCTTTGTGGTAAATATTCTGTGTTTAATACAGATTATAACGATATCGTTATTATTACGGTTTTCTATGTATTGTCAGCAACGGCATCTGTTTTATATAGATTCAGTATTGGCCGTACGTTTTGGGGTAACCTTTCCAAATATCGAAGAACCGATATCATCGATATTCAGATGGAGCTTGCTCAGGTTATACAAAGAACATTGATACCCGAAAAAAGTAAAACAGGCGATAAGTATCAAGCTGCTTTCTATTATCACCCAGCTTATGGTATTGGCGGTGATTATTTTGACATTTTCGAGATGAGTGACGGCCGCGTAGGGGTTGTTATGTGCGATGTTGCCGGAAAGGGTATTCCTGCTGCTTTGATGATGGCAAGTGTACGCACCTTAACACGTGCGCTAGTATCTCAGGGTATTAATGATCCATTAGAAATAATTCGCATATTGAATGACACTTTTCGCCTTGATTTTGGTGATGAATTTTATGTTACGCTTGCATTCCTATGTTTTGATTCTAAAACTGGAATGATAGATTTTTATAATGCCGGACACACGCCCTTTATTTATTATTCCCGTGTCGAGAAGAGAATAATGGAGATCGAATTGGATGGTTATCCTATCGGTGTATTTGATCAGCTTTATCATACGGGAAAAATTACTGAAAAAATGTATTCTGGTGATATTGTCGTATTATTCTCTGACGGGCTTACAGACTTCATCGATAGTGGAAATCATGCTTCGGCAAGAAGCAGGCTGTTTTTAGAAATACAAAAAAATGCAGATCTTGATGCTCAGACAATAACCGACAGAATAATTGACTTTTTTATAAAGGATAAAAAATCCAATATTGTTGATGATGACATCTCACTTGTAATATTTAAAGTTAAATGATAAAACGTATTCAGATACAAATGCCTCCCGATTATAACCAGGATAACTTATCGAAAGTTGTTGCAGAAATAAGCAATATCAAAAAACCTTTTTTTTCGATTGTATCACGTAGTCTTGACGCACGAAAGGCTGGTAACATTCACTATTGTTTAAATATCGATGTAAGCCCAAATCCATTACCTGCCAAGGATTCCTTAAAAATCCCTTTGGTTAAAAAAAATATCTCGGCAATTGTTGTGGGGATCGGTCCTGCTGGTTATTTTGCTGCTCTTGTATTATCTCGAGCCGGTATAAGTGTAACTGTTATAGAAAAAGGTAAAAAAGTTTGTGAAAGAGAAAACGATATTCTTCATTTTGAAAATAGTGGCTCTTTAGTAGAAAACTCGAATTACCTTTTCGGGGAAGGGGGAGCGGGAACATTTAGTGACGGGAAATTAACATCGCGTTCAAAAAGAATTTCTCTGGAAAAGGAATTTATATTAAAAACTTATATTGAAGCTGGAGCCGATGCAGAAATAGAGTTTGATGCCCATCCCCATCTAGGCAGTGACAGGTTAAGGGAAATGATGCCGGAGCTAAGGAAAATTCTTCTGAGACAAAATGTTCAAATTCTTTTTGAAACCGAATTCAAATCTTTTATAAAAAAAAATAACAAATTTTTAGTGGAAGCTTCCAATTGCAAATTAGAATCAGACCTGCTCTTCATCGCTCCCGGCCACTCCTCTTACAATACTTATAGATCATTAATTCGTAGTAATGTTAAATTTAGAACTAAACCATTTGCAGTAGGTTTTAGGGTGGAACATCCCCAGATATTGATTAACAGGGCTCAATGGAAACGTGATTCACTTCCTGGAATCCGTTCCGCTGAATATAGGTTGTCATATATAAACGGCGATGTAAGAGTGTACAGTTTTTGTATGTGTCCAGGTGGATATATTGTTCCTGCTGCGGTTAGTCAGGGACATTCGGCGGTAAATGGAGCGTCAAATTATTTACGTAACGGTAAATACTCTAATGCGGCGATTGTTTCTGCCTTTACTCTAGAGAGCAGATTAAAAAAAACAGTATTACCTCTTGAGGTTCTCGATTATGTTGAAGAACAGACATCGATGTTGTTTAACTGTACAAAAAGCTATAATATGCCTGCGGTCACGATATCTGATTTTTTGAAAAACAGAGTCTCTTCCGTTTTACCGGAGTGCTCGTATCCATTTGAGATATTTCCATACGATTATAATATTATTTTTGACAACAGACTATGTTCTGATCTTAGAGAAGGTTTAAAAGACTTTTGTAATAAACTAAAAGGTTTCGAACAGGGCCTTATTGTTGGAAGTGAGTATACAACTTCAGCACCAATACAATGTTTTCGTGATAAAGAGGGGGAAGTAGAGGGGTTTGAAAAATTGTATATATGCGGTGAGGGTAGCGGATTTGCTGGTGGAATTATCTCATCCGCTGCTGATGGTGTCAGGTTGGCTATGAATGCTGTATGCAAAATATCCGATTAAGTATAATTTATATTTAATTTGACAGATAAATTTTGACTATTATTTATATTTTTTATTTTTCTTACTTTGCTCTGTTATCTTAAAAAATATGCAACCCGTTTGATAAAATGGAGTCAATATAATAATAATGTGAAAAGATTGAGGTTATGAAAGTGGATAGTGCTACTGTTGCCGTTCAGGTTATGATTACCGTAATACCTATTGTAGGTATTTTAATGGGGGGAGCCGTAATAATACTTTTTTTGATACTGAATCATAAGCAAAAGATGGCTATGATAAGGCATAATTACGGATCAAAACAGCCAATAGATATTGTTTGGATCAGCCTTTTTGCAGGGCTACTATTAACTTTTATTGGTTTTGTGATGTCACTTTTTTTTATTATTAAAGAGGGTGTTGAGTACTCATTGTTAAGCGGTATTGTTCCGCTAGCGGCCGGTATGGGGCTAATGATTTTTTTCACTATTGCACGTAAATCAGGTCAAATTGATAAAAGTTCTGAAAGAAAAGAGTGACGAACATGTTGTTCGTTCGGTTTTAAACGGTAATTCAGCAGATTTTGAAATAATCGTTAACCGTTATAAAGATAGATTATTTTCCATTGGTTACAGATTTTTTTATAACAGAGATGACGCTGAAGACTTTGTACAGGATCTTTTTGTAAGAGTCTTTGAAAGGCTAGATTCTTTCCGGTTTGATGCGCCCTTTCGCTACTGGTTGGTTCGTATTGCTTATAATTACGGTATCAACCAAAAAAAATCAAAGGTTATCGAGCTTGATGTATCAGATTATGAAATGCCGGATAGCAAATCATCTCCTGAAAATAAACCTATAAGAGACGAGATCATTGCCCTGTTAAACGAA
>DAOTGZ010000206.1:0-4873 GCA_035447445.1 Spirochaetota bacterium | reverse complement strand
AAGAAAGAGGTTGTTTGTTTTAACATTATTAAAACTAGTCTTGAGTATTTCTGTTATTACAAGGTTTTCAAAAAGCGCACCGCGCAGTGGATGAGTAGCGACCTGTCCCTTGTTTTCGATACCAAGCAGATTAGCGGCGAGCCCTACATCATAAAAATAGAGTTTGGGTGATTCAGGGGTGCAAATTGAACTTGTCAAGTGCAATTTGCACCCCTATTATCTCTGAGGGTGGCTAACAATCCAGGTTTTACTCCCAAAACCTTAACAAAGTGGCTAACAATCCAGATTTTTGCTTCGAACACTCGAAAAAGGTGGCTAACAATCCACAAAGACCAGCAACGCTAAACATTCCAGACGAAAAGCTGCTTAGCAAGCTCAGATTCACGAATGCTTATGTTTCTTAACAAACCTGATTTAGACTTTGTATACTTTATATCAATAAGACCAAATAACTCCGCAAAATTATCTAAAAACAGAACCATATATGCCATACGCGATAACTCATTATCTTTGATAATATGTCCAAACGCCCCAAAAAAATAATCCGCCACTTTGTCACACTGTACAAAATCCTGACATTTACGATGTACAATATGCAAACTAAAAGGTAACGTTGCCTGAATATCTTCTATATCATAATCATAAAACCCTAACCAATTGTAACTATAACACATCCACATAAAACATTCACGAAACAGCTTATCAATAAATCCTTTGGCTTTTATCATTTTCTTGATTTTCGCGGTAAGCGAGTACATGCCTTTTCTTTTCTTGACATAACCATTATTAGATAAAAATAAAAAACAAACATTTAATGCGAAAGCTTGTTCTCTCAATGCCGGTATCAGGTCATTCTTATTCTTGTTGTCCTTTATCTGACTCATAACCTCATCATGAGGCTTACCCCGAAGTAAGATATTATCAATAAATTTATCAATTACTTCATCACGTAGCAGTTCATATTCAGAGAGCTGTATCTCGCCGGCACCCTCAATATAGCTGAAAAGCCACAACGTCCATAAAATAAAAGGGGCATTTACGTACAGATCGGGATCAACTTTATCAGACAATTTAATGGCGCCTGATCCTAGTTCAAAATCGGTATCCAAAAGGTATCTCATTTGCACAGGGTTAAGACCTAACAGTTCATCAATCGGTGTATTGTTGTGTGACCGCATATGCATATCGGCCAATGCTTGCAGCTGTTTTTCTGACTTAATGTCCATCCCTTTAAGGTTATTTTTTAAATCATCAAGCACCTCGCTTGCGGCATTACCCGTACCTAAATACTGCATAAAGCTGGGAACAGGCCCATCAGCTTCATCCCATGACTCAGCGAATGTCTGGTATTCAGCAAATTTTTCTGGATCAAAACCGGGCAAAGGTGGAATCAAATTATTGGGAACACTACCTGATTGAGTACCACTCGGAAACCGCAACACATTATCCGCTTTTTCCATACAACACTTTTTATACTTTTTCCCACTACCGCATGGGCAGGGATCGTTTCTTCCAACTTTATGGCTCATTAACTGTTCCTTGGTTATAATTTTAAAAATTGTACAACGAATGACTGGTTTATACAACTATTTTTTACTCAGTTATATCTAAACTTTACCAAGCTGCAGCAAGATTTATACCCATCAGCCTTTAGAGATGGTGCAAAACGCAGTAACCACACGTGATGGTTTATGACAGAATTGCTTGACGCAAATAAAGAGCTAATCACCTATGATGCAATTATTAATAAAAAATTTTATAATACTCTAGGGTAACATCCATGATATTGACGGCAATAAAAATCATCATCTCGGTTACAGTAATTCTCGCACTAATATATGTTTCTGAAAGAAATGCGAAACTGGGAGGTATTTTTGCCGGATTACCGATAGGCACCGGCATTATGGTATTCTTTTACGCAATCGAACAGGGAAACAATTTTATGCTGGCAAGTATTCCCTACGCAATATCCGGATTAAGCAGCACACTGGCATTTACTGCCGGATTTTACCTCGGCGGTAAATTTTTTGTTAATCGACCTGTAATAAAAATATTATCATCTTTAATCTGTAGCATGATCTGTTATTTTTTAGTCTCGTACATGATCTCTCTGATAAATATTAACCTACTAAAGAGTCTTATTATTTTTTCGCTATCAACTCTTATCGCCAATCTATTCTTCTCTCATATTCCGGCACAAAAAAAAATTGCCGTCAAAAAACTGACTGTCTGTTCCATATCATTCAGAATAATTTTTATAACCATGTCCATACTCGTCATAACAGGACTCGCAAACACAATAGGTTCAAAGTGGGCGGGCATTATGGCATCTTTCCCCTCCGCGCTCTGTCCTCTACTTTTGGTTTTGGCCTTTTTATATGATGACCAGTTATACCCCTCTGTCATAAAAAGTTTTTCGTACAGCATCACTACAATATCAATTTTTTATTTATTTATTTTGTGGCTTGTACCCATAACCGGTCTTTTTATTGCAACGGCATTGACATACCTAATCTGTTTCTTTTATATTTACCTACTTAACCTTGTGCTAAACAACCGCATATTTTTAAGAGAAAGCAAATAATATACGTGCAATTGAATACTTTAGAAAATAATTATTTATATAATTCGTATAAACCAAAATAGAAAAACTAATCTTAAGCAATAATAATTGACTCCGAAAAGAAGTTGATGACTGTATTTAATATAGACCGGTTTAATCATTTCAAAACTAAAAATAGATTGCTATATTTAACAATCTGTACGACAAGAAGTCTTCAAATAAATGCTTGCTGAAACAACAACTCTTCTGAAGATTATTTAATAGAGGCAACATGAGCAAAATCTTACAGTTCATCTTCATTATAATTATTATTAATATCACAGCATTTTCTGAAGGATATGTCGATATAAATCAATCCGGCTATGTTAATGGACATATGGTTAATGTTCGTTTAAACGAATCAACCAGTTCAACTTCTAAAGGGTATCTCTTACATGGCACGGTTTTAGATGTAAAATACCGCACCG
This sequence comes from Spirochaetota bacterium, assembly GCA_035447445.1. Classification (GTDB taxonomy): domain Bacteria; phylum Spirochaetota; class UBA4802; order UBA4802; family JAFGJZ01; genus JAFGRW01. The sequence goes on along the minus strand of DAOTGZ010000206.1, from coordinate 1,843 downwards.
CAAAAAAAGATACGATTTCCGGATCCTCAAATTATTGGTATTTTTGCGATCATTGTGATGGCTGTTATGGTTGGATATTTGGTGATTTTGTTAAATTAGGGAAAAATCCGGATGATATTTTTACAAAATATGTAATCCCAAATTTTCCAGATAATTTCACCATTATCTCAGAATACAGCTGGAGCGATATAGCACCTCAAGACCGTAACAAAGGAGAAAGAGGGGGCAGAGATGAGTTTTTTACTATAAGAAACAATATTTTGATATTAGATACAGACTACCTGTTGGTGCCAAAATATCTAATCGAAGAAGTTAATGAAGTATCCTCTAACCACTTTGTATTAAAAATCAGACTCATTGCAATAGATAGTCGGGTTAACAAAAAAGAAACTCAACTTTTTGATATTCATATGATTTATAATCCAAAAACTGAAATCCTGAGTTTAAACAGTAAAAGTATAAAACAGGATAAACTGTACAGATGTAAGAAATTAAAATAATCAACGCTCATTTTAAAAGACATTATTATAAAAAAATTATTGAAACCTAAAGACTCTATATCTGATAACTAGCAACAAAAGAAAAAGGCCAATTATCTGTAATACTAACCTATCCCGAATCAATAAAGTATTATCCCCAACCGTTTAGCGAAGAAATAGTTACAGACTGGATCAGATAGAACATCGACAATTACAAAAAATAGAACCATGACCTCTGGGCAGTTATTCCGAAAGGGGATCAAATTTATATAACATTTCGGAAAAGAAGTCCTGGGCTAAAATGTACGGAAAGCCCACTACTGCATGGATAGACAAAACAATCACTATTATCGGACCGATATCCATAGCCAAAACATATTACTATACAGTCCATAGTTACATGTAATTTATTTCGTCCTCTATATTTTCAATGCAGATAACTCAACGATTAGATTTTCCTTTTTAGATACTCGCATTTGTAGCCTTAGTTAAAACAGTATTAATGATGCCGCCTTCTCCAACTTGCATCAAAAGCATACTCTCCCTCCAGAAAAGAAAGAAAATGAGAAAAAATTTTAACAAAACCGCCTCCAATCCAGTATTCATATCTAGATCAATCTTTGGAGGAACAAAATGGAATCTACCGATTTTCGAACATCAATAGATGTAGAAGTTACCAGAATGCAAAGAATCGAAGAGTATGCGGATAAACACGGCATGGACGTTTCGGATGTAATGAACACAGTTCTTGATAAGTATGCAGAAAAGCTGGCTAAGAATCCTGTATGCAATAATACTCTAAATAGATATCAAGAACGGGGTACAATTTATAAATCTGTACACATAAGATTTTCAATTATTTCGAAGCGAAAACTAAAAGATATAGCCAATATTTATTGTTATAGTCTGTCTTACATGTTGTATCTAGCAATGGATTTTTTTGAAGAGTTTATGAATGATGTTAAGGAGTTTTCAAGACCCTGTTTTCATGCAGTTTTTGTTCGCTTGTTCGAATTTCCATGCTTCATTAACAGCTGGGGTATGAATTTCTACGATTCAGCTGACCATCCTGGACAACAAACCAGAAATTTGTTTCATTTATTAAACTGATCAACATTTTTTAACGGAATAGATAAAAGAAACCGTCAAAACAATCGCGCTTGAAGATTGCGCAATTGTTCTGCTTCACCACTTCGCGTCGCTGGCACTCCGCGAAAGTGGTGATATGCATGGAACATTTTCGGGCTATTCGCCCGAAACCGTCCAAACAATCGCGCTTGAAGATTGCGCAATTGTTCTGCTTCACCACTTCGCGTCGCTGGCACTCCGCGAAAGTGGTGATATGCATGGAACATTTTCGGGCT
>DAOTGZ010000205.1:0-4877 GCA_035447445.1 Spirochaetota bacterium | reverse complement strand
TCCGGGAAAAGAACCATCAGCCGCCCATTATTCATATCGATAAAAATGAGCAATATAAATATTTGCTTACCAGTCGTGGTTCGGATCATGAACCTATTTTATCATCTTATCCGGCCTATGCAGGAAGGGTAATCCGTTTTAGGTCAGCCCGCAAACTTGTCGCCGATATTGTTAACTTTAAAAAAAAGTATGGTATTATATATTTTTATATTCGCGATGACAATTTTTTAAAAGATAAGGATTACGTTACAACATTTTGTAATGAGCTGTTAAGAAGAAAGGTCTATATCTTATGGACCTGTTATACCGATGTATACAGTCTTGATGAGAAACTTCTTGTATTAATGAAAAAGGCGGGACTTCATCGTATAAGACTTGATCTTGTTAGCGGTTCACAGAGGATTTTGAATCTTTACGCTCCTGGTGTAAAGATTGATCAAATTAAAAAGGCTGCTGATAGTATTCGCAAGGTTGGAATTTATCTGTCTGTTCGCTCATTTACAGGTCTTCCTGAAGAGGCTGAGGCGGATATGGAGCGAACTCTTGCGTTTCTTAAACGAATTTTGCCTTTTAAATGTAATGTTGTTAGGGCACATTATATTCCTGGAACAACGTTATATGATGAAGCAGTCATGAATGGCAAACTGTCACCGTCAATCTGGTTCAAGAGTTCTAATCCACTTATATTTTGCAATGAAGATCCTGTCGTGGCAGATTGGAAACATGAGATATCTTTTGGTGTCGAAATTTTGCGTCAGCAATCTTGGTTCAATAGTAAAAACTTTGTTACTCATAGACGTGTTAATGGAAAAGATTCTTGGGTAACCGATTTTATTGAGGGTGATTATTATCTTAATACGAATCAGACTGCTCAGGCTGATCGGGTCTTTCGAAGAATTATCACCGTACATCCAGAGAATTGCTGGGGGTATCTTAGAATGGGCAAAGTTAAATTTAGAAGTGGCCATTTTGAAAGTGCTTTTGACTATTACCGTACAGTTACTGATCTTGTTCCCGAATATTATGGGGGATGGCTTAAGGCTGCACAGTCGCTTGTGGCCGATGGACGCTTTAAAGAAGCAAAAAAGTGGATAGAGGAAGCTTATCGTCGTAATCGATATGACCTTAGAATACATAATGTAAGGGATGTTCTACGTCACCACTAAACATAATTTAAGTAGTTCTTGACTTCTTTCCGATAATATTTCAATATGACAAAAAAGTTCGACACTTTTTTGAAAAAATCAGTTAATAATAGCAGGCACATGCCTGCACGGTTTTGGTCGTGCAAAAAAGTATAATTCTAAGGGGGGAAAATGGCACAACAAAAAGAGACTCAAAAAGAGATGAATCAGAAGGAGCAGGCTTTATCGTCGGCGATATCCCAGATAGAGAAGCAGTTTGGAAAAGGTTCCATTATGAAGCTTGGGGATGAGGCCAATAGGGTACCGATAGGTTCAATCAGTACAGGTTCGCTTGAACTTGACGTTGCACTTGGTATAGGTGGTATTCCACGCGGGCGTGTTACAGAGATATTTGGACCTGAATCATCAGGGAAAACAACATTGACATTACATATTATCGCGGAGGCTCAAAAAGCGGGAGGAATTGCTGCATTTGTGGATGCAGAACACGCTCTTGATCCTATTTACGCCGCAAAACTCGGTGTTAATACTGATGACCTACTAGTATCTCAACCCGATACCGGTGAAGAGGCTTTAGAGATTACTGAGAGCCTGGTAAGATCGGGTGCGGTGGATATAGTAGTTGTAGATTCTGTTGCGGCGCTGGTTCCCCGTGCTGAGATTGAAGGTGACATGGGAGACTCTCATATGGGACTTCAGGCCAGACTTATGAGCCAAGCGTTAAGGAAGCTGACCGGTATTATCTCTAAATCTAAAACTTCGGTTATATTTATTAACCAGATACGTCATAAAATTGGTGTAATGTTTGGCTCACCCGAGACAACTACCGGTGGTAATGCACTTAAGTTTTATTCATCGGTAAGGATGGATATCAGACGCATCGAGACTCTAAAAAAAGGTGAAGACGCCTATGGCAACAGGGTTCGTGTAAAGGTTGTAAAAAACAAGGTGGCGCCACCGTTTAGAAATGCCGAGTTTGATATTATTTATGATAAAGGAATTTCACGTCAAGGAGGCATTCTTGATCTTGGAGTCAAGTTTGATATTATTAATAAAGCTGGAACATGGTACTCGTACGGGGAAGATCGTATTGGCCAGGGAAGGGAAAATGTTAAAACATATCTGGAAGATAATCCAAATATAGCCCAAGAGATAGAATTAAAGGTAAAAAAAGCATCAGGATTGATACCTGATGATGAAAAACCTGTTAAAGAGGAAAAGACTAAAGAAGAGAAGGCTATAGCGGAGATTGAGGTTAGTGCAGAGGTTGCCACAGAAAACGAGTAAACCTTTATGTTTGCAAATAATAAGTCTGTATAAAAAAAAGCCCTTCAGGTAAAATCCGAAGGGCTTTTGTGTAAGTAAGTTTCACGTAGTAAAGAGTTAAAGTTTCTGGTGTATCAATTATAAAAAAATATTATAGTCTAGATTTAGAGTAAATATGGTTGAAAGGATTTCGGATTTTATCAAGATTGATCTGAATTAAAACTTAGCGAAAAAATAAATAACAGTTGATGAATTGATAAGTCAATCGAATAATTGGTGTTTTGATTAACATAATTGGTAAACCATTATATATCTACTATTCAGAAGACAAGTCAAGAATTGAACTAAAGCTAAACTAGTGTGGGAGATACGGTTTTATTTCGCATGAAACCGTAAGATTGATGAGATCCGGAATAATTAAAAGCAGTGATGATATCAAAAGGATTGCAGAGGCCGGAGCAGTGCTGCGAGCGCTTTTTGAAGTTTTGTACACTCTCGACCTGGAGGGTCTTTCAACATGGAAGGTCGATTCGGTAGTTGAGAACTTTATCAATTCTCACGGTGGAAGACCTTCTTTTTTAACACTTCCGGGGTACCGTTTTGCCAGCTGTATATCGGTTAACGATGAGGTCGTGCATGGAATTCCCAGTAAGAAAAAAATAATCAAATCGGGTGATATTGTCTCTATTGATGCGGGCGTGGTTAAAAACGGATATTTTGCCGACGCATGCCGAACATTTACTATCGGATCTGTAAATGAAGAACTGCACTATTTGGTAGAAGCAAACCGCTCCGCTTTAAAAAAAGCTGTATCGGTTATGGAGGATGGAGCACCTTTAAATGCTATTGGTAACGAGATTAGTGCATTCGCAATAAAAAGTTCACTGGTTATACTTGACAGCTTTACAGGTCATGGAGTAGGTTATGCTCTTCATGAAGAGCCGGTTGTATTCCATGGAGCAGGTAGCTGTAATGATTTGAAATTGAGATCTGGCATGGTTTTAGCGGTTGAGCCGGTTATGGCTTTTAAAAACTGCAAATATCAAAAACTTGACGATGGATGGACTGTTAAAACTGTCGATGGTAGCCCAACATCACAGTTTGAAGATACAATCGCAATAACTGAAAACGGACCGGTTGTGCTTACCTGAATGATATGGCTTTATGGATAATCTAGCATTGTCGCTACTTTTCGCTTATCTATTATGTTCGAGGATATATTTATGAAAGATATTCAATCACAGCCTGATGATAGAAATATGCCTATTGATCAGGTTGGTGTTAAAGATATACGTTTTCCGGTTCGAGTTCAAGATAAACGCAATGGCTCTCAGCACACTGTTGCTACAGTTAATATGTACGTCACTCTGCCCCATAATTTCAGGGGAACACATATGAGTCGTTTTCTGGAAATTTTAAATTGTTACGAAGAGATAACGCCCTCGCATATTCCTGCTATTCTTGAAGAGATGAAATCAAAGCTAAATGCGGAGACCGCATATTTTGATATAGAATTTCCTTATTTCATAATGAAGAGTGCTCCTGTATCTAAAGCTAAATCTGTAATGGAGTATATCTGTTCTATTCACGGAGACTCTTCAGCGGAGTTCTATTTTCTTAAGGTCAAGGTGCCTGTTATGTCCCTTTGTCCATGCTCAAAGGAGATAAGTCGTTTTGGCGCGCATAATCAGCGTTCGATAATCGAGATTTCGATAAAAACACGCAAAAAAATATGGTTCGAAGAACTGATCACAATAGCAGAGAGCTCTGCATCTTCTGAAATATATTCTCTTCTTAAACGTGAAGATGAAAAATATGTAACAGAAAATTCTTATAATAATCCTGCATTTGTAGAGGACATTGTACGAGCAATCGCTGTAAAACTTAAGGATCATGAACTTATTGATGGCTTCTCTGTTGAGTCTGAAAATATGGAATCGATTCATAATCACTCGGCATACGCAAAAATAGTATATAATATTTTGTAAAATCTCAATGATTACCATAACTTCGTGTAAAGAAAGGTCATTTGTTTTCCGTTAATAGAGTGAGGAGTATCCGATGAAAAAAAATATTCTGCAAATAGCTCTGTTTTATTTGATTATGATGCCTTGTCTGATTACTGCGAAGACAACAGTTACAACGGAAAGTAACCCTCTATTCCCGGATATTGAGCTTGGTGGTGGTGAAGAGACTAGATTTAAGGATGACTTCGCGGACACTGTAATGGCTAATGCCCCAAATTTCGCGGAAGCTTTTTATTTGCAAAATATGTTAGGATATGTTGTGGGTAAGCCACACATCAAGGGATGGCAGGCTGGATTCGTTTTAGGAAGTGCGTTTGCAAACGGGGAATACTGGGATAGAACAGCCAAACCCGATACTTATCCGGCATTTGCTCCTATTGTAAATTTTCATTTAGGTAAGGAATTGGATTCACGTAGTGATGTTATTGGAAAGATTATG
>DAOTGZ010000204.1:0-4916 GCA_035447445.1 Spirochaetota bacterium | reverse complement strand
GACCGAGACTGCACCGATGATCTCGTGTCCCCGCCCCGGCAAAGTGAAAATAGGCAATGTTGGATACCCGATAACAAACACGGAAGTCAAAATCATTAACGATGAAATATGCTGCCGTGGTCGTAACATTATGAAAGGTTATTATAACCGCCCGGAAGAAACTGCCGAAGTAATCTATGACGGCTGGCTTCATACGGGTGACAAAGGTTATTTTGACAGAAAGGGTTATCTGCATGTTAATGGCCGAATCAAGGAGATCATCATCCTCTCGAATGGGAAAAACGTTAATCCTGTAGAGATTGAGCAAAAACTGGAGAAGAACAGTGATCTTGTTAAAGAAGCAGCTGTTATAGAAGAAAACGACCTTCTTGCGGCTGTTATTCACCCTGACAGCGAATATTTACAAAAGCAGGGCATACTGAATATAGAAGAACATATTAAGCAGGAAGTTATCGATCCGTATAACCGTTCTGCCTCTTCGTACAAACGCATAAAAAAGGTCATTCTAACCTCTACCGATTTTCCCCGCACACGTTTGGGCAAGATTCAACGCTTTAAACTTGAGCGAACCCCGGCACCAACCGACAAACAAAGCTATCATCAAACCGGAAACTCGAAAGAGTCCACAATAATTATGGATTATATACTAAAGGAAACTGGACGCAAGGTCAAGGTTAGTGATCATATCGAAATCGATGTAGGGCTGGACTCTCTTGATAAACTATCGCTTATAAGCTTTATTCAAACCCGTTTTAATATGGACGCGGATGAAGATATATTATCCAAATACCCGACTATACAAGCCATAGCGGATTATATCGGCATTAACAAAAACAGCGGTGTCAGTGAAACCGGAGATGAAGATCCTCTTGAATTACCCAAAAGCCGCTTTCCTCATATTACATTGCGAAACCTTCTCTGTTTGCCCCTCAGGTTTCTTTCGCGCATAAAAATTAGCGGTCGCGAAAATATTCCGGCCGGAGCATATATAATTTGTGCCAATCACCAGAGTGCTTTTGATTGGCTGTTTGTCGCCCACTCGATGCACAAATCGGAGTTACGTAAGAGCTATATTTTTGCAAAAGTTAAGCATTTCAAAAGTGCCCTTCGCCGTTTTCTTGCTTCACGAGCAAACATCATCCTCCTTGATGTTAACCGGGATCTTAACGCCTCGCTTGACAATATGCAAAATGTTGTTAAAAGCGGAAAAAACCTGGTTCTTTTTCCTGAAGGCACAAGAAGCAAAGACGGTTCGCTACTAGAGTTCAAAAAGACATTTGCTGTTCTTTCGAAAGAGGCCAACGTGCCAGTGCTTCCTCTTGCCATTGACGGGGCTTACAAAGTATTACCGAAATCGGCTTTTTTTATTCGCCCTTTCAGAACAGTCAAAGTCAAATATCTTGAACCCGTGTACCCCTCGGGAAGAAGTGTTGAAGAGGTATTAAGCATAACACGTTCACGCATAGAAGATGCACTTAACAATTAGGTGGGGGCATCGAATAATTACAATACCATTGTAATAGGGGCTGGTCCTGCCGGCCTCTTCTGTGCAGGCACTCTTGGTTCTCTTAAGCTCAGCTTACCGGTTCTGTTGATAGAAAAGATGAAACGACCCGGCCGCAAGCTTCTTTTAAGCGGAGCTGGCAGCTGCAACATAACCAACGACTCTTCCATCGACCAGTTTATCACGCATTACGGAAAAAACGGTCGCTTTATGAAGCATGCCCTTTACTCGTTTTCACCGACCGAGCTTATTGCTTTTTTTGAGTCCAGAAATATCAATTTTATAACAGACAAAAATGGAAAATATTTCCCCTCTTCTAAAAAAGCATCCGACATACTTAACTCATTAACTGATTATTGTCGTGAAAACGGAGTAGGTATACAGACATCAACTTCCGTGACAACCATTGTAAAACAGAATGATCTTTTCATTGTTCAAACTGCTGATAAATCTTTTACCTCACTAAATATTGTTATTGCCACAGGTGGAAAAAGTTGTCCGGGAACCGGATCGACTGGTGACGGATACCTGCTGGCTCAATCGTTAGGCCACACCATTATTGCACCGGTGCCGGCACTCGCTTCGGTAGTTGTTGATACCTATCAGTTTTGTGAGCTTAGCGGAATCTCGTTTGAAGATGTAATACTTTCACAAAATGCAACAAAGAACAGAACCCGCGGCGGATTGCTCTTTACCCATACCGGTATTTCAGGACCCGCGGTGCTACATCTTTCCCGATACTTAAGCCCAAAAGATACGATATATGCCGATCTGATTCCCGACGAAAAGGAAGAAGAGACTCTTGAAAAAATTAAAACAGCAGTAAATCAAAACGGCCGACAAAAATTCAAACACGCTCTTAATTTTTTACCCTTTAGCGCTCGGTTTATGCTAAAACTTTACCAAAACCTGCGAATTGATCCAGATATTGACGCCGCACAAGTATCAAATAAAGCATTACATGATATAGCCAACACTCTGCACAATCTTGAATTTAAAATACGAAATATCGAGTCTTTTGAAACTTGTATGGCCACAGCAGGTGGTATAAGCCTGAAAGAGATATCCGGAAAGAGCTTCGAATCAAAACTTGTTAAGGGACTATATTTTATTGGAGAAACAATCGATATTGACGGAGACAGCGGTGGCTATAATTTACAGGCCGCTTTCTCAACCGCTTTTTGCGCAGCCAGGCATATTAGTCAAATCGATTAATCCGACAAATAACCTTTTTGCATCAGAGCAATATCCATTACAAGACGTGCTGTCCGTCCGTTTCCCCCGATAAAAGGGTGAATGGTTGCCAAACGTTCATGAACATCAGCTGCCAACCCTACAGAATGCAACATGGAAGAAGAATCAATCACATATCATAAAAAAAATCACTGTTTGTTAACTCTTCTTCCGGTTCTGAAGAGCCTTGATAATCTGGTGACCCTTCCTTGATTACGCGCAGCTGCGCTTCGAGCTCGTTTGTTTCGGTTTCCCAGTAGGCCTCGGTACCAAAATGGGGAAACGCAATAGGGAAAACAGGGTCTTTCCAACGTTTCGCTATCCACCCAGCATAACGGATAAACCTGAGAGCTCGTAAAGGTTCTATAAGGTTAAACCATGACCGGTTAAAGGGCCTAAACGTCTCGTAAGCCTCTATAAGAATTTCGCGGTGTCGTTTTCCGTACGAATCATTACCACCGCAGAGCATCCAGATATCCTGAACTGCAGGGCCGGAGCAAAAATCATCAAAATCCAAAATAAACCAGCCATCAGTTCCGTTAAGAAGATTACCAGGATGGCAATCGGCATGAATACGGTGGAAAGGAACGTTTTCACTTAGTTCGGTATATATACGAGCGACCTGGTGTACGGCCTTTTCGAATCTGTCGCGGCAATGAGATGGTAATAAATTATTTTGTAGAATATATTCGAGCGGATCAAGAGCGTAGCTTTTAGCGTCAAGTTTGTGACGTGACTGAATGTTTTTTGAGGCTCCCACATTATGTATGCAGGCAAGCATGCGGCCGATTATCTGAATATCGGTATCCGACAGATCGTGAGCTGAGCGGCCGCCGGTGCGGCGCCAGACAGCGTAAAATATACCGTTCACAGAATGAAGGGTATCGCCGTCTGGAAACCGCATAGGTGCACAAACGGGCACCTCTGCATCAGCAATCTCAAGCAAAAAAGAGTGCTCTTCACGAATCTGCTCCTCGTTCCACCGCCCTGGGCGGTAAAATTTAGAGACGATGTGAGAGCCGTCTTCTAGCTTGAGATCGTATACCCGGTTTTCGTAGCTATTAAGGGCCATTATGTGCCCCGTCGGATTAAATCCCCCCTTTTCAATAGCACGGAAAACCGGTTCGGGAGTTAATTCGTAAAAATAATCACCCATCAGTCAATACTATAGAACAGCGGAGTACTGGCAACGACTTTTCTCAATTGTCTTATAGAAAGCACGCGAAAGCGATCACATATATATAGTAAACAGTCCTTACTATTCTCCAAATTTATTAAACCATGCCCTTTGTGAAAACTCCTTCTTCAACGGCAATGATGGTTCCGTTTCGGCAATTCCTATCGGCAGAAAACAGACCAGTTCGTAATCGTCCGGTACACCTAAAATCTTTGCCATCTTGTCTCCGATTTTATCTTGATCAGTAATATGCCCCTCAATCCAGCAGCTCTGATACCCCAGTTCAACTATTGCAAGTAGCATATTTTCTATTGCCGCCGAATAATCATGAATTGCAAAACACTTGTCCCTGTACGCATTTATTCGTTGAGTAAGCACGCAAATCATTGCAGGTGCAGTATCGGCCATAGGCGGATCAATTACACTTTTCAATTTTTCAAGCACCTTGACGTCTTCCACTGCTATCAGACTTGTAGTTTGCTTATTGCATCCCGATGGCGCTGCAAGCCCGGCCTTCAATATTGTAATCAAATCTTCTTTGGGAATACATTGTTGCTTGTATTTACCTCGGTAGCTATGTCTTGCGAAGATTGCCTCTATAACATTCATCAAACCGTCTCTCCCAACTAAACTTCTTATTTTTGGTGCTGTATATTTTAACCAGTATTGTATCAGTTACTGGATACTGCGTTTAAATTTTATACCCAATTCTCAATTTTGATTTTCTCTACTCTTTCAAATTCTTTTATATTATTTGTAACGAGTATCAGTTTTTTTGATATAGCCTGAGCTGCTATTAATAAATCCATGGGTCCAATTATTTTACCTTTCTTGGTCTTTCCCCTGATCGCATTCTTCATTCATAAAGTCTTCAGTGAAATTGTTTAACCCGTGAAGGAATATTTCCCAGGATTTATCGTGAGGTAGTAGTATTACGGCATCTCCAACTTTTTGGATAAAAACATCTTTTCCCGAAAATTGAAATTCTTTTGGTAATTTAAC
>DAOTGZ010000203.1:0-4927 GCA_035447445.1 Spirochaetota bacterium | reverse complement strand
ATAAAAAGCGGCTTGTTAGCCGCTTATATTATACCCGTAAATACCTTTTTTAACATTTCACTGTAAAAACTGTGCTCAACTGCAAGCCCACGTTTTTCATACTCTTCAAGAGAATTAGCCCCCCCCATATCGACAGAGGCCTTACCAATTACCTCACCTGTGTCCACACCCTCATCTACGTAGTGAACTGTTATAAAACTCTCTTTAAGTCTGTTTTCGAATGCCCATTCATAGGCATGCAAACCTTGATGAGCAGAAGTATCAGCAGGATGAATATTTATAATTCGTTTCGGATAACGTTTTACAAAATCGGGATCCAATATTTTCATATATCCGGCAAGCACTATGTAATCGGGATTATATTCATCAATCAACTCCGACAGGTTATTATTATACTCTTCAGGAGAAACCCCTCTAGAAATAACAACAGCTGTTTTCACTCCGTATGAACGTGCCGTGTCAAGCCCTGCAGCATCTGCACGATTAGAAACAACGCATAGCACATTACAGACACCCTTTAATATACCAGATTCAATATTATTCAGAATCGCTTCCATATTAGATCCGCGACCTGATATAAATATAACAATATTCTTCATTTTTTACCGACTACACAATATTATTTGACCAGCTAAAGCCATTCGATTCATTATTCAACATTTAAGAGATAATTATTTAAAAAAAGACAACTATTTTACAATCTGTTCACGTCGGCCAATATCTTTTCTTATGTAACAGTTATCAAAGCTTATTTTTGAGCATTCACTGTAAACCTTCGATATTGCATCATCAAGACTCTTTCCGCCACAAACAACATTCAAAACACGTCCACCATTAGTTATGATGTTACCATCTTTTTTAATTGTTCCTGCATGAAACACTAGCGTATCTTCAGATACCTGATCAAGCCCTGAAATAGTATCGCCTTTATTATATTCACGGGGATAACCGCCCGCTGCCAATACAACATCTACAAAATATCCTTCGTTAAACTCAACCTTTTTCTGATCAAGAGTGTTGTCAAAACAGCTCAGAAAAATTTCTAGAAGATCACTTTTCAAGGCAGGTAAAAGTACTTCGGTTTCAGGATCGCCAAATCGCACATTATACTCTAACAATTTTGGTCCATTTTTTGTAACCATTATACCAAAATAGACGATTCCCTTGAAGTTATAACCCTCTTTAATAATACCATGTAAAGTCGGCTTCACAATATCATTATCAATTGATTCAAGAAGCTTGTCATTGGCAAAGGGAACGGGAGTAAAGGCTCCCATTCCTCCAGTGTTTGGCCCCTCATCGTTTTCACAAAGTTGCTTGTGATCTTGCGATGGAGAAAGAAGTTTAATGGACTTACCGTCAGTTATACCAATAATAGATATTTCATCTCCAACAAGTAACTCTTCAATTATATAATTTGCATCATTGCCATAAGTGGCCAGCAACTCATCAACAGCTTGTGACGACTCCTCTTTGGAACAGCATACATAAACCCCCTTACCAGCGGCAAGACCATCATACTTTAGCACACAGCTACCGTTATATTTGTCGATAACTTCTTCTGCCTGATCGGAAGATGTAATCTTGTGATAGCCGGCGGTAGCAACTCCGTATTTTAGCATAAATTCTTTTGCGAATATTTTTGAACCTTCTAGAGCGGCTCCCGCCTTGTCAGGTCCAAATATCATGATATCTTTTTTTGTAAAATAGTCGGTAATACCAGCTGCAAGAGGATTTTCAGGACCGACAACGATTAGTGAAATATCATTTTCTTTACAGAAATCTTCGACGGCCTGAAAGTCGAAAGGATCTATATCAACACTATTTGGTATCCCACCGTTTCCCGGCAATGCGAATATTTCATCCGCCAAAGGTGACTGTTTCAGTTTCCAGCAGAGGGCATGTTCACGGCCGCCCGAACCGATTACAACAATATTCATCTATCAATCCTTAAAATAAAAAATAGCGCTTTAAAAACCTGTGATTAACCACCCTGCAGATACTGATTTTAAAGCGCCTCTGATAATCCTGTACAACTATTTATTTATATTCTTATCTGCTTCAATTAAATCTTTTTTCATCCTATCAATTTCATCAGTCATCTGCTTTCGCACACGCTGAATGTTCAAAGAACGCAAAGCATTCAATGCAGCATTGTCGGGATAAACAACAGTAGATGCCGGAGTCAGGGACGGCATCATAAGAGATGAATTTACATTAACCATTATATCGGCGTTATCCTTAAATGGCGGACAGCTAATAACAGGTATGGATAAATTTGCGCCCAACGCGCCTCCCAATCCATTAGACCGTCCGGCTACGGCAATAACGGCACCGGGCTCTACCGAATTATTCAATGTCTCACCTAACTGCACAAGACGCTCACCATTTTTATGTGCCGATATTACTCGGTAAAAACATTTAATATCGTATTTTTCGATGGTTGATTTCATCTTGTCCGCGTGGGTTTTATCTGAAGCAGACCCCATTACAATCGCTATATAGCCATCCTTTATCAGTCCGGCACTGCAAAGATTTTGTGCTACCCGATGTTTTGAATCATAAAACTGATTGTAATCAAACTTTTGACCTGTTATTATTTCGAATATCTCAACATAACGGCGGCTTGTCTCTTCGACAACACTATCGTCAAGAGTATCAGGATATTTTCCGTTTTTACTGTTTTTTATCATCCATTGACGCACAAACTCCTTGTCAATCTGTTCAGCCGACTGAGGATCTTTCTCATAATCTGAAGCTCTCCAAAAACGTGATGAATCCGGTGTATGTATCTCGTCTATCAGTATAAGCTTACCTTTATATAAACCGAATTCATATTTTGTATCAACCAGAACTATTCCATTTTGAGCAAGAACAGAACTTCCCCTTTCAAATAGTTTTAAAGAGATATCGGCCATTTTTTGATAGATATCCGAACTTACCCAACCTTCTTTGGCAATATCCTCTGGTGATATTTCACGGTCAGAATCTTCCTTTGTAGTGGGAGTCACAATCGGTTCAGGAAATTTCTGATTACAGGCAAGCCCTTCTCCAACAGTTACACCACTAAAGGTTCTCTTTCCATTTTGATATCCGCGCCACATCGAGCCTGTCAGATAACCTCTGACAATTACTTCTACACGAATAGGATCAGCCTCTTTTACGATATTAATATTTGGGTCAACGACTTCTAGTATATGATTATCTATAATATCCATTGTGTTTTCGAACCAGAAGTTGGATATTCCATTAAGCACTGCACCTTTGTACGGGATATAATTATTTAAAACATTGTCAAACGCGGATATACGATCGGTTACAACTATCATTCGACGTTTGTCATCGATCCGGTAACTGTCACGTACCTTACCTTTGTGAATAAGTTCAAGCTGGGGTGTCGAAAAAGTATCAAGACACTTCATCTTATCTCTCCTGTGACGCGATATGCGTTATTATATTTTTAAATATTTTAAGCCCTTCACCATCCTCTGGTATCGACGGATTTTCACGTCGCAGGCGCCCCCAATCGGGATGGTTATATAAAGTCAAAAAGGCTTCCGGATGGGGCATAAGTCCAAAAACCTGTCCAGTAGTATCAGTTAATCCGGCGATACTCATTTCGGATCCATTAGGGTTTAACGGATATTTATCAGTAATTTTTCCAGTAGAGTCGCAATATGATAAAACCGCGAGATTATTATCCAAAATCTTTTTTCGTACATTTTCATCTGCTATCATAAGTTTTCCTTCACCGTGACGCACGGGAAGATATATGATATCAATATCCTTTAAAAACGGAGTTCTAACATTATCAGCCCTTTTACAGTAACACCATCTATCTTCAAATTTTGAAGAATCATTACGAGTTAAGGTAACTTCCTGCTTTATCTCTCCCGAAAGATCCGGCAAAAGACCAAGTTTAACAAGAACCTGGAAACCGTTACACACGCCCAAAACAAACTTACCAGCTTTAATGAATTTTTTAATTTCATCAATAAAAGTTAATCCCGAAGGAAGTTTCTTAAACCTGATCTTGTTTGCGAGCACCCTTCCCGAAGCTATATCGTCACCAAACGAAAATCCCCCCGGAAAATTAAGTATATCAAAATCGTGTATCGAAAATCCATCTATCAGAATATCATTAAGATGAACGATTACAGCTTCGGCTCCGGCCAGAGTATAGGCCGCAGCCATCTCTTCTTCACAATTTATTCCAAAACCTGTTATTACAAGCGAGCGTACTTTTTTCATTCCATTATCTCCAGTGTACTTTTCCATGAAGCAAGAAGATCACTTACAGATGAATCAATCAGGCAAGTGCCACTTTCGCTAAGGGTAAATTTTCCGTTGTCGGTAACATTTCCTAGCAGAAACGCACGCTTACCAAAATGTTCTTCAAACCGTACTCTGTTTTGTGGTGCCACCGATACAACAAATCTTGAATGGGACTCACCGAAAATTGCCGCGTTTCGTCCGACAGTTGCGATTGAATCAATAGAGGCTGCAACACCAAAACTAGTTCCGAAACAGCACTCGGCCAAACATACCGCAAGGCCACCATCTGAAATATCATGCGAAGACTCGATCAGGGATTCACGGTTAGCTTCAGATACAGCAATATACAGTTTTTTTGCAAGTTCGGGTCGAACAACCGGGACATTGGCTCCAAGCTCGTTAAATAATCTGTAAAATTCCGAGCCACCAAGCTCATCGTATGTTTCACCCAAAACATAAACCAGGTCACCCGTCGCCTTGAAGTTTGAGCTCACACAATGGCGCACATCCATAATTTTTGCTGCCATGGAGTATAGTATTGTTGGCGGCACAGAAATCTTTTTACCGCCGCCTTTAAAATCGTTCTTCATCGAGTCTTTGCCGGATGTCATTGGAATATCGAAAAAGGTACTCATATCATAAAGTGCCTCAC
>DAOTGZ010000202.1:0-4933 GCA_035447445.1 Spirochaetota bacterium | reverse complement strand
CCTTTCTGAAACATTTAATTCATCTCCAGCTAATTTTATAGAGCGAATAAATATCCCCTTTCTTGTTGTATCTATAATCATTTATTTAGTTGCATTTATGACTATTGCGGCCATCTTCGATACAGTGCTTATACGATTTGTTGCATTATACAAAGATACTCCCTACTCTTCAATTACCGATAATGCAATGAAAGAACAGTTTAAATCATGGTTTTTACATGTTCTGAAAAGAAATTTTCAGTTTATACTGGTAGTTACGCTTATTTATGTTATCTATTTTGCTACACTATTTTCGGTTCGGTATATTCCGCAAATGGCAATCACCTTCATTGGCGTCTATATGTTTTACTATATATTCGCTCTGATCTGGCCGATTCTTTTTATTGCTTACAGCACCGTTGTCGCCAATGAAAAATTAGCATTTATCAAAACCTTAAAAAGAACTTTCTGGTTATTGCAAAACAATTGGTTATCGGCAGCAGGTCTTTTCTATTTAACTGTTATGATCGCTTATGTAATATCCATTTTTATGTCCATTCCATCCGGCATTATAACTGGTATTGGAATTTCCCTTGATATAAATGAAGCAACATCAAAAATAGGCACTACTGCTATATACTGCATCGCTGCTATTCTTATGATTCTGTACTACTTTACCTATGTTGTGCTACCCACTCTCTCTTTTTCTATTAAATATTGGCAACTACGTGAAAAAAAAGAGGGGTTATCACTTAAAGAAGCCGTTGATAACGTTAAATGATAAAAAAAATTATTTTTTTTATCATTTTCGTCGTCACATCCGGTGTACTTTTTGCGGATACAAAAATAGCCATACCCGAGCATGATACGGTTCTTGAGTTATATGCTTCAGAAAATTTAAACTATAGTTCTCAAGATCGAGTCACACTTATTGGATCGATAAATAGAAAAATAATCGAAATTCTGAGAGATTTTTTTCGCAGATTGTCTTCTCACGACGGTTTTGACTTAAAAGAGGTGTACCTCATAATCATAGCAGTTATAATTGTTTTAGCAGTCCTTTTTTTACTATATAAAATTTTAAAAGGTGTCTGGTTCTTTTATTCACCAGAAAAAAAAGTCAATGCTCAAATTTCTGACATAGGTCTGGAAGTTAAACAAAATACAAATTATCTGCATCTTTACGAAAATGCCTTAAATAACGAAGATCCCGATACAGCGATTCGTTATCTTTATCTGCATGCACTTAAAGATCTGTCAGATAAAAACATGATTCATTTGCGCAAAGACAAGACCAACAAAATTTACACCTCGGAAATTAAAAACATTAAAGCAAAAAATAATTTTATTAAAATAGCTAACATTTTTAACTCTGTCTATTATGGGAAAAACAGCGCGTCAGTAAAACTAGCACTTGATGTTAAAAAGTTATGCGATTTACTAACGGAGGCCGAATAATGAAAATTCGACTTCCAAAAGCCTACACTTTGATTATTACCGTTTTATCACTGCTTTTTTTTATAACAGTTTTTTTTGCTCCTGTTGAACAAGACTGGAGCGATGATTTTACTTATTCTCAAAAAAAACCTTATGGCTGCTTTGCTCTTTATAAACTACTTATCGATAATGACCTTAATAATAGATTAAGCGTTATTTCAAAATCTGTGTTCGATCATAATAAAGAGATATTTGCCAATAATAAGGATTACAATCGTATATTCATCACTGCTAATGCAAATTTTGATCAGTACGAATCGGAAACTGTACTCGCAGAGATATATAAAGGAGCCACTTTTTTTATTGCCGCGGATTATTTTACAAACTCAAAAATACCCGATAGAATGGGTTTTGAACTAACGCAACTACTCTTCTATAATCGCACGATTGAGATATATCACAATAATGATAATTCTACTTATAAATTTGGAAAAGGAATCAAGGGCTCATATATAAGCAATTTTAATCCAAATACTTCGACGGTTATTGCAACAACCATTGATACAGAGCAAAAAGAGCCTGTAGCAATTTCAATCAAATACGGCAAAGGTAAGTTAATATTATGCTCGACTCCTCGAATATTCACCAACTATCACCTTAAAGAGAACTATCGACTGGCCTTTCTTCTATTAGGGGGGCTATCTGTAAAAACAACCTTTTGGGATGAATACTACAAACCCGGCAATGTGCGACAAGAGAATATTCTCAATTTTATAGATTCTGATACGATGTTATCAATTTCATTTTATGGCATTCTGGTTATCGTGATAATATTTGCGTTGTTCGGTGCTAAAAGAAGAGAACGCGCTATACCAGTAATATTGCCTCTAAAAAACAGCTCTCTAAGTTTTGCGAAATCAATAGCGGCCCTATATCTTACTCAAGGGTCTAATATACAAATCGCGAGAAAAACTGTACAAAATTTCTATTCTCATTTTTATTCGCAATTACCATATGCCGATACAAACAGCATCAAGAAACACGACCGCCAAAACATTTCCGCTTTATGCTCGCAGCTAAGCGGCATGAGTACAGAGAGCTGCTATAAAAAGATTTGTTTTATTGACAGTATCGAAAAAAGTAAAAATATAAACAGTAAAGAACTTATTTTTCTTTATAAAACTATTATAAAACTGCTTGGAAAGGAGAATAAAAGTGCCGGCAAATAAGACAGAAACAATTACAGCTGAAATGGCTTCGGAGCTGCTAATAAAAATCAAAAATAATATTGCAAAAGCAATTACCGGTCAAAGTGAATCGGTAGACCTTATCTTAACCGCTATGATAGCCAAGGGGCACATACTGCTTGAAGGAGTACCCGGTGTAGCTAAAACCCTTCTTGCAAAAACTTTCGCCGCTTCACTTGGATTAACCTACTCGCGTATCCAGTTTACCCCTGATCTTATGCCAAGTGACATTACCGGCACATCGGTTTTTAACCCAAAAAACCTTGAATTTACCTTTCAACACGGCCCTGTTTTTGCACAAACAGTTTTAATTGACGAGATCAACCGCTCACCCGCTAAAACACAGGCGGCACTTTTTGAGGCTATGCAAGAACAGCAGGTAACTGCCGATGGAAGCGAATACGCTTTACCCGAACCTTTTCTGGTTATAGCAACCCAGAACCCTATTGAATACGAAGGAACCTACCGGCTTCCTGAGGCACAACTTGACCGTTTTCTGTTTAAAATTGTAGTTGGTTATCCATCACTTGATGAAGAGACTACTATTTTAAGAAATTCACATGATCGCGGATTCACCAAAGCAGAAAAAAATATAAGTTCTGTTATTTCTGAATCCGAGATAAAGCAGATCCGCTCTCTTGCAGAAAAGGCAGTGGTATCAGAGAAACTAATCGAGTATACTGCTCAGATAATACAAGCTACACGCTCTGAAAGCAAACTCTACCTTGGAGCTTCTCCAAGAGCCGGTGTCGCTCTACTAAACGGAGCAAAAGCCTATGCCGTAATTCAGGGCCGCGATTATGTGTTACCCGAAGATATTCAAACCATTCTTTTGCCAACTCTTGCACACCGTGTGGTATTGTCACCAGAGACCGAGATGGAGGGACAAACGATAGAAGATGTTCTCTCTATAATACTAAAAAGAATACCGGTACCAAGATGAGAAATCTAATTAGTATTATTAGAAATATATATCTGGAACGCAATTTTTTTATAGCAGCATTTGTATTACCCGCTACGGCTTTTGCAGTTTTTTATTTTGAAAATCTTTTATCAGTTTTTCTTATATGTTTATCCCTTTTCTTGGGTATAACTATATTTGAACTTTTTTTTGTTATAATATCATCTAAAAAAATATCAGCACGGCGTATCCTGGCAAGTCGTTTGTCTAACGGAGATGACAACCAGGTTACAGTCGAAATCAGATCAGATAGCAACCACTCTCTTGTTCTGCGATGTATTGACGAGCTACCTTACCAGCTTCAAGTCCGAGACTGGCATTTTGATACACGAGTAAAACCAAACAGCGTTGAAGCCTGGGACTACAAAATACATCCTAAAAAAAGGGGGCTTTATACTTTTGGATCACTTCATATTTATGTGAAATCTTTTTTTCGCTTTATTGCTTACCGTGTTTCTTTTGAAACAGATCAACAAGTAAAAGTTTACCCTTCTATTATTACGCTGAAAGAGTACGATTTTTATGCCTGTAGCCATAAACTGCCCGAACCCGGGTTAAAACGGATTCGCAGAAGTGCAGTAACACACGAATTTGACGCATTACGCAACTATCGTTACGGAGACGAATTTAGATCTGTAAACTGGAAAGCAACAGCTCGAAAAGGGCACCTTATTGTCAATAACTACGTTGAAGATCGTTCTCAGCAGATATACATGGTTCTTGACACCGGAAGATCTATGCAAATGCCGTTTGAAAAAATGAGCCTTGTTGATCATGCAGTAAATTCGGCACTTATTCTTTCAAATGTTGCAATCAAGCGACAAGACAAAGCTGGGCTTATCACTCTATCTCCAACAGAATGCTCAATAGTAAAAGCCGATAATCGCTCAAATCAAATATCCACAATTCTTGAAAACCTTTACAAAACCGAAAATAGCAATTATGAAGTAAACTACGAGCTCTTGTACAAAACGGTTAACAATTATATTCATCATAGAAGCCTACTGATTCTGTACACCAATTTTGAAACTGTTCATGCAATGAAAAGAGTACTGCCAATTTTGAAACTGCTATCTAAGCGACATCTTCTTCTATGTGTAATATTCCGTAACCCCATTCTTGAAAAAAAAATATTTATTCAAGCAAAGACTATCAGCGATATCTATCTCTCAGCTGCTGCTTCCGATATTACTGATAACAAAAAAATCATCTATAAAGAGCTTTTACAAAACGGAATACAATCAATTTACGTTAATCATAGAAGCCTTACAGTGCAATTGATAAATAAATATCTGGAACTTAAAGCAGG
>DAOTGZ010000201.1:0-5003 GCA_035447445.1 Spirochaetota bacterium | reverse complement strand
CACCTGTTTTGCGCGCCTTTTCATCAAGACCGTCAAGTTCCTCTTCCTGCCCGACATCGGCAGCATAGCATACAACTTCGCACTGGTATGTGTCAATAAGCCATTTTACAATTACCGAGGTGTCCAATCCGCCGGAATAGGCCAAAACAACTTTATTTATTTTTCCCATAATGCTTCTCCTTGTTATATATAATAATTATCTTGAGTTCATAAGAACAGTCATTATTGCTTTTTGAACATGCAATCTGTTTTCAGCTTCATCAAATATTATAGAATGATCTGAATCAAGAACTTCAGCTGTTATCTCTTCACCTCTATGAGCCGGAAGACAATGCATAACATAGGCTTCAGGTGCGTTCTTTTTAATAAGATCTATTGATATACAGTAGCCATCAAAACTCTTGGCTCTTTTTTCCGCCTCATCTTCTTGACCCATGCTTGCCCAGACATCGGTATAAAGGACATCTGCGTTTTTTGCTGCCTCATCCATTGATTCTGTTATTACTATTTCAGATCCGTTTTTCGCCGCAATGCTTCGTGCTTCGTCTGTTATGCCTTGATTTGGGGCATAGTCGGCGGGAGAGGCGATGGAAACATTTACGCCAAGCATAGCTCCACATAGCATTAAAGAGTGAGCCATATTGTTGCCGTCGCCTATATAGGCCAATTTTGTGCCTTTAAATTTGCTCAGTTTTTCGAACATTGTAAAATAGTCAGTAAGAGCCTGACATGGATGATAATCATCAGTTAGACCGTTTATTACCGGTATCGAGCCGTATTTGGCAAAATCTTCAGCTTTGCTGTGCTCAAATGTCCGTATCATTATTCCGTCAAGATATCGCGAAAGGACGGCTGCTGTATCTGAAATAGGTTCTCCTCGACCTATCTGAAGATCATTTTTGCCTAAAAAAAGGCCTGTACCACCTAGATGATAAATACCAGTTTCAAAAGATACGCGTGTTCGGGTAGAACTTTTTTCGAAAATCATACCCAGAACCTTACCCTTAAGCAGGTGGTGTTTCTTGCCTTTTTTCTGTGCTGCTTTTAGGCTCTGAGCAAGAGAGAACAGATTAATTATCTCCTCTGACGAAAAGTCTGTCACCTTTAGCAGGTGTCTTGTGTTAACCGAAGGAATTTTCATAATAATTAACCCTGTTTTACAATTTTTTCAAAAATATCCAGTCCCTGAATTAATGTATTCTCGTCAATTATTAATGGAGGCATTATTCGAAGAACATTTTGAGCTGTACAGTTGATTACCAAACCTGCATCAAGAGCTTTTTTAACAAAAGGCATTCCGTCAGATTCTAGTTCAACACCAATATGAAGCCCTTTGCCGCGAATCTCTTTAATTAGAGGAACACTTTTCTTGATATTTTCAAGTCTATCAAAGACTACTTTTGACATATCATGAATATGCTCTAAAAAAGATGGTTTGGTTATTATATCAAAGACAGCGCAAACAGCAGCTGTAGCAAGCTGGTTTCCACCGAAAGTTGTGCCATGTGTACCTGCACCAAGAAGGCTTAAAAGCTCTTCTTTTGCGTGCATGGCGCCAACTGGTATACCGTTTGCAAGTCCTTTTGCGAGAGTAATTATATCAGGAACAATGTCGTAGTGTTCAAACGCAAAAAGCTTACCGGTTCTGCCAATACCTGTTTGTATTTCGTCAGCTATAAATAGTATGCCGTTATCCTTTGCAATTTTATAAACGTGCTGAATAAAATCTTTGTCGGCTACTTTTATTCCGCCTTCACCTTGAATCATTTCGACCATGACCGCACAAACTTTTTCCTGTTTAACTGCTTCCTCAAAAGCGTCTTTATCGTTAAAAGGTACATATTTAAATCCAGGAACAACCGGACCAAAGCCTGTTCTTATCTTCTCGTTTCCGGTTGCCGACATGGCTCCGAAGGTACGGCCATGAAATGAGCTGGAAAACGTTAATATCGTATAACACTCCTCATCGATAGATTGCCCATATTTGCGGGCAAGTTTAATAGCAGCTTCGTTAGCCTCTGTGCCGCTGTTAACAAAAAGCGTGCGTCCTTTAAATGAGTGGTCAGATATCTGCTTGGCAGCTTGAACCTGGTTTGAGTTGAAAAACCAGTTTGAAGTATGCATTATCTGGTCTATCTGTTTATGCAGGGTGTCGGTGTAATGCTTATTACTGTATCCGAGGTTTACAACTGATATCCCTGAAAGAAAATCTATATATTTTTTGCCTGTACTGTCAAAAAGAAAAGAATCTTCACCGCGAACAAATTCTACAGGAAGGCGGTTTCCGTAGTTTTGAAAAAGGTACTCCCTGTCAAGCTTCATAACGTTCTCTAAGTTGTTCATTTATGCCTCCTGTGAATAAACTAAAATTTGCAAAGAATATTTTATCCAAACATATAAAAAATAGTCATTGTGCATAATCGGATCGGTTTCTGTCAATAATGAAGTTGCTGAATCTGATATTATTTTGATTTTTAACATAAAAAGTCTAGAAAAGATGTTTTTTATCAAAAAAAATCGCCCTTTTTTTTAAAAATTCAGTCTGTAATACTAAGCACCACAACTTTTACAAATTATTAAATAACAGCAGGAGCAACCATGGAACAGTTAAACGCGGCACAGGCAAAGGCGGCTGCCTTTTCTCGTAGGCATTCTTTAATAATTGCAGGAGCCGGCACCGGCAAGACTTCTACATTGATAGCAAAAACAGCAGGTATAATAACTGATGGGTGTGTTGAGCCTTGCCGTGTTGCACTTTTGACTTTTAGCAAAAAGGCGGCCGAAGAGATGCGAGAGAGACTTCGTAAAAGGCTGGATAAGCATGCAGACAGTATGTTTGTTGGAACATATCATGCGTTTTGTCTAAAGGCTGTCCGTTTGCATGAGGAAGTGTTTAAAAATGTTTTTGGGTATATGAAATTCCCTTCGCTTTTAACATCAAAACAGGAGATGTCCATTAATGAAAAATTTTATAATGATTATGGAAAATGCCTTTGCGGTTTGCCATTCGATATTATACCCACTCTTTGTGAAAATATCTATTCCGGAAAGATTAGTGAGTATGATCTGGTAAAACGAGCTGGAGAAGACCTGCTAATTGCTGTTAAGCACTATTCGAAGTTCAGAAGTGAAGAGAAAAGAAAAATAGGAGCTTTCGAATTTGATGATTTGATTACATGGTGTAATCTGCTTTATAAAAAAAACAGAGATTTTAGAACATGGGTTGCAACCAGGTTTGATTATCTGCTTGTAGATGAGTTTCAGGATACATCCAGAAATAATTTTTTGATGATAAATAATATGCTGTCAGATGGAGCAACCCTTTGTGCTGTAGGTGATGATTATCAATCAATATATGGATTTAGAAAGGCTTCTCCGGGAATAATGATAGGGTTTAAAAAGTACCTTAAGGATTTCGATCGTTTTATGCTAACTGTGAACTATCGTTCTACCATGGAAATTGTTACGGTTTCGAACAGGCTTATACGTAAAAATAGAAACCAGATTCACAAAAAAATGGTTTCGAATATGGGTTCCGGTGGGATGGTAAATCTTGGTTTCGTGAGCAGTTTTGATGACGAGTGCCGTTTTATTGCAGATATAATTAACCATTGTGATAAAAAATTCAGTCTTGCTGTACTTTATCGTAATAATGCTTATGGCAACAAGGTTCGAGAACGGCTGTCCGATATATGCTTTAACGATAATGTAAGTTTTTCGACATTCCACTCTTCAAAAGGGCTTGAGTATGATCATGTGATTATATGTGGGTTACATAATTCTCAGGTTCCTTCTCCGCTCAATTGTCTTGAAGAGGAGAGAAGGCTGATGTATGTCGCTATTACCAGAGCTCGTTTAAGGCTTGATGTAATAAGCTTCGCAGGAGACAGACGTCCTCTTTTTGTGGACGAGCTGGGGATAAAAAGGCAGTGGTCAAAATTTATCCCTGATTACATAATCAGGGATAAATAATGCTAATTATAAGTCATCGCGGTCTTTTACTATAAGAATAGTGTAAGTTTTAACTTTCATTTTATAGCTCATGCCACGACCTGATTCATCGGCAAGTCTGTTTTTTTTAGATGTTATAACGCCTTCAACTTCGATATAGCGATTCTGATACTCCAGTATTTTTTCTTTGTTTGCTTTTGACACATCAAGCTCTACTGTTAACTCGCCATCTGTTGTTACAACGATTTTTTGAAAACGTTCGCTACCAACCAAGCGTATACGACCGATGATTTTATAGCTTTTACCACTAGTAATCATTCTTGGAGTAACCGAGACAAGTTTGTTTCTGTTCAATGTCTTAATAGTCCGCAAATTAGCTCCTCTTGCCATACAAAAAAGTGGAAATAGCAAGATTAGTGTCATGATGAGAAGTGTCGTTTTTTTCTTATTTTTCCAATTCAATTACAAGTCCTCCTACCACTGTTGTTAATTTTATGTTAGAACCTCTTCCGCTTCCAGCTGCTTGTTCAACAGATATTTTGTCTGTTGTAATAGCGATTGAACCGCCGGGTTTTAGATTTAAAGTCTCTAAATCAGCAGTTGGAGGTTTAACGTCTAGGTTAAAAATACTGTTTTCGGATTTATAACCATATATATTATCTTCTTGTTGAAGTAAATTTGCCATCCGGTATGCTAGCATAATAGTTTTAAAATTAATAAAGTATGGATTTTCATTTTCCATTACAGAAGCAAGACCTGAATATGAGCCGTTGCTGTAATTGATTATTTTTTTATATAATGAATGGCCGCTTTTAGCATGTATTCTTAAGTATTGCATAAAAGTATAAGACAGCGCATAGTTGCTGATTTTTTGATCCCAAGAACATAAAGATGCGCCATTTCGGATATCTTCGTCAATGTCGTTTTTAAACCAATCAATTCGGCTGTAACCGGGTTGGTTTAAAACAAAATGTTCTGCGGATTCAGAAAGACCTTCATCAATCCAAGTGTCCATCTGGTCGAATCCTTGTTGTATGCGGCGACCGAAGTTT
>DAOTGZ010000200.1:0-5025 GCA_035447445.1 Spirochaetota bacterium | reverse complement strand
ACTGTTTAATAGCCATAATTTCTTTTGCATAGGCATCCGATTTACCAGCAAGCACCTCTTCTACCTTTGTAGAAACTTCTCTTGTAGTTTCGCCGTTCTCTTTGTTTTCTATCCAGGCTTTAAAAGCAGCTTCAACATCACCAGATACTCCAGAAGCCAAAGCTTCTTTCATAAGTCTTTCTATACGATCACGCATGTTGCAAACACCAAGATACATACCAAGACCATATTCGGCATTATCTTCAAAGAGTGAGTTTGCCCAAGCAGGTCCACAACCATTAGCATTTTTGCAATATGGAGTTGCTGGAGCAGAACCACCGTAAATCGATGAACAACCCGTAGCATTAGCAATCATCATACGGTCACCATAAAGCTGAGTTATAAGCTTAATATATGGTGTTTCTCCACATCCGGCACAAGCTCCGTGAAATTCAAAGAGCGGTTGAGCAAACTGCGATCCCTTGACATTAGTAAGAGGAAACTTATCTGTTTTATAGCTTACATTTTTTGTAACTACATCCCAAAGTTCAGCCTCTTTTGCCTGTGAAGCGATAGGCTTCATAACGAGTGCTTTTCCCTTCGGAGCCGGACATACATCAGCACAGTTTCCGCATCCAGTACAGTCAAGTGGCGAAATCTGAAGCTTGTACTCATAATCTTCAACACCTTTTCCCACAGCCTTGATAGTTGTAATATCAGATGGAAGTTTTGCCTTTTCATCTTTATCGATAAGAAGTGGACGAATTACAGCATGAGGACAAACAAAGGCACATTGATTACACTGAATACAATTTTCACTCTGCCATTCAGGCACATTTACAGCAATACCACGCTTTTCATAAGCTGTTGTACCGGCTGGGAAAGTTCCGTCTTCCGCGCCAATAAAGGCACTCACAGGAAGCGAGTCTCCATCCTGACCATTAATTACATCAGCAATATTTTTTATAAAATCCGGTCTATCACTTGTTGCGTCAGCGGCAATTTTTATTGAAGCCCATTCAGCAGGTACTTCGACTTTGACAAGTTCACTAGCACCCTTGTCAACTGCGGCATTGTTCATATTTACTATATCATCGCCTTTTTTACCGTAAGACTTTTTGATAGCTTCCTTGATATACTTAACAGCATCATCGTAAGGAATAACTTCCGCAAGTTTGAAGAAGGCAGACTGAAGTATTGTATTTGTGCGACCACCTAGGCCAATCTCTTCAGCAATTTTTGTAGCATTGATTATATAGAAGTTAACTTCATTTTCGGCAAGAATCTTTTTAACCTTGTCTGGAAGATTAGCTTTTGTCTCTTCAGCACTCCAAATTGAA
This sequence comes from Spirochaetota bacterium, assembly GCA_035447445.1. GTDB lineage: Bacteria > Spirochaetota > UBA4802 > UBA4802 > JAFGJZ01 > JAFGRW01. Next base: position 3,706 of record DAOTGZ010000200.1, on the reverse strand, counting down.
TTTAGAAGAAAAGCACCACCTTTTTTTATACCCTTAAGCATATCATATTTATCAAGATACGATGGTTGAGAACAGGCAACAAAATCTGCATGATTAACCAGATACGGTGATCGAATTTTATCTTTTCCAAAACGAAGGTGAGAAATAGTAATTCCACCTGATTTCTTTGAATCATACGCAAAATATCCTTGAGCATACATATCTGTATGATCACCAATAATTTTGATAGAATTCTTATTTGCACCAACAGTTCCATCAGATCCGAGACCGTAAAACATACACTGTTTGGTAGATTCAGGAACGACATTTACTTCCGCAGTAAGTGGAAGCGATTTAAATGTCACATCATCAACTATACCGATAGTAAATCCGTCTTTAGACTCTTTTTGCTTAAGATTCTCATAAACAGCAATTATCTGCGATGGAGTAGTATCTTTCGAAGAAAGACCATAACGACCGCCAACAATAACCGGTGCATCTTTCTTTCCATAAAATATTGATTTAACATCAAGATAAAGTGGCTCACCTTCTGCACCCGGCTCTTTGGTTCTATCAAGTACAGCAATTTTCTTAACCGATTTTGGAAGAACTTCCATCAAATGTTTTACGGAAAAAGGTTTGTAAAGATGAACAATTATTGCACCAACTTTTTCACCTTTCTTATTCAAATAATCGATTGTCTCTTTAATGGTATCTGAAACTGAACCCATTGCAATAATGATATTTTCAGCTTTTGGGTCTCCATAATACATAAACGGCTTATATTCACGTCCAGTAAGTTTAGAAATCTGCTTCATGTAGTCCGCAACAACATCAGGAACTGCATCATAAAACTTATTACAAGCTTCACGAGCCTGGAAAAAGATATCTGGGTTCTGAGCTGTACCACGTGTTACAGGGTTGTTTGGATTAAGAGCATTATCTCTGAATTTCTGAAGAGCCTCTTTATCGACAAGTTTCTCTAGGTCAGCATAATCCCACGTATCAATTTTCTGAATCTCGTGTGAAGTTCTAAAACCGTCAAAAAAGTGAACAAATGGAACTCTAGTCTTTATTGCAGCAAGGTGTGCTACAGCACCAAGATCCATAACTTCCTGTACAGAACCAGTTGCCAACATAGCAAATCCAGTCTGACGTGCAGAATAGATATCTGAATGATCTCCAAAAATTGAAAGTGCATGTGCAGCAACACTTCTTGCACTTACATGAAAAACACCTGGAAGAAGTTCCCCAGAAATTTTAAACATATTCGGAATCATTAAAAGCAATCCCTGCGAAGCTGTGTAGGTTGTAGTCAAAGCTCCTGCCTGAAGAGAGCCATGAACAGCTCCTGCGGCTCCCCCTTCTGACTGCATTTCTATCAGCCTGACAGGCTCACCAAAAATATTTTTTTTCCCGTGAGCCGCCCATTCATCCGTATATTCCGCCATATTAGATGACGGTGTTATTGGATAAATAGCCGCAACTTCGGTAAACGCGTAAGAAACATGTGCAGCAGCCATGTTTCCATCCATTGTCATCGACTTACCCATTACGACACTCTCCTAAAGTATTTAATTTTTTTTAAACAATTATTATAAAATTGCCATTATGTAGTCTTTTTTAGAAAAGAATATAAACATTTACTCCTAAAAATAAAAGAAAAGAAAAGACGAAAGTCATTATTTTTAAAGAATTCAAAAGTTTATAACTTCCCTGCTTGTTACTACATTCACAACCAAATAACAAAAAAGCTTATTCCTGTACAGAATAAAATTATAAGCCGGTTTTAAAAACCCCTTTTTAAAAGGAGTAACAGGATAATATTTTATTACATCTTATGCGGTCAATTAAATCGGGGATTCCCGGAAATAAATAACTGAAAATATACACAAATGAAACTTTTACAAAGTAAAATAACAAATCTCTTAATAAAAACATCGCAAAAATTTTTTCCCACAAAAAATGATGCTCAAAAATGAAATTTTAGGCAAAATATAACAATAAATTCAACTCGAGCCAGTAAAAACCTCTTTTTCAAGTTGCCGCTCAGCTTTTTTTAAAATTCGATCAATCTGTTCAAGTTTTTTTTCATAATCTAAAAATTCTGTATAACTTATACCCTCTTTTATACGCTTGGCAAGTTCGATTTTTGTATGTGTATACAACAGCACTGCTTCATGCAAATCTTCTGGCTGAGCTTCCATTTTGCCTCCAAAAAAGGTGATTGTTTTTCAATAAAAAAGGGGAAAAGCAGGCTCCAAGAGTTTAGTCTTATGTTATAATAACAAATGATAGGACATAATCAATTCTTTTTTGTTACAGACAAAGATATTATCAAAAATTATAAGCAAAAAATAATTTCAGAAAATATTATGTCTCATCATATTTTTGCACAAATTATATGTCGCTGGTAATGTTTTGGGAGTGTATAAACTTTGTTAAGACAAAGATTTGTAAGAAGTATGGAATATTTTTCGAGCTATCGCTCGAAAAGTAAGACTTAAAAATCTTTTTAAAGACAAAGATTTGTAAGAAGTATGGAATATTTTTCGAGCTATCGCTCGAAAACCGGACTTACAAATCTTTTTAAAGACAAAGATTTGTAAGTCCTATATGTTGAATAAAAAGTGCATGATGTCTCCATCTGCTACTCTGTACTCTTTTCCTTCGGTTCGCATTTTTCCTGCTGCCTTGGCTCCTGCTTCACCCTTATATTCAATAAAATCATCATAGCTGATAACTTCAGCACGTATAAAACCTCTTTCAAAGTCATTATGGATAACCGATGCAGCCCGAGGCGCCTTCCAGCCGTTTTCAATAGTCCAAGCTCTTACCTCTTTTACTCCCGCTGTAAAATAGCTAATTAATCCAAGGGTATCATAACCCACTCTAATTATCTTATCCAAGCCACTTTCAGCAGAAACACCCAACGATTCAAGATATTCGATCCTTTCATCCTCTTCCATGCTTATAAGCTCTTCCTCTATCTTTGCGCAAACCATAATAACATGATCGTTTCCAGTTTTTATAGCGTACTCTTTTAGCGCATCTACATATGAGTTACCGTTTGCTAATGAATCTTCATCAACGTTTGCTGCAAAAATCACCTTCTTATCTGTAATCAGTTTAATCTCTTTTGAGAACTGCTCATAAATATCTTCATTTCGTCCATCAAATGATATTGCAGGATTGCCGGCGTTCAGGTGATTCAAGATTTGTTTGGTAAATTCAAGCATAGGTTGAAGTTTCTTATCCTGCCTTGACTGTTTTTCAAGACGCTCTATTCTTTTTTCAACAGTCTGTATATCTGCCAAAAGAAGTTCTGTACTAATCACTTCGCAATCACGCACAGGATCCACCGATCCTTCTACATGTACAACATTGTCATCCTCAAAGCACCTCACAACATGTACTATAGCTGAGGTTTCCCTGATATGTGATAAAAACTGGTTTCCAAGTCCTTCACCTTTAGATGCCCCTTTTACCAATCCAGCTATATCTGTAAATTCAACAGTCGTGTTTAATGCCCGTTGCGGTTTAACTATATCACAAAGGGCGTCTATCCGACGATCTGGTACAGGAACAACCGCGGAATTTGGTTCAATGGTACAAAAAGGATAATTCGCGGCTTCCGCATGTGCCGATTTTGAAAGACTGTTAAATAAAGTGGACTTCCCTACATTAGGAAGTCCAACTATACCTATAGATAAAGCCATTTTCCATA
>DAOTGZ010000199.1:0-5027 GCA_035447445.1 Spirochaetota bacterium | reverse complement strand
TCGCACAGGCGATAAATGGTGCATCTACCCTATGTACGACTTTACACACTGTCTTTCTGACGCAATTGAAGGGGTTACCCACTCGGTTTGCACACTTGAATTTAAAAATAATCGAGATCTTTATGACTGGGTTTTACAGGCAGTCAATTTCGAACATCGCCCAAGACAGATAGAATTTGCGCGACTTAACCTTAATTATACAGTCATGAGCAAAAGGCTACTTCTTCAACTTGTCAAAGAAAAACACGTATCGGGATGGGATGATCCACGCATGCCCACCATTTCCGGTCTCAGACGCCGGGGATTTACTCCCGAGTCAGTTCGCGACTTTACATCACGTATTGGTGTCGCTAAAGCGGATAATATCGTGGACATCGCCCTTTTAGAACACTGTCTTCGAGAAGATCTTAACAAAAAAGCGGATAGAGCCATTGCTGTTTTAAATCCGCTAAAACTTATTATCGAAAATTTTCCAGAAAATGAAGAGCTAATGCTCGAGGCAAAAAATAACCCAGAGGATGATTCTGCGGGCAGCCGAATGCTTCCATTTACAAAAGAATTATTTATCGAACGCGATGACTTCAAAACTGAAGCCCCCAAAAAGTATTTCAGGTTAGCTCCAGGTATGGAAGTTCGTCTTAAATTCGCCTTTTATGTAACCTGTACCGGTTTTAGTACCGATGATAAAGGCAACATAACAGAAGTTCGTTGCACATATGATCCCGATACAAAAGGCGGCTGGTCACAGGATGGACGAAAAGTAAAGGGCACAATTCACTGGCTATCAGCCAAACATGCAAGAAATGCTGAAGTACGTATATACGATAGGCTTTTCCAAACTGCAAACCCTTACGATGCCTCGGAAGGTAAAACATTTCTGGATAATCTGAACCCGGAATCACTCACCACTCTAAAAAACGTAAAGATTGAAGAGTCGTTGGCAAACGCTGAACCTGGATATATTTGTCAATTTGAAAGAACCGGTTATTTTTGCAGCGATATAAAGGATCACACACACGAAAGACCTGTCTACAATCGTGCTGTACCTCTACGGGACTCGTGGGCAAAAATTGATAATTAAGTTTTAAATATTAAGCAACAGAAAGTTGTATTGAAACATAAGTTCATTTTTATTATCATAAAAAGGATACGAATAAATTTGATTAATATATTTCAGGAGTCTAGTTATGGAGCAGCATCAATACATTCAATTTCTTCTTGAAAACAAGGGTTCTAACTCCATTCAAAGAGTCGATACCAGACATGATTTTATTGAATTTGTGGGTACTCCCAAAAAACATCCAGTTGATAAAAACATTCTGGTTTTACTTACAAATCCCTTCGAAAAAAACAAGCACTATTATGAGTTTTCTCTCGATAGCATATGTGATATTGAAGAATTAAACTCAGTTTCTGCTGACAATGGAGAAACAGCTTATCAGGTACGTATTTGGGTTCACAAGGGCTCACTGGCATTTAAAACCGAACCATTTATTGTGACCTGATTTGCATAATTCTGATTATAGAAAATTATGAAGAAATGGCCTCTTGGTTTTATAGGGGACGATCCTCAAAAAAAACCGGCTCGTTCCCCTCTTATTATCTCTGCAAGTCGAGCCACAGATATTCCGGCTTTTTATGGAGATTGGCTTGTTAACCAATTTGATCAAGGATTCGTAAACTGGATAAACCCATATAACAGAAAACAAAACCCAATTGATCTGCGAAACTGTCGCCTAATCATTTTCTGGACAAAAAATGCGGCACCTTTTCTCAAATATCTGTCGTATTTTGATTCAAAAGGAATAAACTACTATTTTTTACACACCTTGAATAATTACGAAACAGAAGGTTACGAGCCTGGTGTACCTCCGCTAAAAAAAAGAATTAGGACCTTCAAGATGTTATCCGACTTAATTGGCCCTGAAAAAATCATATGGCGTTTTGACCCTATTCTTTTATCAGACAAACTCACATTAAAAGAACTTTTGTTAAGAATCAGGCAATTGTCAAAAGAACTTTCCCCCTACACAAGAAGGCTAATTATAAGTTTTATTAAAATTGAACGATATAAATCGGTAAAGCGCAATATTATAAAAACTTCTTTCCCAGTAAGAGAACTTAATCACAATGAGAAAATTTTCACTGCAGAATCAATACAACATATATTCAGTAACTCTTCAGAAAAACCTGTAACAGTTCAAACATGCGGAACAGCTGAAGACTTCTCCTCGTTTGGAATTAATCATGGAAGCTGTATAGACTACAACCTGATAACAGATCTATTTCATAATGACACCCGGCTTATGGATTTTCTAGAGTATACTCCATCACTATTTGATAATGATAATACAATGCCATCTGCCTTAAAGGCGTCCGGACAACAGCCCTTTTGCAACTGTCTTCAAAGTGCCGATATCGGAGCATATAACAGCTGTCCACACCATTGCGTATACTGTTATGCAAATCACACTCCTGATATAATAAAAAAATCACTCGATTGATTTAAAATTGGTTTTTTAGTTGCTACTCATCTATAATTTAGTGTAAATTGTGTTAAGTCAATTATACTATGGAGTCACTCATGGGATTCAAAATAAAAGATACCATTCTAAAAGCTACAGGTTACATATTTGCTATTCCCGGTCTGATTGTGTTTTTTATAGGTATTGCTATGTACTTAGTTTCCAAAGATCCGACAGAAATTGAAGCTGGTGCCGGAATAGCAATAGCCTCAATGGCTTTTGTTTTGCCCGGGATTTTTTTCCTTTACCAAGGATACAAGGCAACGAAAGAAGAGGAGATGGTCGAATCGCTTGCAATGATTATTCATGCGACACGGCGCATATCCATAGACAACATTGCAGAAAAGATGGGGGTTTCGGTTCCAACCGCACGCCGATTCATGTTGATGGCTCTCAAACTAAGATTAATTAACGGCTTTTTTGACCGAACAACAGGTGAATTTTTCACAGAAGACGGGAAAACAGACACTTCGCCGTTCAAGTTTTGTCCGCATTGTGGTTCTCCATTTAACAAAATATTTTTACACGGTGAGACGATCAAGTGTCCTGCATGCGGTTCTCTTTTTTCAGGTAATAATCAGTAATTTCTTAATTCTTTTAATAAGGACTTTCTCATGACAATTACATATAAACCTAGTCTACTATTTAAAAATCCTCATATCAATACTATTTACGCCTCCAAGTTCCGTAAAGTCGATGAGGTATATACATCTAAATTTCGTCTAGAGCTATCAGACGGTGATTTTCTAAATATCGACACTCGAATTACTGGTTCCAAGCGAGCAATTGTAATTGTACATGGATTAGGAGGACATTCTAAAAGAACCTACGTTATGGGTCTGGCCAAAGCATTCATTAATCTTGGCTATGATATCTTTGGAGTAAACTTGAGAGGTTGCGGAGGTGAAACCAACCGCCTGATTAAAACATATCATGCCGGCAAATATGATGATGTTGACGAAATCGTAAAGCATATTAGTGTCAAGTACAAATATCAAGATATTGGAATAGCTGGTTTTTCTTTGGGAGGAGTGATAACTTCCAGATACTTTATTGAAAGCGGCAGTTCTTCACTCGCTTCTTTTGGCATTGCAATTTCAGCTCCATTTGATCTAGCAACGACATCTGAACTTCTCTCAAATTCTCGTTTTTATATGAGCTATTTTCTAAAAAAACTCAAACGTGAAATGCAAAAAAAAGCAGATATTTTTGATGAAATTTCCATGGAAGATTACGATTTAATAAAAACCTTTGCTCAATACGATGACCGGTACACCGCTCCTCTTAACGGATTTAAATCTGCGGTTGATTACTGGAAAAAATCAAGTACAGCATCACGACTTAAAACAATAAAAAAGCCCTTTCTAATTATCTCCTCTGAAGATGATCCAGTTTTAAGTAGAGAGAGTCTTCCATATGAAATCGATAAAATAAACAGCTATATTAACGTTCAAATAACAAAATATGGCGGTCATACAGGTTTTCTTGAAAAAACTGGAGTACCATGTTGGCATGAAAAATGTTCTGCTCTTTTTGTAAAAAAAATTGGGCTAACAACAAATAACTAGTTTTACTATTCTGAAAATTCACTTTGAGGTGATCAGTATGGACGAAAATAAAAAAACAAACCAGCGTAAAAACCCTAAAGATGCAGATACTGAAGATAACACTGCCGATATTGAATCAAAAATTGGCGCTGAAGAATCAGAAGACGAGAGTCTTATTGCCTCATTTTCAAAAAAATTCAGCCTTGGCAAAAAAGCGCTTCAAGAAAGAGCCGAGTCACTCAACAACGATTTTCAACAAGCAGTAGAACAAACGGATGAGACGATTAAACGCATCAATAAACACTCTACTCTTCTAAGCATGATTACCCGACCGGCAGACTGGAAGAGTACTTACAGTGAATATAAAGCCCGACGTAACAAAGAAAAAGAAGACCTTAACGTATACGGAATCCTTTTTGATGGTGCTTCACCTTCAATTGAATATTACATGCTAACCATTCTTTCCTGCGTTATTGCAACTACGGGTCTCATACAGGGCTCTACCGCGGTTATAATAGGAGCAATGATAGTCGCCCCACTTATGACTCCAATTCTCGCAAGTTCTCTAGGAGTTATTTGGGGAGATTTCAAGCTGATGCGGATGTCTTTCTTCTCACTCGTTAAGGGAGCCATTCTTGCAATCCTGATATCATCAGCACTTGCTTACATAATACCGCTTTCATCATATTCGGATGAAATACTAGCACGCACAACTCCCTCACTTTTTGATATTCTTGTTGCTCTTGCATCCGGTTCTGTTGGAGCCTACGGCTATGCAAATAAAAAAATAAACAACACACTTGTCGGAATAGCAATAGCTGTAGCTCTTATGCCGCCACTGTGCACTATTGGAATAGGTCTCGGCACATTGAACAGTCAGATAGCTATCGGAGCAACAGTTCTTTTTTTAATAAACTATGTTTCAATATCACTAGCAGGTGCAATCATCTTTATG
>DAOTGZ010000198.1:0-5089 GCA_035447445.1 Spirochaetota bacterium | reverse complement strand
CTGAACGGGTAACAATGATACCGGCAGCGGTAGAAATAATCAAAGCAGGAATCTGACCTACTAAACCATCACCAATGGTTAACAGGGAATAGGTTTGACTTGCAACCTCGAAACTTTCCCCACGCATAACCATTCCAATAATAAAACCACCTAAAATATTTATAAAGGTAATAAGTATACCAACCTTAACATCTCCCTGAACAAACTTACTAGCTCCATCCATTGCTCCATAAAAGTCGGTTTCCTTTCGAAGTTCACTTCTTCTTCGGTTAGCCTCCTCTTCAGTGATTACACCATTGGCAAAATCTGAATCGATGGTCATCTGTTTACCTGGCAAAGAATCCAAAGTAAAACGTGCTGCTACTTCTGCTGTTCGTGTCGCACCTTTGGTAATTACAATGAACTGAACTGCAACAAGAATGATAAAGATAATAAAACCGATTACATAGTTTCCTCCAACAACAAAGGATCCAAAAGTTTTGACGATTTTTCCATCAAATGCTGCACCCTGCAAAAGAATTAATCGAGTTGAAGAGACGTTAAGTGCCAATCGAAATACCGTTGTAACGAGCAGAAGTGTCGGAAAAATGGAGAAGTCGTAAGCTTTTGGAACAAACATAACAATCAATAAAGTTAAAAGCCCAATAGCAATACTGATAATCATTAGAAAATCAAGAAGGAACGTAGGTAATGGAATTATCAACATCGCAACAACAGAAATAACACCGATACCCAATAACAGGTCTTTACGATGCATCCAGTCACCGTTTCGCAATACGCTGGTCATTGATGCTTCTGCCATTGTTCTCTCCCTTTAATAATTATCTTTAGAATTGTTAAACTATTACCAATATTTTAATTATCAGACAACCGATCCAAGCCGTCCTCTCTCGTACAGTATACTATAAACTTCCGAAACAGCCTTAAACAGTTCAGCAGGAATCTCTTGACCAATTTCTACATCTTTATAGAGTGCTTGTGCTAATGGCCGATTTTCAATCATAACAATATTGTTTGCTCGAGCGACCTCTTTTATACGAAGAGCCATTGAATCGACACCTTTTGCAATAACAGATGGCGCTTGCATGACATGCTGATCCCATTTTAATGCTATGGAAAAATGTGTCGGGTTTGTAACGATCACATCTGCCTTGGGCACCTCTCGAATCATGTTTCTTGTTAATATATCACGCTGCATTTCTCGAAGCCTTGCTCTAACATGGGGATCTCCCTGTGACTCCTTAAACTCTTCCTTGATCTCCTGCTTCGACATTTTCAAAGATTCCATGAATTCCTGCTTTTGAAATATATAATCGGGCAAGGCAAGAACCATTAGCAAAATAGCCGATGATATAATTATTTTGTAAGCTATAAAACAGACCTTTGAAAGAGCAGCCGCGACAGATATATCGGGCGAATTTAACACTACTCCAAAATCAGCTGAAATTATCAGATACGACGAAAAACCAACGACAGCAATTTTAAAAAGAGTCTTAAACAGATTCATCGCTACACGTTTCGATATTAATATCTTTTTAATCATCTCCGCGGGACTTAATTTAATTTTACTGAAATCGACCTTAATAGGATGAGCCGAAAACTCAAAACCAATCTGTACAACATTGCCAACAACTCCGGCTACTACACATATTCCAAATATTGGCGACAATATTTTTGTTAAAAAAAGTATTACCCTGAAACCTTCGTTTAATGTTGTACGATCTGTAATATAAAAACTATTGAAATTTGTTATATAAAACTTGGTCATCATAGCCAGTTCATTAAAAATCCATTCTCCAAGAAAAAAGATAAAAGAAAAACCAAGTATAACCACAAGGGCCTGTGGAAGTTCTTCTGTTTTTGCAACCTGTCCCTTTTGGCGCGCATCGCGAATTTTCTTTTCGGTCGGTTCTTCGGTACGACCTTCATCTTCCGGATCCGCGAACCTCTGAAGATCAAGACTATATTTCTTAAGATCATCATTTGATAAAATGGCATATTTTTTCTGAATAAATTCTGCCATTTTAAACCGGCCAATATGTCAAAACTTTAGATATAAAATGAAAACTACGCCCCAAAGCGACCTGCATTATTCTGATAATCAGAGGAGACAAAACCACTATTAATACAAATGCCACCATTATCTTAAATGGAAAACCAAGCATCATTATATTCATCTGTGGTGCAGCCTTAGCCAAAACCCCCATTGATACAGAAACAAGAAATACAGTTGCCAAAATGGGTAATGCTATTTTCAGAGCAACAATAAACATTCCAGAAAACGAATATGTCAAATAACGCATATGATCAGATATGGCGGTATCACTAAAATTAATCACAGGTGCCAACTCAAAAGAACGATATATAGCACTGATTAAAAAATGATGTCCGTTAATATACAGAAACACAAGTAACCCCACCATGCTCTTAATCTGACCAATAATCGGGACAGAGATCTGAGCCATCGGATCAACAACTTCACTGAAACCAAAACCTATCTGCACCGAAAAATACTGCCCCGCCAATTGAAAAGCCGTAAAAACAATCGAAGCGATAAACCCAATATAAACGCCAATAATTATTTCGCGAACAACCATCAGACCGTACTCAAGCATATTTCCAGAGACACTAATCCCGTTTTTAACTATGAGCGGGAAAATAACCAGAGTAATAAAAAAAGCCAATAGAGCCTTGAGCCTTACAGGCGTTACTCCGCTGGAAAAAAACGGAGCTACAACAAACAGTGAATGAATACGAATCATTACCAGTAAAAAGGCCTGAAAATTATATATAAAATAGAGCACTATATGGCACCTATTTCTGAAATTTGCATTAAAAGTCGTTGAGTATAATTAACCAACATGTGTATCATCCATGCCGCAGATAGAACTATAGCTAAAAATATCGCAATCATTTTAGGAACAAATGTAAGAGTCTGCTCTTGAATAGAAGTAGTTGTCTGAAATACAGAGACGATAAGTCCGACAACCATACCTGAGACAAGCACAGGGGATGAGACAAGCAGAGTAATCATTAGTGCTTCCCTTAAAAGGATAATGACCGTTACATCATTCACAATCGGACTCCTTTACAAAAATGACTTAACAAGTTCGTAGATTATAAGATTCCATCCATCCACAAGAACAAACAGTATTATTTTGAATGGAAGAGAGATCATTACAGGCGGCAACATTATCATACCCATTGCCATAAGCGCGCTCGCGACTATCATATCGATAACAATAAACGGTATAAATATCCTGACACCAATTTCAAAGGCTCTTCTCATTTCGCTTATCATAAACGCAGGGATAAGGCAATAAGAAGGAACATCCTCTTCAGACTGAGGTTTTTCTACTTCGCCAAGCTCCATAAAAAGTGCAATATCCTTTTTACGAGTCTGCTTAAACATAAACTGTCTCATCGGCGTCATAGCTCTTTCAAAAAAAACCTCATTTGAAATTTCAGCCTTCATATAGGGCTGTAGAGCATTTTCATTAATAGTTTTGAATGTTGGCGCCATTACAAAAAAGGTTAAAAATATGGATAAACCGACTATTACCTGTGTGGGTGGCATCTGCTGGAGAGCCAAAGCCCGTTTTACAAAATCTAAAACTATTACAATTCGCGTAAAAGCTGTCATCATAAGTGCAATTGACGGAGCCAGCGTTAATATAGTCAGCAAGAAGAGAACCTGCAACGCAAGTGCCACATCCTGGGGTTTTTCGGCCTCTGTGATATCAAACGCTATTTTAGGTATGGGCATCTGTACTCCACCCACATCCTGAGCCATAGATGCCATTGGCATCAAAAGAAACGCTACAGTCATAAGTAGAAGTAATAACCTAGTCTTCATCATTGTACCTGTTAATCTCACGCAGTCGCGTGCGTTGTTTGCGCATGTAATCGATGCGGTCATCATCAAAAAAGGAACGTTCGCCAGACTGTTTTTCATCCGCAACAGAAGAGGCAACCATCTCTTCAAAATTATCTTTAACAGGAGCCTTAATCGGAGACGGTTTACTGATAACACGGCGAGCAGAAGTCCCTTTGGAAACCTTATCAGCAATCTGTTCAATTTGATTTTTCAAAAATTGTTGAAAACCTGTTCCCGGCATCGCAGAGGAGCGCGAACTTTGAAGTTTGATTCGGTCTATCTCATCACGATCGGAAACTTCTTTGATCAAGTTTACTCCACCATCGCACACGCCCAGAACCAATACTTTAGTTCCAAGTTCGATAATATGAAGCTGTCTATTTTGTCCGAGAGGCATGATAGAAATCGTTGAAGCAACCCCGGCTCCCGCCACTTGCACAGCTCCCTGCCGAGTTAAATAACGAATAAAAAGATAAAATCCAAGAACAAGAAGAGCAATAATAAACAATGCCCGAAAAATCATCCACCCATAAGAGACATCTTCGGATTCCGGTTGCTCGTACTGATAAAGAGACTCGTCTAAAGCCTGCGACATCGATTCGCTGTTATTTTCCGATGACTCTGCGACAACTTTTTTTTCATTTTGTTCTTCAGTTTGCTGAGCATATACCGATTGAAGATATATGGAATTGCATACAAAAACAATTATCGCAAAACAAAGAAAACTGCGAAATCTTGATGACTTATCAATTAATCTTTTTCTCATATCTTTTTATTTACCCTAATCACAACTATTTTCTGCCAATAAAACGAATATCTTCATCAGATATAAATCTTATGTCTCATTAAATAACGCACCAACGCCAAGAAACATTCCCTAAACAGACACCCTCTTCTTATAAGAAAATGTTAAACGCCAAATTTATTTATTAGCGTTTATTAGGAATTTTTATATTACAATAACCAGTAGCGAATCAGGATCCGCTACCCATTTTTGTTAAACGTTCCGAAGGTGAAACAATATCCGTTACACGAACACCAAAGTTTTCGTCAATAACCACGACTTCGCCTTTAGCAATCAATTTTCCATTTACCAACAAGTCTACAGGTTCACCAGCCAGCTTATCAAGCTCGATAATAGAGCCTTCCCCCAACCCAAGAACATCTTTAACTAAATACTTTGTGCGCCCCAGTTCAGCAGTTAATGTAAGG
>DAOTGZ010000197.1:0-5134 GCA_035447445.1 Spirochaetota bacterium | reverse complement strand
GCCAGAGGAGTTCGCTGTGTAAATAACAAGAACGAGATTTCAGATGCCTTTCATGCCGCAAAGAGTGCTTCACCCTCTGGTGAGCTTATTATGGAAGAGTATATGGAAGGGCCAGAACTTTCGATAGATGCCGTTGTTTTTGATGGAGAAGTTACCTTTACAGGCATTGCTGATCGTATTATCGAAGACTTTCCATATTTTATTGAAAAAGGTCATACGATGCCGTCGCAGCTTGATTCTGAAATAATCGAAGAATCAAAACGGGTAATGAAACTAGGAATTAAAGCATTGGGAATTAATCATGGTTACGCCAAAGGAGATATTAAAGTTACTCCCGACGGGGTAAAGATTGGAGAACTTGCGGCACGTTTGTCCGGCGGCTTTATGTCGACCCATACCTTTCCATATTCGACCGGTGTAGATCTTATGAAAGCGGCGATAGAGATTGCTCTTGGGCAAGAGCCGGGCAATCTGGAACCGGTGATAAGTAAGGTATCAATCGAGAGAGCGATAATTACAGAACCTGGCATAATTAAATCGATAGATAATTTACAGGAAGCCACGGCAATCAAGGGAATAAATGATATTTTTATAAATGTTGTTCCGGGAGACAGGGTTGTTAAACCAAAATCTAATGTTGAAAAAGCTGGTCATATCATTGCCACCGCGAATACATTGGAAGAGGCTGAAGAGGCTGTTAAAAAGGCACGTAATACTATTTCGATAAAGATAGCATCAGACAACGAAGTATCCATGGATATTATCAGGGCAAAAGCCCGTGAAAAATTTGGCAAGGCTTGCATCTGCTGTAAAGATTGTAACGGTGAGAACTGTACCTCTTCGATTCCCGGAATGGGCGCTGTGGGCACCGGAGAATCTTTTAAGAGAAACATAAGTTCGTTGGCCGAGTACAAGATCATAACAAGAGTAATTCACGATGTTAATAATCCGGATATGTCAATAGGTCTTTTTAACAAGAAAATGGATATGCCAGTTTTTGCCTCCCCGATTACCGGAACCGTCACAAATATGAACGGGGCAATTGATGAATTTTTATATAATAAAGCTGTTGTAAAAGGGTCGGCGCAATGTGGAATAGTTGCAATGGTTGGTGACGGAGCCTCTCCCGAAAAATACAGGGTTGGTTTAAACGCGATAAAGGAGTTTGGAGGTGGTATACCTATTTTTAAACCACGAAAAGAGAAAAAGGAGTTACTGACACGTATTAAAGAGGCTGAAGATGCCGGAGCCATCGCAATCGGAGTGGATATTGACGCAATTGTACTAAAGACGATGAATTTACGAAATCAGGCAACGGGAGCGCGCGGTGTTGACAAATTAAAAGAAATAATTACCAACAGTAAACTTCCTTTCGTCTTGAAGGGAGTAATGTCTGTTGAAGACGCAAAGGATGCCGTTGCTACTGGAGCAGCTGGCATTGTGGTATCCAATCATGGTGGAAGAGTTTTGGATCAGATGCCAGGCATTATGGATGTGCTTCCTGAAATATGCAGAGAGGTGAAAGGGAAAATCACAATAATCGCAGACGGCGGTTTTAGAAGTGGTATTGATGTGTTTAAAGCCTTAGCTGTTGGAGCCGATGCCGTTTCTATTGGACGCCCTATTTGTGTTGCCGCCGTTGGGATGGAAGAGGATGGAGTTACTTATTACTTGAATACAATTAAAGAAGAATTTATGAAATGTATGATTTTGACCGGTTGTCAAAAAGTTGAAGATATTAATGAAAACTGTATCAGAAAATGTTAAGTGCAAATAATAAAAAACGGTTATGAATAATTTTAATCATGAAAAAATTGTGAGTTAAATAATAAAAGCCCTCCGGAAAAAGAGAGCTTTATTATTATGAAGGATCCAATTAAGATTATTTTATTGCTGCCAAATATCACGTACAATAGTATTTTCCCGATCAGGTCCAACCGAAATAATAGACATCGGAACACCAACGCTTTTTTCCAGAAAGTCTATATAGTCCCTGGTGTTTTGCGGAAGATCTTCGTAGCTTTTACATTCTGATATATCTTCAGTCCATCCATCAAGCTCTTCGTAAATTGGCTTGATATCATCAAGCAAATAAGATGGAAACATATCGATTTTTTTGCCCTTATATTCGTATCCAACAGCGACTTTAACTTTTTCAAATCCTGAAAGAACATCTATCTTTGTAAGAGTAATGTCAGTCAGACCACAGATGCGAGCAGTCTGTTTCATTAGCTCTACATCAAACCAACCGCAGCGTCTGGGGCGCCCAGTGGTTGATCCGTATTCGCCACCTTTGTCTCTTAGGGTGTTACCGTCGTCACCAAAATCTTCAGTTGGAAAAGGTCCTTCACCAACACGTGTAATGTATGCTTTAGAGATTCCGATAACCTTGTCTATAACCGAATGATTAAGACCCGATCCCAGAAGGGCTCCACCTATTGTTGGATTAGAAGATGTCACAAAGGGATATGTTCCGTGATCAATATCAAGACCAAAACCCTGAGCACCTTCAAGAATTATTGTTTTATTCTTTTTCGCCTCTTCGTTAAGATAATACCCGGTATTAATAATCATCTTTTGAGTGTGTTTTTTGAAATCCAGAATTATATCCATTATCTCTTCAATAGAAAACGGATCTTTTTTGTGCATCTTTACGAGTTGCAGATTTTTAACTTCTAGTGTTTGCCGAACCTTCTTTTCAAGAGTTTTTTCGTCAAGAAAGATGTCGCCTACTCTTATTCCGGTTCTTAGACATTTGTCAGCATAACAGGGACCAATCCCTCGACCGGTTGTTCCGATCTTGTTGCTGCGAAGCTCTTCGAGTGCGCTATCAAGTGCCTTATGATACGGAAGTATAAGATGTGCGGCATCAGAAATAAGAAGCCGGTAATTTATATCTATCGATTGAGCCGTTAGGTTATCCATCTCTTTTTGTAGCTGCATAGGATCAAGAACAACCCCGTTTCCTAAAACACATATTTTACCAGGATGAAGAATTCCGGAAGGTATAAGATGAAATACATGTTTTTCGCCATTTGCCACTACAGTATGACCGGCATTGGCTCCCCCCTGGTAGCGGACAATAATATCCGCGTTTTGGGAGAAAAAGTCTATCATCTTGGCTTTGCCTTCGTCTCCCCATTGCGCTCCAATTACAACTGAACAGCTCATAATATCCTCTTTTGTCTGTGATTTTATAACAGCAACAGAAATACCTTTAAGCGGTACGCGGTCCCTGGTAAGGATCATTTGGAAGGCGGTATAAAGCCGCTATGGATTCATTATAACGTGCTGTCTTTCGATCCGGTATCTAAAAATATTAGGTCGGCTTTATAGTCAAGAATAAAGTTTAACTTTTATGGCGCAATCTCTGTTAGCGCTTCAATCTTTTCGGGCTTATCTGCTTTTTCCTCTTTTTCTGAATTGTTTTGCGTATCGGCTTGTCTAGTAGCAATTTCAATTATTTTCAATAAATCATTTTCAGAGTAAATATCATCCAGACATAATGGATTTTGCCGACCTTCTCCCGGATAAAAAAGAGCCAAAAAAGGTATGGAACGGCTTCCAAGAGCCGATAGTAGCTCTTCGGCTTGGGTTCCTTGAGCGGTAATATCGGCCTTTAATAATGAGAGACCTTTCTTTTCAAATTCCTGTTTAACACTATCTTTGTTAAAAACAGTCATTTCTACATATTTACAGTTAGAACACCAGTCGGCAGTAAATTTAACAGCAACAATTGTTTCGTTATTATTCAGTTCATTTAATAGTGAATGGCTGTAATCAATAGTACCTATAGAAGAATTAACCGGTTTGCTGTAATAAACAGAGAGCCTGTAACCGGCTAAAACAAGAAACAACAGAATAATATAAGAAATTGTCCTGCTTTTCTTAGAACTCACTGGTGTTGCGAATTGTCCCAGTTGCCAAAGACCGATAGACACAAACCAGATAAGAATCAATGTTCCGATAAGAGCCCGGCTCTCTAGTATTGATAAAAAGTATACAGCACTTGCTGCAAGAATAAACCCAAAAAGTCTTTCACTGTAAAGTGACCAGGATCCGCTTTTTGGAATATACGATATCAGTTTTGGAAAAAGCGTTAATACAAAGAAGGGTAAAGCCAGACCGGTACCTATGCTTAGAAAGACGGCATAAATAATCAACGGTGGTTGTGTAAGCGTCCACGCCAGTGTTGCTCCTAAAAAGGGGCCGCTACATGGTGTGGCAAGAACTGTTGCAAGAAATCCGTTAAAAAGTGCAGAAGTTATGTTTCCCGAAAATTTTCCAGAAAGAGATGATAAAATAGGGGGTGTTGAAAAGGTGAAAACTCCAAATAGAGAAAGAGCCATAGTGAAAATTATTACTATCATTACCCTGATAAACGCAGTATTCTGAAAAAGGGAACCCCAATTATGCCCGGCGAATGCCGCAAGTGACGCGAGTATAACAAATGTGAAAATAATTCCCAATGAATAGAATATCGAATTAGTAATAATCATTGAACGGCTTTTCCCGCTGTTTTTTATAAGATACATAAGCTTTAAAGAAATAACGGGCAAAACACATGGCATAATATTAAGGAACAGGCCCGCTAAAAGCCCGGTAATAATTGCGCCAAGCACTGTTGTTACCGAAGAGCGTTCTATAAACCAGGGTTTATCTATTTGCGGAATTAGGGAGGATGGTTTGTCGGTTGTAACTGATTCATTTGTGTCGGGATCTTGCGGAATATCCGACTGTGTAAAATCAGGGGGGATGCTGTTATCAGCGATTCTGCTGTCTTCACCCATATTTAAAGTTGTAGTAACTGTTTTGGAAAAAGGAGTACAGCTTATATCGTCACAAAAAAGAGCATCAACTGTTATTGACAGGGTATTGTCTTCTTTTTTAAGGATTTCTGGAACAAGAATGTAAAAGCGAGCTTGGTCTCTGTAAATGTTCACCCACTCTCCAACGGCAGGCTGGTATTTAACAGAAGGCTGGCTGTAAAGCAGAGTAGATACCGGAGTTAAATCGTGCTGTAAAGAAATTTGAATGGCTTTTCCTGTTCCGGGCCCCTTGGGGTTTGCGTAGATATAGCCTTTTGAGTCAATATCAAGCTGAACCTTGATAAATGAGTCTTCTTCGTTGTATA
>DAOTGZ010000196.1:0-5171 GCA_035447445.1 Spirochaetota bacterium | reverse complement strand
GCCTTACGGATTTGGATTGTCATATACCAAATTTGATTTTAAAGATGCCAGTTTCAATAAAGAGGATGAAAAAATAATAGCTTCCTGTACAGTATCGAATAGCGGCAGTTGTGAGGGAACCGAGGTTGTTCAAATGTATGTTGGATTCAAAAAATCTGCAGTTGACAGACCGGTACGTCTGCTAAGAGCGTTTGAACGTGTCTCTCTTCAATCGGGTGAATCACGGAATATAAAACTTGGCTGTGATCTGAGTAAGCTATGTTACTATGACGAGAAAAGTTCGCAAATGTTTTTTGAAAAAATGGAATATGAAGTATATATCGGTAATTGCTGTAGTGATAAACATCTGCTAGCGGGAACTGTGGATCTCTCTTAAATGAGATCGTTTTAACTAAAAAAAATATTAACCGGTCAATACGGTCGGTTTTTTTTGCGAGTGGATACTAAAGAGTACTATTTGGTCGACTGTAATATTTTTTAATGGTTTTGTTGTGGACACATTTCCGTTTGTGGATACTATAAAGAATAATTTTTAAAGATGGTATTTCTATGGCGCGATCCAAAGGCATTAGCATACCTTTACGCAGTGCGTTTTATCTTGTTGTGACTCATTTTGCCGGTTTAATTAAAGATCAGGTGAAATCCGTCGCGTTTATTATTTTGTATCTTGTACTTTTTCAGATTATTGTGCTCGATTCGCCGTTACAAGACGCGGCTGGAGTTGCAACGGGCGTTGCCCTTGTTATTGCAGGACTTGCATTTTTTCTTGAAGGAATAATGCTCGGACTTATGCCTCTTGGAGAAAGAGTCGGCGTTAAGATTACTGGCCGTGGCGGTATTGCTTCTGCACTTGTTTTCGCTTTGTTAATCGGTTTGGGGTCAACATTTGCTGAGCCGGCCATAGCTGCTTTGCGTACCGCGGGATCTTCTGTTACTCCTTGGGATGCACCCCTTCTGTTTGTGCTCTTGGGGCGTCATGCTGATGCTCTTTTTACAGCAATAGGTATTGGGGTTGGTGCTGCAGTAGTTCTTGGAATGCTGCGACTATATTACGGGTTATCCCTAAAACCTTTTCTGTTTGTTTCGGTCAGTGCGGCCTTGGCCATCTCACTTGCAATGCTTTATGACCCTAATCTTAAAAGTGTGGTTGGGCTTGCTTGGGATACGGGTGCTGTAACTACTGGAGCCGTGACAGTACCTATTGTGTTGGCTCTTGGTATCGGTGTTTCCCGCTCATCAGGAAATACAGAAAAGGCTGGAGCCGGTTTTGGAACTGTTGCTCTTGCATCCGTTCTTCCGGTTGTAACCGTCTTGTTGCTTGCTGTTATTTTAAACAGCAAGGTTCCCGTGCCTACAAGTGAAACCGAGTTTTATTCTGCTGAAAATCGGGAAACCGCCATGATGCTTTTTATCAATAGTGAGGAGTTTTACAAACATGGCCTTGGTTCTTCAGATTTGGAGATTCGCAAACAGCTTAGAGCCGAGTTTGAAGATTTGTATAATAATAAAAACCTGGAAAATAATATAAGAGATTCTGAATTTTCAGGTGAGACTATAAGAGATATATTGAAGGTCGAGTCTTTCCTTTCTGTGAGAGCAATTCTGCCTTTAACAATGCTTCTCGCCATTGCTCTTATATTCGTAAGAGCCCGTCCGGAAAACACGGATGAGGTTGTATTGGGAGTTGTTCTTGCAATAGTAGGTATGGCTATTTTATCAGCAGGTATAAGACTTGGGCTTGCACCGTTAGGTGACGAAACGGGTGGCCAGTTGCCGAGAACCTTCCGAACAGAGCCTGAAGATATAGGCCGTGTGGTTTTTGAAAATTTTGATGATAAATTGCTTTTTGAGAGCATAGATGTTACGGGTGAGCGTAAACAGTTTTTCTATTCGCATTACGATTCTGAACCACGTGCTATCGAATTTGATCCTAATAAGTATAATTCTATAAATAAACGTTACGTGCATATAGTCAGCCGTCCGCCGCTATTTGGTCCAGATTTAACATTGCTTGGAATATTTCTGGTTTTTGCTTTTGCCTTCGGTATGGGGTGGGGGTCCACCCTTGCTGAACCATCACTTAACGCTCTTGGAAAAACGGTAGAAAGTATAACAGTTGGTACTGTTAAACAAAAAGGAGTTGTATATGCGGTTTCGCTTGGGGTGGGGCTTGGCCTTGTTGTGGGTGTTGCCAGGATAATGTACGATGTCTCAATCCTCTGGCTTATAGTTCCACCATATTTGCTTCTTCTCGGGTTAACCTTTTTTAGTGATGAAGATTTTACTGGTATCGCATGGGACTGTGGCGGTGTAACAACCGGGACAGTAACGGTTCCACTTGTCCTGGCGATGGGGTTAGGTATCGGCAACGAGCTTGATGTTATTGACGGTTTCGGTATACTTTCTATGGCTTCTGTTTATCCGATTCTTTCGGTAATGATTTACGGACTTGTTCTAAAGTCACGTCAACAGCGAACACTGATCGCAAAGCCCGGAGAAGAAAATAATGGATGAGATATATTCAATACGAGAAATTAGCCGTATAACCTGTGTTGTGCACCAGCGTTTAAGTGCCAGACTTGCCGATTTTTTACGTGTGTCCGGAGTGAATACCGTTTTTGCCCGCAACGGTAGAAGTGTTCGACATTTTGTAAAGAAGCGCCCTTTCTTTATACCAGGATCATCCGTGAGCCTTCAGGATTCGTCATCTGATATATTTCAGTTTACCTTGCCACGAAAATTTTGTGAAAACATGATGTCCGGAGTTGTAGAGGTGTGTGGATTGGAAGAGGGGGGGCGGGGAACGGTTTATTCACAAGATATGGTCATGTATGGCGGTCATGAACCTAACATACCGGATATAAAAGAGTATGTGGAGCCTCATTTTCATGATGATCTTGCATGCATTACTGCTATTTTATCAATGCGGGGCAGCGCAGATGTCTGTGCGGGACTTGCTCTGGAGCTTGGAACCTGTGTGCCGGTAATAACTCACGGTCATGGAACAGGTATGCGAGATAAACTGGGACTATTACGCATTACAATTCCTCCTGAAAAAGAGCTAATTACTCTTCTAGCTCCACAGCATGATGCGGATGGTATAATTCGTATGTTGGTTGAAGGTGCAAAACTTGATAAACCTGGACGGGGTATTATTTATAGAACCACTGTCGCCTCGGGACTTACTGATACACGGATACACATAGGGCATCAAAAATATGCAGCTAGTATGGAGCAGATTATTGCTGCTCTTGACAAACTGCATTTCGGAACATCATGGCGACATCGATTCGCGGATAATGAAAACCTGAGATGGTCGCATCAATTAGTTTCTGGTAATAAAGAGGTTAACGTTATTTGTCCGGAAGGAGTGGTGAAAAATCTTACTGGAATTGCAATGGAAAATGGTGCCGGAGGGGCTACAACTTCAACTCTGCGCCGGACTGCCATATCGGATAACGTACCAGGCGCTGCTGCCTATGAACAGAGCACCCTTATAATTGATTCCCAAAAGGCCGACTCTGTGATTAAGGCACTTCTTGCTTCAAAAGAATTTAAGGAGGCTGCCGGATCGTTTATTACTATTACTGATGCGCCGGCGGCGTTTACCTATAGATGATTTTGTTATTATCAAATACGATGTAGTTAAAGATAATTTAAAACTTCAAATTATAGCAAACTAGACAACTTCAAAAATATTTTTTAGGGTATCATTGTTTGCAAACCAATTTATAGGTATTTCTCTAAAGTTCCTGTTAATTATTTTTCAGAGGATAAAACTATGTATTTAAAGACAATCTTTACTTAAATTATAAAAACCAAAATATTATTGGGCAGTTATTCATATTTATTTTAGGTAGATATTTCTATGGTTTATTAATTTCATTAAAAAAAGTACATTTGGGCTTGTATTTCGACAAATAATAATTAGAAAAGATAGTAATGTGTAAAATTACATATATCTTAATTTTATTATTGACTTTTTATAATGTGATATAATCAATACCTTAATAAAAAAATAAAGGAGTAAATATTATGAAAAGGCAGTTTCTCAGTTTCTCAGTTTCTCAGTTTCTCAGTTTCTCAGTTTTAGAACAATCCCCCGCATTATTTTTCTTTCCTTTTTAATTGCTGGTTTTTGGGGTTGTGATGCAAGTGGCATAGAACATAGCACTGACCAAGAACCAACTTTGTCAAAAAAACAGATAAGTGAAATAAATCAAAAGCAACAATCAATAATTAATGAGCTTTCAGATTGTAATGAAATTGAGTTTGATGATGTATCAGTGAGTACTCGATCAGATCGTGGTGATGACGCAGAGAATTCAGGTTATAATAAAGATTTCACATTTATGTCAGAAGAGGCATACGAAAAATATGAATCAAAAATTAGAGATTTATGTGATGAATATATGCTTGAATATGAAGATGAAGAATTCGTAGAATTAATTAATCATGATGCGGTTAGATCCTCTGGATCAACACATCTGTACGCACGGGCTAGGAGATCGGGTAGTTATTTGTTGGGATATGCATACAAAGCTGAATCATGGATTACGGGGAATACTCCAAAGGAAATGCACTTGGTTATGGATATTAATGGATATAGTACTGCAGTTAAAACTGTAAAAGGTAAGCGAAGCATATCGTTAATAAAAGGTAAAGGATTAAAACGAACTATGTATACTCATCATGAAACTATGTCTCCATATATTTATATCAAATTAAAAGTTAAAAAGTAAAATGTTTTGTAGCCGATTTTAATCGGCTACAAATAAGGAAAATTGATGTATAAAAAAACTCTATTTGTTTTTCTTCTATTTTTATGGTCTTCTTTGTATGCAAATCAGTCAAAATATGATCCAACAATTATTTTGTCGTCAGGTTTCGGTGCTCGCTATGGCGCTTCGTCGTTAGGTGTCGGAACTGATTATTATCCATTAAATTATAGTAATCATCATCTTGGTTTAATATGTGGTATTGGATACAGATATGACCTTTTTATGTGGACAATCGGTTCTCGATATGCTTATGGAAATCGGGATCGTATTATCGTAGATATTCTTTATGGTGTCATGGATTATGATGTAGAAATGCATGAGGATGGGTCGTATCACAATGCAAAATCATTTACAAATCCATCCTTGTTAATAGGTTATCAACGACTTACG
>DAOTGZ010000195.1:0-5199 GCA_035447445.1 Spirochaetota bacterium | reverse complement strand
GTTGTCCGCAGCAAGTGATAACCATTCGGCATCAACCTTTGCCGTCAATACGGCTGCTGTTCGGTTGTCGTTGCCCCTTATTGGTGAAGCGATATACATGGTAATGCTATTATCCGCAGAATTTATTTCGATATCTGAATGTACTGTTTTCCCCTTGAAAGCCTCTTTTATGAAGTCTTTATTTGCAAATGTATCGGTTTTGCTGCTTGTCATTATGGCGCTGCCATCTGGATAAACTATGCTCATATCTTTTAATCTTAATCGGGCAGTCTCTTGTCTCATTACGGGCTGTTGCTGCTCAAACTCCATGGAGCGAATCTCTTGTCTCTTCGTTATGCCTTCAATAGCAATCATATATGTTTCAAGTTTATTGGATAGCTGGTTGGCACTGTAACGGGCAGTAATCGGAGCATTATCGATAAGCTGCTTGTAGGCGGCGTTATATGCCTGATAATAGGCGAAGGCCCCTATGCCAATAGATACCGGTAGCAGCAGCAATATGTTAAGAGTCGTAAGCTTTCGTCTGATAGATGCCTTTTGCAGTATATCTTTCATACAATTATCCCTATTGGTACCGAATATAGCATTGTTATCGGGAATATACAACTATATTATGACTATTTGCTAAATGATATATAAACTGTTTAAACAGCCTGATTATGCTTATTTAATTGCACGAGTCGTATATGGTTAAAATATAATTTGCGGATTAATTTAAGGTGATCTCAAATAAATTTAACAGCTTCTGATAACGTTAATTATCGATATGCCGTGTAAAAAAGACAAGTAAAAAACAGAAAACAAATCATTGCCTGTGATACATAAACTTTTTTTGGCTCTTTCTTTTGGCTGCTTTGTTTGTTAAGAATATACAACTATTTCTTAATTTTGAAAAAAGGAATTTTTTGATGAAGTAGCGCAAAAGTAGCAAGAGCTGTACCGGAAATGATAAAATGATATGTTGGTAGCATGGCAGCTATTTCTTCAACGTAAGCATCCAGAGGGAGTCGAGACCTTATTAATGATGACACCCATGGTTGCGTGCCCAATATAATGGCGCATAAAAAAAGAAGGGGTATTGCTATTTTAGAATTATGTCTTAGCAAAAAGTAAAAACCCCATATCGAAAAAAATGCGGCAATGTAACCGTGAATCGGGTAGGGGAAAGGTGCTATATATAGCGCGAGATTATCTGTAAAATGCAGGTTAGACGCTGCAGCTGCAAGCAGTGCATAAAAAGTTAGAATTGAGCCAGCAATCTTGCCAGATGTTGTGTTTTTAAACGAAAAACCTTTTGTGAGGTAAGGTTGGTAATCTTTTCCTGGATAAAGAAGCTTTTCAAGATGTTTGTCGTATTCAGGGGCAGGTTTCAGAAATCTTCCGCAATAGGTACATTTTACAAGCTTGCCGTTGTTTTCTTGCCCGCAGTTTAAGCATTTTTCAAGAGGAATAAAATATATTCCGTAAATTCCGTCGGTGTACAGCGTTTCTGGAGGACAGCCTATTTTATCAACAAGCAATTTGTACAAGTCGTGTTTGTCTTTATAACCCATCCAGTTTATTCGCATGGTTCGTCCGGATGAGTCAAGAATCTTGAAGTGGCTGGTTGTGATCTTGGTAGAAGACGATCTGAGTCTATTGTCAAGATACCCTGTTAGTTTGCCTTCGCCAAATCTGATTATTTCCGAAATCTTTATTTTTTTACGTCGTAAGCCTTTTGTTATATAGGTATCGTCAATTGTTATTGTATGAAAAATCTGTAAAAATATGGGAAGTATTAAGGGTAACGCGATAGCAGCCCATAAAAATTTTGTTGTTTTTGGATCAAGTTTTGCAACAGATATGAAAATGTACACAGCAAATCCGAGACAGACTGCAATAAGAGGAAGTATCAGTACCATACCGTCTGTTCTTCGGAAGACTTTTTTATCCATAATATTACTCCGTCAAAATTTTTTTTGAATAGAGCAGTGATGTTATCGGGTTATATAATATAAGTTAATCTGTGACTGGTAAAAATCAACATGAAAGAAGAAAAATGCTTTTTGCTAAAAAGAAATTTAAAGGTCAATGCGTATTCTGGTGTTCAGGGTTGTTTCGTCGGATGAAAGCCGTATGTCGTTTCCGGGGATCTGGTTTGACCAGCTAATTATAGAATCGAGTATAGGTTTGGAAAAGGGTTTTTGTAAAATTTGAGGAACAAATGGGGAAGGCTCAAGTTTACGATTGTTGACAATCATTGGATAAACATTATCCACATATATAGGGTAAATAACAAGACGGATATCTATGGTCGAGTTGATGCGTCTAAAATCCATTTTGGCAATCATGCTGTATAACTTTGCGTCATTTTCAATATGGCGACTGGTGTAGCTTCCAAAAGAAAAATTTCCAAGCGAATAAAATATAATGCCGTTACGGTACTGCTCGATTCCCTGAAGAACGTGGGGGTGGTGGCCCAGTATAACTTGCGCACCAGCGTCGATAAGTGTTCGATAATAAGATATAGTGGCGGATCCGGGAACATGGCTATATTCTGTACCGGAGTGCACCGAGACGATTATTATAGTGTTTGGATCGGATCGTTTAATCTTTTGAATCTCGTTTGCAGCTCGTTGCACTTCAAATGTGTTAACAAGCGAATGGCTGTTGTTTCCATATGCAAGAAACGCAATTTTAAAATTTTTACCAGGCAGTTTTATAAACTTTGGTTCTCTGGCTTCACTAAAGGTTCGGCCTGTGCCAGCCCAGGTTAAAGGTTCGCGGACTTGTCTGTTAGATCTCTTTTTCTTTTGGAGTAGCTCGATTGTGTCAACGATGCCTGCCTGGCCTGCGTCATGTGAGTGATTATTAGCCAGGCTTAAAAGGTTAAACCCAGCCCAGAGGATATGGTCTAGCTCCTCCGGATCTGACGCAAACGCAAACTGTTTTTCAAGTACGGGTTCGCGCGTTGTATAGGGAGTTTCAAGGTTCGCGAAAGATAGGTCGGCAGATGATATTATTTTGCGTGTGGGTATATATTTTTTTTTGCCTAAGGCTCTAAATTCGGCAACGTAATCGCTAGTATGCGAATGGCATATGTCGCCAACAGCTACAAGGCTAAATGAGTTTTTGTCGCCTGATCCGAAAAGTGATGAAAGCTGTGCCGAGCTACACGAGTTAACAAGCAGTGACAGCAGAATGGCGAGTATGATTGATTTTATCTTCATTTTGCTAGAGCCTTTGTAGTTGATGATTGTATTAGTGATTACAAGATAATCCGAAAGACCATAATAACTGAGATTATATATTTGGTGTCAAACAAAAAAGTGTATATCTCTTGTAGGTGTGTTTATAAGAGCACAAGGTGAAGTCTTCACGGGTAACACGATAAATTCCCTTTAACCGTCATAGCCAACCTGCAAATAATCTACAGATCATAACCTTAAAATCCATTGCTTAAACATTACATCCTGTATTTTGTAAACACCGTTTTTCTGAATTATATCCTTTTGTGTCAAAGATTGCAATGTCTTTGTAACCTGTGATGGTGTTGTCAGACTTACAGATTTCAGAGAGTCTGCCGAGTAGAGTTCTTTGCCTTCATTTGCCGCGATCAATTTAAGGGTCTTACGCTGATTAAGTGTCAGACTGTCCCAGATGTTCATATATTCGTTTCGATTACGTAGCAGTATAAGGTCAAGTGTTTGATCGATTATATCAGGATTCTTGAGATCCGCGTCCCAGAGATGATAAAAAAACTGTTGAATGTACATGGGATGTCTTTCGCAAAGATTGACGACCTCTATTATAAGATTGTCGGATATCTTCTTTTTATTGGCAAACAACCTTTTTATCCACTTAATATAATCATCCTCTTCAATTTCTGATAAAGGATAACTGTGAGCCAGTTTGTAAAAAGCTTTTCCCTTTGAATTGAACATACCGGCAAGGATGTGTTGACGGCTTCCCGCGAAAATATATGATATCCTGTCGTGTCTTTGAATAAATCCCCGCAGCCTTTTTTCAAACTCGCCCCCGGAATAGTTCTCAATCTCCTGAAACTCATCAAAGACTATTACCATTCGTTTTTTTTCTGAATAACGCTCAAGTAGAAGCATTGCGTTTTCAAGTAGAAGACTCTTTTTTGATGAACCGAAAACAGGTGTTAACGAGGGAAGGTTTGTAACAGGATCTATTGAAAGTGAAACATTGGACGATCTAAATATCTCTTTAGCTGTTTTCAACAGCTTTTCAGATCTGGACTCCAGTTGACCGGCATTTTTCATCAATGCTTCAATAAAATCATTTTCGCTAACAGTTCCATACAGATCGATATACAGATGTGTTATATTTTTATCGAGTTTAGAAAATATTTTGTATATCAGTGATGTTTTGCCCATCCTGCGATTTGCATGCAGCAGTACGTTCTCGGAATTATTGATAAAATCAATAATGTCTTTTTGCTCTTGTTTGCGGTTGCAAAAACCTCGGTCTGCGACAGTGCCGGAAAAACTGAACGGGTTGCTCATATTACACCTCAAGTGTTATTGTATTAAGTGTAAAATACTACACTTGAGGTGTAATAGCAACAATTTTTTTAAAAAGTAGAGGGTATTCTCCCTATATCAAAAATTAAATTTCATTCGAAGATATATCATACTCATATCTTCGAAAAGCTTCATATAGCTGTCGTCGTTGGGAACAAAATAGTATGCTCCGGCTGTCGCGGTAAGCCCGTCTTTGAAGTCATATTCGGCTTCGGCGGTAAGGGCATATCCCGCGGACATGTTCTCTATCCTGATCATTGATCCTGCGGAAAGATTCAACGCCTGAGAGAAAAAGGAGTCCTCGATCCTTAATGCCAGAATATCGCTTTGCAACTCCTTTTCTATATCGCTTTCGTCAACAAAACGAGCCTGCATCCATTCGCAGTAGACTGTTCCATAATTGCCCCAAAGATTGTAGTCTGCGCCCACTCCGTAACTATAGTAATTCCGCCTTGTTCCGTCTTGAAGAGGCGCGGAGTCACTGCCACCCATTATTTGTGCCATTGCAGCAGCCTTTTGCTGATCGTCAATTTTTTCTGAAGCGATCATGTCCGGGGAGTATATCCCTTCGAATCGGGTATTAAGTTTTCCCATTGCGTATGCGGCATCGACTCCAAAAATTGTAACGCGATCAAAAACGGGTTCCATAGTCAGATTAAGTCCGGTGTCC
>DAOTGZ010000194.1:492-5227 GCA_035447445.1 Spirochaetota bacterium | reverse complement strand
CGTTTTTATCAGTGCATACGACTTTGAAGATTACAAAGACGAAATTCAATGTGATAATATGATAGCCGCTTACGACAAGCCGCTTTCAGATATTGATATCATGGGTATTATAGACGCATATAATGATTATATTAAGAAAAACCCTAATAATGTTTCAAAAAAATAGACATTTATCGACTTCATGGGCGCTTTGAGGGCGCCCATTTTATTAGGAACACATCTATCGCAAGGCATATTCAATAAAGCCATCTCCATCATCTTCCTGTTCGTAATATTTTTCGTTTCGTATATCACCCATAACATATTCGTATTTACGGGTTCTTGAAACGACCTTCTCTCTCCCATCGTTATCAATTTCAATAAGGGCAAAATCGACGGCAAAAATTCTTTCGCCTTTAGGCCCAGTAAATTGCGGTATCGAAAAAGCTACTTCATTATTACCGTAATCTGTTGCAGGAGTCCATGATATCTGATCATACCGATAGCTATCTCTATCTGAATATACACGCGTCACTACATAAACATTTTGTTTCTCTTTAGCCCTATAGTGAACTCTTGCGTAACAGAGCTCACCAGGCAGCATGATAGCCTGTTCATCTGGATATATCGAGACAAGAGCTATACGATCCCCTTTTTTAGGACCATCAAAAACCGGCGAATCTGTCATAAATGCGGCAAGACCTGTTAAAAAAGTTATTACCAATAGAACCGTTTTCATAAAATTCTCCTAAATCTAGTAAATTACTATAATTTCTTTAAAAACGGCCGTTTTTTTTTAAGAGCTCATATATAAGACGATTTAGACGTCAGTTTTGTTCCCAAAAAAATATAGTTATCATATTTTTTGAAATTTTTTTTATTATTATGATTTTATATTGCATCTGACAGAATTAGTTTTACACTTAAAATTGGGTTTTAAGGCTCTCCATAAATGGGCGCACCTAAATTGAGGTTAAAATCAGTTTGATCATCAAAATAAAAATAAATTTATTTTATATAATTTTTATTATAATTATACAATCTTCTTTTTGTTTAGAAGCAGAACAGACCGAAAAACGGGGCTATCTCGTTCACTATGCAAATTATTCTAAAAAAACCATAACAAACTATAGTTTAGAATATGATGTTCTTTATGTGACTGGCTATTCAATTACAAAAAATGGCTCTGTTAGAATTGTTTCCTCTAATTTCCACAATCTTTGTAAAAAAACAATTCCTGCTACTAAGTTTACTCCGGTTATCACTTTCGATTCTGCGAAATCCGGAAGCATTATTTTTAACAACAAAAAGCTCAGAAACCAACTTGTTAACTCATTATCTGATTTTTTAAATACAAATAGTTTCAAGACTATTCAATTTGATTTTGAACATCTCTCGCCTTCAAATACAGGTCACTACAGATCGTTTCTTTCGGAACTACGAAAGAAAAATAGGTATTTATATATTTCGATATGTCTTTTTCCACAAGTAAGATGGATCGATAAATACAGCAAATTTACAGATATTTCTGTATTGGCTAATAGTGCGGATGAGTATATGCTTATGAGCTACGACCAGCATGGCACAACCAAAAAAGAAGGGCCCGTGACAAGTTTATCTTGGGCAGAAGAAAATATTAGATATATAATTAAACATATTGATGCTCAAAAATTGATACTCGGGGTTCCTCTTTACGGCTATTCATGGGACAAAAATGGGAAAACAAAAGTTATAACAGAAAAATCTTTCTATAGGAGATTTAAACCGAAAGAAATTGTACACCTCAAAGAGGGAATCTCGATTCTTGATAAGCCTAAAACTTACGGATACATCTACCTATCTGTGGGAGACTCAAAAACGGCTGATTACTTTTTACAACTTGCAAAAAAATACAATCTTAAAGGCACAGCCATCTGGAGATTGGGATTTGAAAAATAACGAAACCAGCAAACAAATGGTGACTCTATAAACCCCTTAAGATTAATAAATTACGAAACAATCTTATCTATGAGCAAAAATTAACAACATCGGCAAAAGGGAGTTTTCCTCCAAAAATATCGAGGGCACTTCCTACCGTAATATCAATTCGGTCAGAACCTGCTTCTTTTACCTCTTCGAGATCACCAAGCGATGATACTCCACCAGCATAAGTAACCGGGATACTTGCCCACTTCCCCAACATTGTCACAAGTTCTGTTTCAATTCCCGAGCACTTACCTTCGACATCTGCCGCGTGTACAAGAAACTCATCACAATAATTAGAAAGCATATCCAAATTTTTTTCACTAATAGTAAAAGATGTAAACTTTTGCCATTTATCTGTAACAACATAATAGAAGTCATCTTTTTTACGGCAGCTAAGATCAATTACAAGTTTCTCTTTGCCAACCGTTTTAACCAAAAGATCCAAATTTTCCCAATTGATACGTCCGTCTATAAACACATATGAAGTAACGATAACATGACTTGCTCCGGAATCCAGATATTTCACGGCATTTCCGGCCGTTACACCACCTCCTAGTTGCATACCTCCTGGATAGGTTTTCAATGCCAACAGGGCAGCTTCATCGTTTCCGGGACCTAGCTTGATTATATGCCCACCTGTTAAATTACTCTCTTTATACATATTAGCATAGTATACGGCATCCTTACTCGAAACAAAGTTTTCGATAACGGGCTTTGCTTCCCTATTAAGAGTACTTCCTACAATCTGTTTAACCTGACCATTATGTAAATCAATACATGGGCGAAAACGCATATTAATTTTCCTTAAATTTTTTTACAAAGTTTAAAAACGATTCTCCTTTTAACGATGATAATTCACCCGCGTCAAGAAACATTCCATTGCATGCAGGACACTTCTCATATTCGACATCTGGGTTATCTGGATCTGCTAAATGGTTCATCAACACACCACATAAGGGGCAATAAATTTCACGCTTTTCGTTCATTAACTTACCGATTGATCTGTCACCAGAATCAACAAGCTCTGACCCTTGCATATGAATCAATGCGTTTACAACTTCAGCATCAAGCCAAAGTCCTTTACATTCCAAGCATCTATCGGCCTCAATAGACTCATAAATAACTTTCTCCATCAAAGAACCACATTTGGCACATTGCATATCTCCTCCTATTAAATTACTAATGGAATATACCATTAATATCTGTTCGAACCTATTTATAACAAACTATTATTATCAAATACTTTAACGTACGAATGCTACCAATTTTGTAAAGCATGAAATAAGGAAAAGGGGACACTTTGTTGCAGGTACAATCTGCAGATTATTTAAGTGGGGAAACTAACAGTATATGTCGAACCAATAAGATATATTTAGCAAAAAAAGGCCGAAACATCAAGCTCCGGCCATTTGTCACCTTTCATTTGCAAATGATCTTTAGTTTTCTGGAAATTCTGTCCAGCCCTTAGCCCATGCGACATTCATGGCCGATGCAGGTATTGCGTCAAGACCACCTGCCGCATTAAAAGCTTTAAGAGTCGCAAATTCTGCAAGATCAAGTTCTGTAGCTGCTGAAGAGCTATTGTTGATAGTCGGAGAATCTGTAGTTGCCACTCCTCCATTCTGGAAGTAAGTGTTCGAATCAAATGATACTTCAGTATCATTACCATCTGCAAAAAATATATCATTTGCAAGATCATCACCTGCGAAATAGCAGTTAACAAAGTCGGCAATTGTTCCACGACGAATATGTGCCGCTACGTCATCACCTGATCCAACAGATACCGCAATAAGGTTTTCATAAGTAATAGTTGTACGAGGAGTCGCAGTTGGCGTACCTTTGTTGTTATCATGCTCAAGAGCGCAGTTGTCACCACTAAAACCTATCGCAACCGCGTTTTTTACTGCCCCTCTCCAACCTGATGTCGCGTCAATCTGGTCATCACCGTTTGCAGTCGAAACGATATGATTGATATCAACTTTGCCACCAAACATTTCGATTCCATCATCCTTTCCTTTGTGAATCTGGATGTAATCAATTGTTGTACCAGATCCAACACCTTGAAGAGCAAGTCCATTCAACTCGGTCTCGGGATCAAAAGCATAACCAGCAAAGAAGATGCGTACATATTTCAATGTACCGCTATTATCATCATCCTTATTACCTCCATAAGTTCCGGAATCACCTTCACCTTCAGCAGTCAAAGCCCCTTCACAATGAGTGGCATATCCGTTAATTGCGATTCCACCCCAATCACTCGGGCTACGCTCTCCCTCTTCCTTATCTGAAGTAAATGTAATCGGCTTATCAGCTGTTCCAACTGCATTAATTTTACCACCCTGTTCAATAATTAGATAGGTTAATGCACCTGAAGTATTAGCCTTTAGGGTAACCCCCTCTTCAATTGTTAGTGTAGCACCGCTCTTTACTCGTACTGTTCCAACCATCTCATATGTTGAATCAGCTTTAATAGTGTAATCTGAAGTAATGTCACCTTTTAATTGACCATCATAATCTCCTGACGGTTCTTCTGTTTTCTTTTTTGGATCATCATCCTCATCATCACAAGCAGCAAATGTTAAAAGCATTAGCGTTGCCATGAATACAGCCAATGATTTTTTAAGTAAGTCCTTTTTCATTTTGAACCTCTTTATTATTTAATAATTTTTTAAAGCCTTGTTTTATATTAATCATCACTCTTTATTATTAGACAGTTATATATAATCGTAATTTCATTTCTAAAAACTGTATCCCAGACTAAGGCTAAATGTTCGTCCCTCTCTATAACTTA
>DAOTGZ010000194.1:0-482 GCA_035447445.1 Spirochaetota bacterium | reverse complement strand
TAACTTAGCAAGGTATGCTTAACAGTTTTACCTCCGCTCATACGACCAGTTTCTGAATCCATACTTTGGTTTTGTTTCTCCTGTGTCTGATTTATTTCCGGATCAAGTAGATTTGCGGCAGTAAATTTTAGTGACCCATGTTTGCCGATATTTTGTTTAAATACAAAATCAAGTTTTCCAATCGGTTCTTCGTAAACATCACCTTCCGCTAATGAATAGTCATAACTATCTCCATTCAAATCTGTAGCACTAAAGTTTAATGTCGTACCGACACGAACAATGCGCCTACCGTAAATATTATAAAGCAAACCCAAACTGCTTCCACTACGCTTATTATTATAGTTAATTCCAAGATTCAGCACATATGGAGACTGTCCCTGCAAGGGACGTTCGTTATTTGTATAATCTACCAAATCGGTATCCTTAACCTTTATTTCCGAATAAATATATGAAGCATTAGCAGTAACCATGAAATCTGAAAT
>DAOTGZ010000193.1:0-5251 GCA_035447445.1 Spirochaetota bacterium | reverse complement strand
GAGGCCGCTAAGCTGTACAGGGAGGCGAGTCTTATACAAGAGCGCAATGATCGTGAGTCCATTAATCGGGCTATCGATTTATATACTCGTGTTCTGGCGCGTTACCCTGAAACTAGAGCTGCGATAGACTCTACCTTTAAAATTGCCGAGTCTTATGAGAAGGTCGATCTTTACAAGCTCGCTTATCTGAAATATTCTTATCTTTTAAAGAACCCCTATGTGATGGCAAACAAAGAGAAAAAAAACGAGGTTCTTGCCCGTATGGCTGCCTTGAAAATAAAGCGTAATTATTCTGAAGAGGGGCTTAATCAGCTGTATACGGTTTTAAACAATTCTACGGATAGCGAGTTTAGAAGCAGAATCTATTCAGAGATAGGGTATACTCATTTAAGGCTGGGTAATGTTGACAAAGCTGATAATGCTTTTGACTTGGCACTTCGTGAAAATCATGATAATGAAGAGGCTCTTTTGGGCAAGGCAAGATCGTTAAGGCGATTGGGTAAAAACAGCGAAGCCTTTAAAAAATATGATTACTTCTTGGCACATCATGGTGCCTTTAGTAGCTACACTCCTGATGTAAAACGGGCATATCTTGATCAGGCTTATAACGCAGGTCTTAGCAGTTACCGAAGCGCGAGTTTTTGGCCAGCTATTAACTATTTTGGTATTGTTCTTAAAAATTTTCCTGCATCAAAGTATAGTGAAAATGCCTTATATTGGACTGCGGAGTCATATTACTCTCTGGGACGTTATTCGCGGGCAATCGGCTATTATAACAAGACATTGTCTAACGGTTTGTATCACAAGGATGAAGATGCGCGAATTAAGAAGGGTTATGCTTACTTTATGCAAAAGAAATATGATCTTGCGGCAAGGGAATTTCAATTATATCTTGAGAAGTATCCGCGCGGAAAACATAGGCATATCGCCACTCGTTGGAAAGAGACAAGCGCGCAGGAGCTGATGCAAAAAATACGAAAAGAGACTGTTGAGGCTGAACCCGTTCCGGAGCCACGTGAGGTTGAACCGCGTACTCGTTACGAGGTTGTGCCGGAAAGTAAATACGAAGAGGCTGAATCCGGAAAGGATGTCTATCTTGGATCTTCGGTGGCTAAGGTTGTACCTGATGATGTTACCGAGCTGTAGAGTTCGCTCCAGCTGCCGGTAACATCGTTTTGTTGTAAGCCGTTCTTAAGAATCTCGAGGTATTTACGGCGGCTTATGCTCTCGCCACCAAGAGTCTCCACATGTGGAGTATGAACCTGTGAGTCGATAAGTGAAAACCCCATCTTTTTCACAAAGCTTGCCATTGATAAAAATGCGGCTTTTGATGCATTAGAGGCAAATGTAAACATTGACTCTCCAAAAAAAATGGATCCCATGGACAAACCATAAAGCCCGCCTACAAGTTCTCCATTTTTCCAGGCTTCGAACGAATGAGCATAGCCCTCATCAAACAGCCTGCAGTAGGCTTCTATCATCTCTTCTGTTATCCAGGTGCCTGGTTGTCCGGCTCGTGGGATGTCGGCGCAGTTATTTATAACCTGTTCAAAGGCGGTGTCGACAGTTATTGTAAAAACATTTTTTTCCAGAATTTTGCGCATGCTTCTGGAAACATAAACTTTATCTGGAAAAACCACAAAACGTGGGTTGGGTGACCACCAAAGTATAGGTTCTTCGTTGTACCATGGAAATATGCCAGACCGGTAGGCAAAAAGAAGCCTGTCGGTAGTTAAGTCACCTCCATAAGCTAAAAGTCCGTCGGCCGGTGCCTTGTTGGGGTCCGGAAAAATCAAATTATCGTCCAGTTTGTAAAGCATAAAGGTTATACCCGGGTGGTCTCTTCGATCTTTGCTTTAAAGCTGAATTTTACTTCGTTGTTTTTCAAGGTAGCCTTAATTTCGCCGCCCTTCGCTAATATACCGAAAATAAGCTTCTCTGCAAGAGGCTTCTTGAAGCTGTTCTGAATTACTCGGGATATTTCACGAGCGCCAAATTCGGCCGAAAATCCTTTGTCGGCTATCCATTCACGGCAGTTTTTTGATATGTTTAAGCTTATCTCTTTGGCCGAGAGTTTCTGTCTGAAAATATCAAGCTCTTTATCCACAATTCTTAAAACCATGGCGCGTGAGAGGTTCTCAAATTTTATTATAGCATCAAGACGGTTTCGAAATTCGGGTGAGAAAAATTCCTTAACAGCCGTATCTACAGCACCTGTGTTTGTCTGATCAGTAAAACCAACCCGGGCTTTACCAAGATCTCGGGCTCCGGCATTTGATGTCATGATGATGATTACATTGCGAAAATCAGCCTTCTTGCCGTTGTTATCCGTCAGGGTGGCGTGATCCATAACTTGAAGCAGTGTGTTAAAGATATCAGAGT
This sequence comes from Spirochaetota bacterium, assembly GCA_035447445.1. Taxonomy (GTDB): domain Bacteria; phylum Spirochaetota; class UBA4802; order UBA4802; family JAFGJZ01; genus JAFGRW01. The sequence continues at coordinate 2,869 of DAOTGZ010000193.1, read as the reverse complement.
GAGCTTTTTCTATCTCGTCAAGCAGCAGTACGCAATGAGGAGTTTTGCGTATTGCCTCGGTAAGCTGGCCGCCTTCGTCATAGCCTACGTATCCTGGAGGAGCACCAATAAGACGTGCTACGGTATGTTTTTCCTGATATTCACTCATGTCAAAACGGTGTAGTTCTATCGCCATCTGTTCTGAAAGTTGGCGAGCCAGTTCGGTTTTGCCAACACCTGTTGGTCCTACAAAAAGCAGTGATGCCACCGGTTTTGTGTCATCGGTAAATCCGGCTCGAGATCTTAATATTGCGGATACCAGCTCTTCGATAGCATGATCTTGACCAAAAATATTGTCTTTAAGGCGTTTTTTAAGATTCTTAAGTTTTCCGCTTTCGCCTTCGCTTAGGCTCTCTTCGGGAATACGTGTCATTAATGCGACAACTTTTTCAATCGCTTTACGGTCAATCGTAACAGTTTCTTCGTTCTTATCGTTTTTATGGTTAAGCTGAACAAAGGCTCCTGCTTCATCAATAAGGTCAATAGCCTTGTCGGGTAAATGCCGTTCATGAAGATATTTTATAGAAAGATCAACCGCGGCTTTAAGAGCATCGGAGGTGTAAATAACGTTATGATGATTTTCGTATCGGGATTTTAATCCTTCAAGAATTTTACCCGTCTCTTTTGCAGTTGGTTCGGGAATGTTGATCTTCTGAAAGCGGCGCACAAGTGCTTTGTCTTTTTCAAAGAATTTTCGGTATTCTTCAAAGGTAGTGGATCCAATACATCTTATTTTCCCAGATGCGAGAGCGGGTTTAAGAAGATTAGAAGCGTCCATTGATCCGCCGCTTACAGAGCCGGCTCCGACAACGGTGTGAATCTCATCGATAAAAATAATAACATTTGATTTTTTTTCGAGCTCTTTAATGACTCGTTTGAGCCTCTCTTCAAAATCACCTCGAAACTTGGTACCGGCAAGCATGGAGCCTAAATCGATTGAGTAAATTGATGAATCCTTAAGGGCTTCGGGAACTTCACCGTTGGCAATAAGTTCGGCGAGACCTTCGGTAATAGCGGTTTTGCCTACACCAGGTTCACCAACATGAATCGGGTTGTTCTTTAGTCGCCTACAAAGAACTTGCATTGTACGCTGTAAAATATCTTCACGACCGATTAAGGGTTCTGTTTGTCCATCACGAGCTTTCTGTGTAAGATCTTCGGTATATTTTTCCAGAAAAGAGTCGCTTTTCTTCCGGTCTTCGTTTTTTTTATCATAAAGATCTTCGTCGTCATCTTCAAAATCGTTTTCGGGTTTTGGTTCAAATTTAGAGTGATGCGAGATATATTCAAGTATATCCAGTTTGGTTAAACCCTGTTTTGCCAAAAGAAATCGGGCGAAACAGCCCTCTTCTTCGTAAATTGCTACAAGAATATCTCCGAAATCAATTTCGCCTTTATGTGCCGATTCTACATGAATATAGGCTCTTTGCATGCTGTTTTGCAGAGCTACTGTTTCAACAGGTTCGCGCTCGGTCGCACCTTGCACTCTTGGGACTTTTTCGTTAAGGTAATTGTTAAGCTCATCCCGGAGAACTTCGATATCTATATCAAGATCTTCAAAAAGTTCGTGGCTGCTTGAGAAAAAGAGTGATGTGTAAATAACATGTTCCGGCGACAGATATTCATGGTTACGGTGAATAGCTTCCTGAAAGGATGATTTTAATATTAGTTCAAGTTCCTGATTTATTCTCATTATACCTCTTCCATGCTGCATCGCAGCGGAAAACCGGCGTGCTTCGCAAGCGCGTGCACGTGGCTGACTTTTGTGTTGGCAATATCGTATATATATATGCCGCAAACTGTTGATCCTTCGGTATGAATCTGCATCATAAGGTTATTTGCCTCTTCGGCTGATTTATGAAAAACCTTTTTTAGAACTTCCACAACAAAGGGCATTGTGGTATAGTGATCGTTATGCATGATGACCGTGTACATAGAAGGTTCTTCGAGTTCATGGTTAAGCTCCGCTTCTATCTCTTCGGAACTGTTGTAAATTGTATTAAATATTCTTGCCATTTCGATTCCATTATAATGAATGTTGCTTTATGTTCTTTTATATATATAGCAATAAAATGTCAAGCCTGCAAGCAATAAAGTGATGATAAAGTGGAATGTGTAACTCTTGTTTAAAGCAGATTTTTTTTGCGGCAATATTTTTTTACTGATAATAATATCTCTTCCATAATATTAAAAGCGTCTATGGTTTTGATTTTGTTATCATCAAGAAAAACTTCTCTATTAAGATTATCATTACGAATAATATTGTGGTTTTTTTTAGCTCTATTATAATGTAAAAAGGCTGTATCTATAGAGTCATTCAGCATAACCATATTCGTTCAGTTTTTGCTGTATTATAAATATTGCTTGAGTGTTATTCGGGTGTTTTAACAATAAGATCAATCTTTCGTTGAGTTGCATTTTTGTATATAAGTTTTAAAAAATCAATTTCTGACTTTGGATCAACAGTTGAATTACTCTCCAGAAAAAGATCTATGTCGCCACCTTTTTTTGTGTCATCCGTGCGACTGCCAAAGAGATAGAGGCTGGAATCATGCGGGAAACAAAGTTGGTTTATTATTGTCCAAAGTATGTTTACTAGCTAATTTTAAGTTTAACTTAGGTTTATATGATGTCAAGTCAAAAGAGTTATCTTATAACGTCATCTCTTGCCGTTTTAAGATTAAAAAAAGTTTATATTTAGTCAGAGTTTTTGTTGACAGTTTATTATATATTTTGTAAATTAACCAAACAGTTGGTAGGTTTGTATGGCTATTAAGGGCGCTGATACTAAAGAGAGAATACTGAAAGAGGCATTGAGCGAATTCGCTTC
>DAOTGZ010000192.1:0-5260 GCA_035447445.1 Spirochaetota bacterium | reverse complement strand
AAATGGTTATTTATTAAGCATCTTTAGCAAGTGTTCCGTAAAGTTCACCCTTAAAACCTAGAAGAATACTCGCTACAAAAAGGATACAAACTAAACCAACTAGTACTCCCAAGCCAGAATGAATCATAGAAAAAATTGACACTAATATTCCACACGCAACAAATAACAATATTTTCAATACAAGACTACCAAAAAAGATAGTCCATTTTTTTCCATATGTTAAATCATTACTTTTCTTTATCGCATCAATAGGGCCATACTCTTTATCTGCCACTAACAGTGTTGCTAATGACCAAGATACCTGTATAACCAATGCAGGTACAAACATAAAGAGCGCACCAATAGCAACACCACTGGAAACAAAGCTCAATGTTAAAAAGATTTCACCCATATTTTTCCGGTATTTAGGGTCAAATATTTCAGTTATAAGTATTTCCTCATCTCTTGACATCTTTGTTGGGATCCCCCAAAACAAACCAATAGCGGTTCCAACATTAAGATAAGGAATCCACCATGTTAACCCAAAAAGAAAAACATTTACTACAAGTGGACCAACATACTTGATCCCTTTTTTAATACTGTTTTGAACCAAAGAACCTACAGTTAATTCCATTGCTCTCTCTCCTTAATTTTTATTTGTTATAAAATAACAGGGATAAATTTAAAAGTAAAGTTTTTTTCAGCATAATCAAGTAAATAATAGTATTTTTTGACTCATGAAAAGCAGCAAGTACATCTTTGAGAAAGAACAGCACAAAAAAATTGGTCACGAATATATTCGAAAATACCATCATATAACTACAATAATACTTAACCCTTACGATATATTCTAAACAATCCCGCCAACTTTCCCAATATAACCAATTCTTTAGGTACTATCGGCTCATATTTTTCATTTGCCGGTAAAAGCCTAATAGTACCATCTTTTTTACTAAAGGTCTTTAAAGTTGCTTCATCCCCGATCAGAGCGGCAATTATTTCACCATTAATAGCAGTCTCCTGTTTTCGGATAACTGCAATATCTCCATCAAAAATTCCCTCATCTATCATACTGTCTCCTCGCACACGAAGCCCAAAAAACTGCCCCGAACTAAAAGCAGGACCTGGTAGACTAAGATAATCTTCTATATTCTCTTCTGCCAAAAGCGGAGCACCCGCTGCTATTGTACCTAAAAGAGGTATACGTATTGTGTTATCATCATACTGAAGCTCGCATTCAGTGAGTAACTCGATAGCTCTGGATTTATTTTGTGTACAACGAAGATATCCTTTTTTCTCTATCGCTTTCAAATGATCATAGGCACCTTTAACAGAGATTTCAAAGCGATTGCCAATTTCCCTAATAGTCGGAGGAAAGCCAGAACCCGAAATAATTTCTTTAATAAAATCAAAGATTTCCCTTTGACGATCCGTAAGGTCTTTACTCATAAATCCTCCTTTTGCACTACATACGTATAGCAAACATGAGTATAGATGTCAAGCAAAAAGAGAATATAAGCGATGTGTAATTATGATGGCATAATTTTTTAGTTTTTTTTGCTATAAACGCTTGCTTCGCTAACTAAATTTAGCACATACACACGAAATCTTACTAGTGGCCATATTTGCTTTACAAATAGTTTTTGTTTATACAAAATGTCTTATATTTGCTCATTTATATATTTTAATTCCGGAGAAAAAATGGTTAAAAACATTTCTGAAGCATACACTCTTCTCCAGATAAAGCCCGGTGCAACAAATGACGAAATCGCAAAAGCATTTAAAAAAATGGCGATGCTCTATCATCCCGATAAGAATCGCGACAAGCCGGAGTGGGCCAATAGCAAAATGGCGGCTATTAACAGCGCTTACAATTTTATACTTGGATCACGTTTTGCAACTTCTGAAGAATCTGTAAAGAAAGAGCCCCCTCCTAAAACGAAACCCACAGATTATTTCGCACAAAAAATACTACGGGAACAGTTAATCAAATCCTTTGTAAAAGTAAGAGAGGATACCAAAGAGCACTTATACCGCTACTACCAATTTCAACTGTACAATATTGCACGTCGCGATAATGTTATGAACAGATCGACTTTTAAGGACATAGTTAACCGTATAAAAAAGTCTTATCATACTGTTCAATCTCTGAGCAACAATACCAAAGATGAGGAACTGATTTCGCATTTTAACGTATTCAACAGAATGATCTTTAACTTTTACAAGGCGTCGGAATGCCTTAACATTCTTGATTCTTATAAAAATGTACTCGAAGTTGAAGCATACAATCAGTATCATATAGGTGATAAATATCTGCATGCGGCCGAAATTGAAGTTTTTTATAACCGTCACAATAGGGGCAAATTCTTTCAAGGTGAATGTGTCGAGAATGCAATGAACGCTAAATTGATTTTTTTACAAACAATTAGAGCCTTTCCAAAATCGACATGGGCAGTCGAAACAGAAATCAAGCTGGAATTTACAGAATCGCTTTTAGCATACATAAATCTTTTTTTTAACGAATAGTCTATAATACAAAAATATTATTTGAAACCATAATCAACTACTCTCTGTAATTATAAAGATAAATAAAAAAGGAGCCAAGGCTCCTTTTTTATTTATCTTTTACAGCTTTAGCTGTTATTTACTCAACACACCACTCAACTCTATCTTTCTTATCAACATCTTCATTCCAGTACTCATCATCCCAGTCTATTTCCCATCTTTGCTGAATGTCCCAAAGATGGCTCCAGCATCGATAATATTCAAGAGTCTCGTTTGTGCTACCTGAATCCTGTTTTCCATAAGCACCGTAGTTCCTAGTCACTGTCTCTTTAGTAACAACACCAGAAGACTCTTCATAAACGATACGATAGTTTAAATTAGCAACATCTTCCGTACGGTTAAAACAGTTGTGTTCGGTTAAAACGTCTCCACTAAAAGTCTTGTTAAATATATACTTGATGCTGTTATCTGAAATAGTATCCCACTGCCCATCCGATCCGGGAGTATCGTACTCTGTCTCTTTAACAAAACGGTTCTGGTCATCCAACTCAATAAAAGAGTAAGCGCAAATGATATAATCTTCATCGGTAAAATCAGGATTAGCATCCGCGATCATAAGCTCGCCATACACTTTTCCATTGCCGGCTGCTGTTCCACCACCAAGCTCACCCGAAACATCTATTGTACCGGTCAGTTCTTTGTCAATAGTTCCGTTAATAATAACATCACCATCGTTATAGCTGTTAAACTCGAATACAATATTGATAGTATTATCATAGGTAGCAACAAGAATCTTGGCATTTCCACCCAATTTACCATTAAGGATTACCGATGCCTTTTTTAATTCAACATTCTTAATGATATCCTTAACCTTCTCTGTCATATTCTCGATAAATTCTTGTTCGTCTTCACCCATGTCAACTATATCTTCAATTGGATCGCCTTCATGGTCGAACTTTCCGCCAGCATAGATAAAATATCCACCATCAACAACGTTAGCTGTTACCTCAAAATCAAACTTGAAGCTTTTATAAGCAACAGCAGGCCTCTGATACCTTGTCATTGACGCTGTTAAATCACCATTATAAACAAATTCTTCGTATATTGTACGCGCTTCATCTTTATCAAAATAGTCAATTCGTTTAATTGCGCCGTTATCCTCATACTCAAACTCACGCCAAAAGCGCAACTTCTCTTTATCGGAAGCCTTGTATTTGGTTTCGCTAACCAGTTTACCCTGGTCATATGCATAGATATAATGAGCTCTCTCTTTCTTAGCCGCATTGTCCCAGTAATATGTGGAGCTTTTTAAAGTTCCATCCTCGTTGTAACTGTTCTTGGTCAGACCAAAGTTTGTGTCAGTTCCATAACCCAAATACTTGATCTTCTTATCGGGTTTTCCGTCACTATTGTTTTCATAGAGATAGTAATATTCTTGATTATCTTCCAGCTGGTACACCAAAGTATTTCCGGCTCCATCTGTAAAATCAACAGGTTTTCGACCATCGTATGTGTATACATAGGGTCCGTCACTGTACTCATTTGTCTCGACAAGCTGCATTTGATCATCAAATTTTTCAGTATACTCACCACCAAAACTGTAATCGTTTCCACTTATCGAAACATCGTAAGTTTTATCTATCTGATCATCACTGGTGAACCACTTATCATCTTCACCGGGATCATTATATACAACACACTCTTTAAGAGTATCCTGATCATAATTGTACAGTTTGTAATAATCAATTTTATCATCATATGTGAACCATTGATTATCAGATCCCTTTTCTGAGGCAAAAACTTCAAGTTTACGTTTGTTGTTACAGTCGTTGGAAGAATTCACATAAGATTTTACAGTATAGTCAGAATTATAAAAAATCTTTCTCTTTCCTCCAAAACGAGGAAGTGAAAAATCTACGGTAATTGAATCCCTCTTCCCTTTTTTATACGCGTACGCCCTGATATTGGTGAAAAAATCGATCGTAAGTTCAGTACCTTCTATAGCAGTATTGCTATCTTTCGGATCAGATCCGTCAAGAGTGTACTTAATTGTTGCACCCTTTGTATCCGAAGAAAGTACAACATCATAATTTGTGTTCCTGTAAAGGGTAAAATTAGGTGCGTCAACCTTATCTGTTAGCTCGTCATCAAAGCAACTATCACAACCGGCAAGCATGCCAAAGCCCAACAAGGCAATTAGAAAATATTTAACGATTCTGGTCATAACCCCTCCAAACCATTAGAAGTCACAAGAACTTCTGTTTTATTATTAAATCTGAATAATCGGCAAGAGAACTCAATGAAAACCTCAACTAATTACGGCACTAGCTTGGCACTTACGAGAAATTTCTATCAAAACGGAAATAAAAGCGCGTGACCGTTTTAAAATCGAAATTTATCAAAGTTCCTTTGCGGCAAAGAACATAGAAGATTGGAAAAAACTTATAAAACCTTTGATTCTTTAAACAGAAAATTTGCTAGTATAACATGATACCACTTCTTTGTAACACAGATAAACTTTTTAAACATGTTTTAATAATACAAGTTCTCGACCGTTTGTCAACTCAAAATAGATTAATATTCCATATTTAAGATAAAATATCAAGCCCGCCTGTGCGGATTATTGACCTCTATTGATGACAAATTTTTATGAATAAATCCAATGACAATTATAAAAAACCTGTCTATTTCATAAGAACAGGCATATGGAAACATAGAAATATTACCATTTCTGGAACGACTATACCGTTTAAAGCCAAATCATAGTATTATTTAC
>DAOTGZ010000191.1:0-5284 GCA_035447445.1 Spirochaetota bacterium | reverse complement strand
GGCCGGGTTATTATTACATAACAATATGTACATATAATCGGGAATGCATATTCGGTAAAATCGTAAACGGTAAAATGATATTAAACCAATACGGTCAAATCGCGGATAATGAATGGTTAAAAACCGGTCAAATGCGGCGCAATATCGATATGGGTCAATACATAATAATGCCCGACCATATTCACGGTATAATAATCATCCGGGATTATCCCGGCGGATGCGTTGGTCCCGTTGGTCCCGTTGATCCCGTTGGTCCCGTTGGTCCCGTTGGTTCCGTTGATTCCGTTGGTCCCGTTGATCCCGTTGATTCCGTTGATCCCGGTAGGGTCACGATGCATCGTGACCCTACCGGGACACAAACCGGGACACAAACCGGACGGGTATTTGAACAATTTGGTAAACCGACATCAAATTCGATACCGACAATAATCCGCGGATATAAATCGGCGGTGACAAACCGGATTAATGAATTACGTAATATGCCCTGCAAACCGGTATGGCAACGAAATTATTACGAACATATAATTCGTGATGATAAATCGTTTTGGAGAATATCGCGATATATTAAAAACAATCCGGTAATGTATAATCCATGATTATCGGTCACAGCATGCCGTGCCCCCCACAAACCAGTGACCCCACATCACAGATAATATTTTTCCATTTTTGGTAACTCTTTAATGCTTATTACGGTTTTTGTTGTTATATTAAAAAAACGGATAAACCTAAATGAGGAGCCGATGAATTTTGATATAAGAGCCTGTTTTGATAATATAAAGAGTGCTGTTTTTGTTTGTGATAAAGAATTCAAGGTATTGTACTGCAATATCGCTGCTAAAAATCTTTTAAAGAAAAAATATGCAAACAACAACTCTTTGCTTAGTGATTATACAACAAAGAAATTTGTGTCTCAGGTTAATCAAAATTGCAAAGATAATTGCGCTTCGACCATATTTGAGTGTTCAATACATAATCATGCATATTCTGTTACTGTAGATACCGCTCAAGATATAGACAATCCCTCAAAGAGCAGCTCTCCTTTTTACATAATTAAATTGACTTCGCAAACGTTTGAGTCGGCTCAAAAATCGGATGATGATAATGCTAATAAAGTCATCGGAAAAGTATGCCCAGGGAAAGGCACGCGTCACCGAGGTAGCCACTGTGCCGAATTTGAGCTTATTACAACACTTGCGGGAATTGGGTACTGGGAGTATGACTGTCAAACCGGAGATGTAGAGGTATCTGATATTCTGCTTCAACTTGCCGGAGCACCTTCTAAGGCACGTGATAACTTATCCGAATACTGGATGTCCCACCTGCATCCTGATGATAGAAGCAAGGTATTCGCCGAGTTTAAGTCGGCTCAGAAAGGTGATAATGAGCTTTTATATCTTGAATACAGAATATTCAATGAAAACATTCAGCGTTGGAGCTGGATGTCGGCAATGGGGAAGGTTCTCAAAAGAGATTCCAACAACATGCCTCTTAAGTTTGCGGGTTATCAAAAAGATGTTTCCGAACGTAAAAACTTTGAAAAGCAGCTCAAAAAGGATAGCGATTATTTGAATATGATAATGGAAACAACCGATGTCGGTTATGTTGTAGCAACTTTTGACGGAAGAATATTACAATATAACAATGCCCTTTTAAAGGTTTTTAACCGTACCAGGGACGAGATCGAAAATGGTAGTTTTTACAGATTCTTAACCGAGTCCAGTCGACAAGATGTTAAGGACAATTTTAAAAAATATATCGAAACAGGTGAGAATACTCCTGCGTACGAGATCGAGGTTTATGCTCCTGACGGTACCATAATCAACTGTCTTGTTAATCCGACACCGGTTCAGGATGAAAGCGGAGACTATATAGGATCTTTTGCCTGGCTTACCGACATTACCGGTTTCAAGATTATTACCAGAAGCCTTCGTGAAACAGGTAACAAACTTAATATTGCTCTTCAGTCAGCTGGTCTTGGAATGTACGAGATTGATCTTTCAAGCGGTAATGTATGGTGGGATAAGCGTATGTACGAAATATATGATCGTGATCCCCGTGAATTTATACCTACCATAGATTCAATAGTCGATCTTGTTGTTCCTGAAGACAGAGATTACGAAAACAGTATTTTTTTCCATACATTACAAGAATCAACTGACTGGCATCAAAAGTATCGTATTATGGATCGCAGAGGTAATTTTAGATATATAGAAGGTTATGGAACAATAATTGAAAATAGTGATGGAGTTCCCCAAAAGGTTATTGGTGTAGTTTCTGACATGACTGAAAGAAGAATGTCTGAACGCCAAAAAATAAAGAACAGTCAGCAGCAACTTATAATTTTTGATAACTCTCCTCTTTGTATGGTCTTTATAGATCGCAACGGTTTCGTTTTGCAGTCTAATAGTAATTTTGAAAAGATTTTCAATGTGAGTTTTGATCAGGTTAACATAGAAAAAATAGATAAGCTGAATAATGAACAGTTTTCAAATTTTGTTAAACGTGCGAGAGAAGGCGAAGATATTGAAACTGAAATAGAACTGGATAGTGACAACAAAAAAGTCATTCTTCATTTAATTCTTAAACCGGTTTTGCCAGGCGGAATGTCAGATGTCATCGGTATTTTAGAAGATATTACAGTACGTAAAACTGCCGAGAGTCGCCTTAAGGCGGCAATACTACAGGCGGAAGAGGCCAACAGGTCAAAAAGCGCTTTTTTAGCAAATATGAGCCATGAAATTCGCACACCTATGAACGCGGTTATCGGTCTTACCTATCTTCTTAAGCAGACAAATATGACAACAAGACAAATGGATTACGCGTCCAAGATAGAGAGTGCGTCCAATAACTTGTTGGCATTAATAAATGATATTCTGGATTTTTCAAAGATAGAAGCGGGTAAGATAGTTGTAGAGCAGATTCCTTATAGCATACACTCTATTATTGATGACATAAAGACAATAGCACAGTTTAACGCAGATCAAAAGAAACTGAGTCTTGATATCTCTATCGAAGATTCGGTTCCGCGCACTGTGATTGGTGATCCTGTTCGTGTTCATCAGATTGTGCTTAATCTTCTGAATAACGCGATAAAGTTTACAGATCATGGAATAGTGACTCTTACGGTAACAGGCGTTCAACCTAACTTGAAGCGAAAAAGAATAACCATTATATATCGCGTAACAGATACCGGTATAGGTATGAGTAAGGAACAACAACGTCATATTTTTGAATCCTTTACTCAGGCCGACTCTACAACAACCCGTAATTACGGGGGTACCGGGCTTGGTCTTGCTATCTGTAAAGGCCTGGTTATGAATATGAATGGCACAATTTCGATTAAAAGCCGGCCCGGAAGAGGGAGTACTTTTACCGTTTCAATACCATGCCGCGTTTCGGATATGTCTCTAGTTCAATCGGAATCAAATAATTGCAAGAGCTCGCAAGAAATTAGAAATGAAAATAACGAAATATGTTCTTTACAGGGGTTAGGTCTGCTTCTTGTAGAAGATAATACAATTAATCAACAGGTTGCATCAGAACTTCTTGAAAAAGAAGGTATTGATGTAACCGTCGCGCAAAACGGTAAAGAGGCCATCGATGTTATGGAAAAAAGGGGATGGGACAGTTTTGATCTAATATTAATGGACTTGCAAATGCCGGTTATGGACGGATATGAAGCCACAAAAAAAATTGTTACTAAAACCAAAACTCCAATTGTGGCAATGAGCGCGGATGTAGTACATGGCGTACGAGAACGTGTTCAATCGGCAGGCATGTGTGACTATATTGCAAAACCAATTAATGTCAGTCAGCTCTATCGTGTGATCGCAGCATATACCAATCGAAAGCCAGTTTTGACTCAAAGTAAAGTAAATGAGCAATCTCCGATGCCTCAAGTTAAAAGACAAACAGGCATCAACAGTGAAAATGCTTTGAACAATCTTAACGGTAATATTGAGCTATACTGTTCTTTGTTAGAAAGTTTTTTGGGGTCAATGAGCCGATATCCTGTACAGGTAGAAGGAATGCTACATGAAGGAAAGGTAAATGACGCGTTACGGCTCATTCATACCATGAAAGGGGTGGCAGTAAATCTGGGGCTTGAAGGTCTTGAACCTCTTTGTGCGGACGCTCAGTCTGCTATTAAACAATCGGGTGCTTTTAACGAACAGATAAAAGTATCTTTAAATCAGATAGCAAAATATATGAATTCCATAAGTATAAGCATTGGCCAGTTTATAAGTAACAATAGAAATACTATAAAGATCTTGAAACCAAAGACTAAATTAAGCGATTTTATAAATACAATGGATGAACTCATTAGCTTCATAAAAGTTTACGATGGAGAGGCTGTTGATATTATTAAAAAACTTGAATTAATGAGTCTTCCTGAAAATATTAAAAAAGAAGTTGAAGAGCTTAGCGGACTTGTGCTAAAATTTGATTTCGAAAAGGCTCTTGAATTTGCTATGAGAATCACAACAAAATATAAAAACGGATTTGATAAATGAATAAAAAAACCATACTGGTTGTAGATGATACCCCGGATAACCTATCGGTGCTTTATGAGATACTAAAAAATGATTATCGAGTGCTGGTAGCCAATGGCGGAGAAAAGGCATTGCAAATTATCAGAGGCGGGGCTTCTATTGATTTGGTGCTGCTCGATATACTGATGCCAGATATTGACGGTTATCAGGTTTGTTCGCAAATACGATTAGATAAAAGTACAAAAAATATGCCTGTAGTTTTTTCATCAGCTATTGATGAGGATGAACAAAAACAGAAGGCCGAAGGCTTAAATGTTTCAGGTTATATTAGCAAGCCTTACCGCAAAGATAAAGTTCTTGATGAGATTGCTCGCATCTTATCTGTTTTAGGATAATAACGCCTACAGTTTTTAATACATCCGGATAATTTAATTATTAGAGATTGCTATAATGTTTTAAATAGTTATGTGCAGCGGTAAACGGGCTGTCACCATAACTTTAAGTTTTTCTTTTCCGGCAAGGTTGCTATGGTCTTCCACATTTTGTATTTCGATTATGCCGCCATGTTTTCTGACAATCTTGTCGGCAAGGGTAAGCCCCAGCCCAAAATCAAGTGTTTTATAGCCGTCATAGACTCTTTTGTCTATTCGGTAAAATGGTTCAAAAACCGCAGAAGCGTACTCTTCTGGAATTCCTTCTATCTCACGGTTGTTTGGTGAAGGTGTGTTAAGAAACGATATCCAGCACTCCTGGTTTTTTATCTGAAAGAAGATATATATCTTGCTCTCTTT
>DAOTGZ010000190.1:0-5311 GCA_035447445.1 Spirochaetota bacterium | reverse complement strand
TACCCTTTTGGATAAGAAAAGGCAAGGCAATTGTCGCTGCAACATTTATTAACGAAAAAAGATACATAATTGCAATACCGGCGACATTTGTTTTTATGTATGGAAACAATCGGGATAAAAGCCTAAGAGCCGTTTTATCTGTTTTTATATTTGCCGGTTTATTCTTTTCTTTCATGCTATGACCTCATACTCAAGCTGTCTTCGATAATGGATTCGCTGCAGACCATCTGCGTCTCATATGTAGCCTTATAGAGTTCATTTTTCTTTAAAAGATTTTCGTGCGAATCGAAGTCTTGTATCATGCCACGATCAAGAACGATAATACGATCTGCAAGACGAAGAGTGGATATCCGTTGTGCGATAATCAACGTTGTGCGTCCGCTCATAAGGTTACGAAGTTCGTTTTGAATATTACGCTCGGTTTGCGGATCAAGGCTGGAGGTGCAGTCATCCAAGATAAGAATACGCGGATTTTGTAAAAGCGCACGGGCGATGGCTATTCGTTGGCGCTGTCCGCCTGAAAGCCCGGAACCCGACTCACCTACATAGGTATCATATCCTTCAGGAAGCGATTCTATAAATGTATCTATTTGTGCGCTGGCTGCTGCCTCCTTAATCTGCTGCAACGAAGCGTCGGGGCGTCCAAACGCGATATTTTCACCTATTGTCATTGAAAACAAAAATGTCTCTTGCAACACAGTGCCGATCTGAAGACGCAATGCTTCAAGGCTCCACTCGGGAAGAGGTGTGTCATCAAGTAAGATCTTGCCACTATCAGGGCAGTAAAACCGCGGAATCAGTGATATGAGCGAGCTTTTGCCCGATCCGTTTAAACCAAAGAGTGCTACCCTTTCACCTTCTCTAATAGAAAACGATAGATCGCGCAAAACCGGCTTCCTTTCCCCGTAACCAAAAGTAACATTTTTAAATTCGAGTTTTCCTTTTATCTTGTTTGTAACAGTACCATTGTCACCTTCACGCTGATCTTCTAAAATTAAGATTTCTTTTATGCGTTTGGACGCTCCCTCTGCGAGGTTTACAAGCGAAGTATTAAATGCCAGAATAAAAAGCGGAAACCTAATTATCATTAAATAGGTCATAAAACCGATAAGCGTTCCAAGAGTCATACTTCCTTGAATTACCTGATAACCGCCATATACAAGAATTACCAGAGTTCCCGCGCCACCGGTAAGCTGCAACAGTGGATTAAGATGAGCCTGTAAAGTAGTCACAACAAGATCCGCGTTAAACAGCCGGAGATTACTTTTTTCGAAGATCTTTTTCTGTTCATCCTCAACCGCAAAGGCTTTTACAATACGTATACCGGTCAGGTTTTCCTGAAGTGTGGAGTTAAGGGCTCCAGCACTCTCATGCTTGCGCATAACAGCTTTTTGAAGTTTACTACTGAAATAGACTATCACGAAATAGATAATCGGAAGAAAAATGTATACAACAAGCGCAAGCCGCCAGTTTTGATATAACATTATTAACAGTATTGTAACCGATATTAAAACTATTCGCAAACGGTGCTCGACTCCAAACGCATAAAAATTACGTATAAGCTGAATGTCGGTCGTAAGCCGCGACATCAGATCTCCTGTGCGTGCTTTCGCATAAAAAGAGGCTCCGAGATGCTGCAACTTTTCGTAAAGGCTGTTGCGAATATCCTTTACTACAGACTCGCCCACGTACCAGTATGAGCGTATCATAAAGTGTGAAAGAAGCCCACGCACAACACCGGAGATTATTATTGCTGACCCTACAATATAGAGAATTTTAAGATCACCAGTTTTGGTCACACGGTCAAAAACAGTGTCGGTTGCATATTTTATAAGAACCGGAAGAAGGTAAGAGGTTAAGTCCATTATAACCATGCAGGTATTGGCCAGAATAAAGGCTCCACGATATGGACGGGAGTATTCAGCAAAAGTTCTTAGTATCTTTAACATAATTTTCTCCGACTAAATTATGGATGATTTTAAAATGCTGATAACTAAATCAGTATCGACAGTATGGCTGTATATACCATATTCTAACCTATGTTACACGTGGTACATAAAATTACCATCCTTCTATGTTAGCATCATTTTCAAGGGAATTTTAACCATATTTCATTTTTTTCTGAGTTTTCAGCTGGCTAAGAATCCAGAAAAGTGGCTAACAATTCAGCTTCAACTTGCATTATGTCACATTGGATGACTAATTCAACCTCCGTCCCCATTTATTATTCCTATTCACCTGGCTAACAATCCAGCTTTTGCTACATTTTAGTAAAAAGTTGACAAAAGAGACAAATCCTAAACAATACAAAGCTAAACTGAAACAAACAGGAACCTAATCAACTACATGATAAAAGAACTCTCTCTCTACCTTAGCTCACTACGAGCCTACTCTTTCCCGCTATCAATAAGCTCCGCGCTTATTGGCCCTGCATGGGCATATAGCAGTGGCCACAGAATTGACACAGTCCGCCTTTTTCTGGTTTGCGCGACTGTTCTGCTATTTCACAGTGCCGTAAACATGCTTAACGACTACTATGACTATAACAAGGGCGTAGACAAGAACGAAAGACAGCTTGCCATACAGAGAAACGCTCCCAGATTTTTACTGCACTATGCCTTGTTGCTATTTTTTATTGGCGCGTCTTTCGGAGCCATTCTTGTCTATTTAAGCGGACTGCCCCTTCTTATCATGGGAACAACAGGTGCTGTACTCTCGTTTTTTTATACAGGTAAAAAATTAAGTCTTAAATATATGGCTCTTGGCGAACTTACTGTTTTTATAACTTTCGGTCCGCTTCTGGGCCTTGCCTCACTCTATGCTGTTAGCAGAACCTTCTCCCTACATGCCGCCCTTTTGGCCTCGGCACCTGGATTACTAGCGGCGCTTGTACTTTTTTTAAATAATTTAAGAGATATTGAAAATGACAAAAAGGCGCATATAAAAACGCTTCCCATGTATTTTGCAAAAAAAACTTCTACACTCGTAGCCCTCTCTGCTCTGATGCTGCCCTATATTATTATTGTTTGCGGCACAATATCTGGTTTTTTTACATTGTATCTTTTACTTAGCCTGCTCTCTTTGCCGGCGGCAATACCAGTTATAAAAGAAATTTTTTCCAATAATGGCACTCCCGATTACGACAAGGCTCTTATGGGCACAATTCGGATTCACACACTTTTTACAGTGCTCTGTATCACGGGACTAGTTGCATCTGTTTTTTTCGGGAGGTTATTTGAAAACTAAAAGCCCCGATTACATAGCGGCTATTCGTGAATATCTTGATAAGTACGCCCTTCAAATTAAAGAGCGCTATTCTGTTTATGGACAAGCCGCCACAAACGAAATTTCCCGTTATATTCTAAGAGAAGGAAAATACATACGACCGCGTCTTTTTCTTTTAACAGCCCAACTTTACGGCGCCGACTACACACCAGCTCTTGTTCAATGCGCATGTTCGCTTGAACTTTTCCATCTGTTTGCACTCGCGCATGACGATATTATCGACGGAGACACAACACGCGGTTCGCTTGCAAGTCTTGGATGCGGAGGCAAATACAGCAATAACCCCAAAACCGAAAACAGGATACTGCTTGGTGATATTCTCTATAGCCTTGCTTTCGAAACCATCACCAGAGCAGATATTTCACCTGATATAAAAATAGAGCTACAAAAACTTATGATCGAAACATCTGTTATTACGGCATTTGGCGTACTCAAAGAACCGCTATTAAGCGGCGAAAACTTTGACACTATTGATAAACTTTTCAGGCTATATTGGCAGAAGACAGGTATGTACACATTCGCGTCACCAATGGCTGGCGGATACCTTACTCGACACGAAAACTACAAAAGAAGCAGCAAAAATAGTAATGGTATTAACAATAAAAACTCTAAAGCAAATAGCAGACTTGAAAACAGAGAAATTAAACTGCTAAAAGAGCTGGGATTTTTATGGGGTTGTGCCTATCAACTGCAGGATGATTTTAACGATTGCCGCAATATTAAACATGCTAATCTTTTAGATTTACCGGCAGAACAAGCAATCGGTAATAGCAGCCACAAGACAAAAAAAATGACTGAAAGTACTGCTTCAAATGCAAACCCCAACGATAAGCTTTTAGAAGAACTTTTCAGCAACAGCAACACAGACAAAGAGAAGTATGGAACATTCGAAAATTATGTGACCAAAAACATCACCCTGCTTTTAGATAAGGCACGCCTTACAGCAGAGAAACTTGACCTTCCAGCAAACAACAAGCAAAAGCTGATAGAGTTTGCGGAATTATTTTTTTATAAAAAAAGAGCTGTCGTTGAGCGACAGCCTTTTTAATATAAAGAAAAGTGTTAATTCAAACGAAACAGATGAACATACGCCCCATACTCGTCAGGATCAGTTTCAAAAAAATCATATTTCCAATCGTAACTATGGTCAGATGTATGAGTAAATGCAACAGCTTTAATATTTTCTCTTTTGAAAAACCCAATCCAAAGCCAATAACCTGGGTCAATGTCATTATCATATTCAATCGATCCAGTCCACTCATCATTTTCAGGACAAGTAAAGTTAGCATACCAAAATTTATTTATACTATAGCTTGAGTTATTTTCTACATAAATAGATATATACTCAGAAGGTAAAACAATATTAAATTCATATTCACTATAGCCGACACTAAAAGATTGGTCAGGTAATTCAATTTCAGCAACGTCATTGTTTGCCATCATTTTTACAGTTAAATTTGAAGGCTTAGATGCTAATTTGACCTTACATGCATCATCAACATTCATTTCACCACAAGAAAAACCATTTACAGTAACATTATCAAGCAGTCCACCTGTACGGTTATAAAATGTAGCTTCATAAGTATCCTCGATTGGATCTTCAATCCCTTTACTATAACAGTATCGCTTTATCGCTTTCTTATCAACAATAGCACGTTTATGATTCTTATATTCTGTAGAAAAGAGTTTTGGTCATGGACATCCTGTTTACAAAGCAATCAAAAATCAGATCGATTATTGTCTGATTATTTATCATTGACTTCATCACATCTTTTTTAAAGAAGCTATTTCTTTTTCTGAAATACCGGTAATCTCGGTAATCTCCTGTACAGAAAAACCTTTCAAAAGCATTTTTTGAGCTGTTTCGAGCTTACCCTCCAGTCTACCCTCAAGCCTACCCTCAAGTTTGCCCTCAAGTCTGCCTTCAAGTTTACCCTCAAGCTTACCCTCTTCTCTTAATTTCATCGCAGTTGACATAACAATATCTTCACCCTTTTCCGATATTTGTCGAGTTACAGTCGTCAAG
>DAOTGZ010000189.1:0-5317 GCA_035447445.1 Spirochaetota bacterium | reverse complement strand
CCTGTGAATACGCAACCAGACCTGGTGCAAGAAAAACTGCTGCTGAAAACATCCATCCAGCGATAGGATTGAAAAGACGTTTGATAGCAGTCGGTCCTAAACCGGCAAGAGCTACGGTACCTAAAAGTGAAAAAACTCTGAGAGATATCTCTCCGCTTCCGAAAATCAGTGAAAAAATTCTGAGCATCCAGTAATAGAATGCAGAGTGCATTTCCATTTTGCAAAATTCATAGATATCAGCAAAACTATGCCGAATCATTACACCGGTAAAGGCTTCATCTGCCCAGAAACTTTCGTGCCCAATATTCCAAGCCAAAATAAAGGTTCCCGTTACAAATATAACAAAAGTTATAATTGTATCTCTTTTGTTTATCATGATTACATCCTTATGAGCCCAAGAGGCTTTTTTATTCATAAATAATCTATCTATAATTTATGTAAAGAAATTACTGTAAAAAAGTAGTTACAATTCATACAACTTTAGTACTAAAAGAGACTATAATTTTCGCATTATCACGAAAAAATACAAAATTTGAATAATTGGGAAGAATAGTAGGTATTGACTGGAAAACAAATAAAGAATTGAGAGAGTTTTTTTAGTTTAATAATTTAAGTTAACGGCAAGCTGGGCTTATAGAAAAAAGTTGTCTTTTTTAGACGCTTCATCATAGTGTCCTAAATAGTAGTTTTGTATCAATTGAATTCATGTGTGTAAGTTATTTATATCATGTTTATGTCAAAACTGCAAAATATCAGGATGAGAATCGGGGTAATATATTGAAACGTATAAAAATTGTTATTGGAGAACTAGTTTCAGATGCTCTTGTGAGTGCCGTTAAAGACGGAAAATTTGGTGATTGCAATGCTTCTGATTTGCCGGATGTCAAAATAGAGTACCCAAAAGAAGAGAAATTTGGCGATTATTCCACGCCAATTGCTCTTGAAAGTGCTCGTATTCTTAAAAAATCACCGTTTGATATAGGTAAAATACTCTCTGAATACTTGTCAAATTCGGATTTAATAGAAAAAATAGATGTTGTAAAGCCTGGTTTCATTAATATTTTTGTGTCTCGTAATTATTTGGTAAAATCTGTTGTACAGGCTGTTGAACAGGGTGAATCATACGGAAAATCAGAAAAACAAAATCCACTTCGTTACAGTCTTGAATTCGTATCGGCAAATCCGACTGGTCCTCTTAATGTTGTTTCGGCTCGCGCTGCTGCTCTTGGTGACTCACTTGCAAATATTATTGAAGCATCGGGCGATCATGTAGATCGAGAATTTTACGTAAACGATCATGGAAATCAGGTGAATCTATTTGGGCTTTCGGTTTACAGCCGTTATCGTGAAATCTTGGGCGAAAAAATTGATTTCCCGGATGACGGCTATCAGGGAGAATACGTAAAAGACATTGCTCAACACGTTTTTGACAATAAAGAGTTCAATGCAGATGAATTTGCATCAGAAGAAGAGATAATATCTTTTTTTAGTAAATATGCAATCTCTTTTGTGGTTAAAAGCCAGCAAACCGTTATGGAAAAGTTTCGTGTAAAATATAAGCAGTGGTTTCGTGAGAGCACTCTACACGAGAACGGTATCGTTAATCAGACTTTTGATGAAATGGTCTCTCGGGGCGTTATATACGACGAAGAAGGGAAAAAGTTTTTTAAGGCTACTGATTACGATGATGACAAGGATCGTGTTGTTGTTCGAGAAGATGGTCGCCCAACTTATCTAATGGCCGACATTGCTTATCATGAAAATAAATATACACGTGGTTATGATTCTATTATCGATATTTGGGGACCGGATCACCATGGCTATATTGCCCGATTAAGAGGCGCGATGATAGCTCTTGGCCATGATAGTGAAAAATTTAGGGTTTTAATTGCTCAGCAGGTTAATCTTATAATGGATGGCGAAGCCGTTAAAATGTCAAAAAGGTTGGGGCGATTTTCTACCATGCAGGAGCTGATTGACGATATAGGTGTTGATGCCGCAAGATATTTTTTCGTTGCGCGATCCATGGATAGCCACCTTGATTTTGATCTTGAGTTAGCAAAAAGACGAACAAGTGAAAACCCTGTTTTTTATTTACAGTATGCTCATGCAAGAATTTGCTCGATATTCAGAGAGGCGGAAAAACGTGATATCAATATTGATGCGTGTTCCTTAAATCAAGATCACTTGGATAATCCGGAGGCTCTTTCTCTTCTAAAAATGATTGTTCGTTTCCCAGAAGAAATCGCGGATGCCGCTTCGGTTTTTGAAGTACATCGTCTTGCAAATTATCTTCTAAGATTGGCTCAGGATTTTCACAGATTTTATACTGTTAACAGAATTTTAACCGACGACACAGAGCGCACAGAATCAATGTTGATTATTTGTACAGCTGTTAAGAATGTTATTCGTAATGGTTTGCATATTCTGGGTGTTAGTGCTCCGGACTCAATGTAAAATGAAAAGAATTGCTTTAATAATGCTGATTATTCTGCTCGGGGGATTTATTTCTGCTCAACAGAGTAGTTCAATGCTCTATGATCAGGCTCTGGAAGCAATTCGTGCAAAAAATTATAAGTCTGCTGAGTTAATACTACAATCCATAATTAAAAATGATGATGGATATAAAGAACGCGCAACTTTTAATCTTGCAAAGAGCATACATTATCAAAAGCGTTACAAGTCTGCTGTATTCGAATTCAATCGTTATCTTTCAATAAGTACAGATGATAATTTAAAGACAGAAGCACGATACTGGATTGCACGGTCACATTATCTTGATCGCAATTATCATCATGCCATTGAAGAATTTAAACGTTTTATTTCAGAAAACCCTAACGATAATTATTTGATTACAGATAGTTATCGTCAAATAGGATACATATATTTTAGACAACGCAGATATGATGAGGCATTAATCGAATGGAGAAACGCCTTGCAGGTTGCTGAGGATGACGCACTTGCTGATAAAATTCGGTATGATATTGCGCTGGCATATTTTAATACTATTAGTTATAATGAATCGGAAAAAATTTTAAAAACTCTGTTGTCCTCATCTAAGCAGGTTGACGTAAAAACAAGAGCAAACATTTTGTTTGGTAGAATTGAACAGCGGCGCGGACATCATAAGCAGGCGTTAGTATATTTTGGCAGAGTAACTAAAGAGCTTTTGCCAAGACGACCTTACTATAATGTTCTGTATTACATGGGAACATCTTTTATAGAATTAAAAGACGATAGGCGAGCTATAGCAGCATTAAAAAAATATTTGAGTTATTCTAGCGGTAATGATTCTTCTCTTAATGATAAAGCGAGTCTGGATTTAGGTAGAATATTATCACGAGCGAACAGAGAGGATGAGGCACTTGAAATACTTCTTGAGTTAATTGAAAAATCCGAGAATCAGATTCTAAAAGTTGAAGCGATTAATATTGCCGGGCGTATTTATCTTAAACGTAATGACCTGTATAAAGCCCGACCTCTTGCCGAGAAGATTCTTCTTTATGAAATTGATTATGATTCGCGCAATGCTTATCTTCTTTTGTCCGATATTTATGTTCAATTGGCAATGTTTAGTCGTGCCGAAAAAATACTTCTGTCTCTTCAAAAGGAACTAGCTTTCGATCCTGAACTCGATATGATTCAATATAAACTCTCACTTGTTTATCTTCGTGAAAAAAAATATGATAAAGCTATTGAGGGTTTTAAACGTATTGATGATTTTAATCCATTTTCTTCTTATAAAAATGAGTATCATTACTTTATGGCCGTTTCTAGCTATGACAAAAAAAATTATTCAGAGACCATAAAATATTGTACAATATACCTAAAAAAACCTGAAATATTAAACGCTTATGACGCAAGAATATTAAGGCTTGATTCAAACATGCGCCTTAAGCGGTTCGATAGTGCTAGATTAGATGCAAACTTTCTCATAACAAATTTTCCTAAAGGTGCAAAAAATTCAGGGGTAATTTATGATTACGCGTTATTTTTGGAATCAAACAAAAGAGACAATACAAAATATATAAATTATGTAGTGACAAGTTTCCCAAAATCGGATATTACTTTTATCATTCTACGTATTCAGGGAGAAAAACATTTCAATAATGCAGAATATAAAAAAGCGGAAGAAGTATACGCGAGATTATTTAGTGCAAAAGAAAAAAATGCTGATATAGAAATTGTTTCACGATATCTGGATATTTTATATAAAAACCGTAATTATAAATTAATTGATCAGATTACAGGAAACGCTGAAAATGCGGATGAAAGAGTTCGTCCAATAATGGTTTTATATGCGGCTCGCTCGGCATTTAAACGTAATCATTTCCAGACATCATCTTCGCTTTACAACGGTCTATATATATCTGATTCTATCAAAATGCTAGCCGATCAAGATTACTATTACATGGCTAAAAATGAAATCTATCTTGATAACCTTGAAGCTGCAAAAAGTTTTACGAAAAAAATAGGTGAATCCAATTATCGCGAAAAAGCTACCCGACTTATTTCTGATTTTTTAATAAGAAAAAATGGAGTAGAGGACGCTGCTGTATTTGCTGAAGATGTATTTAAAGTCACAGAAAAACCTGGATTGAAAAGCGAAATCGCTCTTATTGCTGCTGAGAATTATTTGCTTTCGGGCAATAGTGACAAAAGTTTCAAAATATTGTCTACATTAAAAAAACATAATCATAAGACAGTAAATCTTATGGTTAATATTTTAATCGGAAAGGGCGATTACAACCACCTTTTTGAGTTTTTAAATAAAACTCGGGATGTTTTTTCACTACCTGATGATAAATCGTTTTTATTATTACTTGGCAAATTATCGGATATAACTTTGAATTACAAACAGGACTCACTTTTTTTGTTTTATAATAATATACTTATGTCTAATAAAGATTACAGAGGAAAAGCTGAATCAAATTTTGCCTATTTTTATTATATCAATGACAATGCAAACAAAGCATTCAGTTACAGCATGTCTGCACTGAATAAAAATCCAACGGATCCCAGATCGCTTTTTATAGCGGCTGAAATAGATTATTATCACTATAAAAATTATAGACGATCGAAACAGTTATTTGACAGATTACTTTTACTTCCTTATGATCGTGGAATGTTCGTTGCTAAGGGACGCATTAGCTATGCATTAATTCTTTTTAGCCAAAAAAAATACTCTGATGCCATAGCACATTTGAAACACCTTGCGGACCATTATAGAGGTGGAGCTTTAGCCAGGGCGTCTGCTATAATTAAATCTCACTATGGATATAAAAATGAAACAGATTAATCGTCTTCGAGATATTAT
>DAOTGZ010000188.1:0-5327 GCA_035447445.1 Spirochaetota bacterium | reverse complement strand
CCAAAAAAAGCCCATCTTCTGTGGGGGCCTTTTTTGGTGGGCTCCAGTATTATTTATCCTCTTAAATATTTATAGTTCTTCACTGTAGTGCGCGCCATTTTCGCTTTTGCTGGGACCGGCGATTTTAATACCGATTTTGCTGGTATTTACGTTATATTTTAGAGCGGTCGTAATGACCGCTTTGATTATTCGATTTTAGTAAATTGATAATTTGATTTTTTTATGTTGTCTAACCATGTGACCAAAAATTCATTCATACTGCGTTCATTTTCCGGGGTATTATTTACAGTTACAATTCCTACATAGTCATTTTGAAATCTGTTTGCGTAGGCTTCTTGTATGTTCTCATCGATTACTACTTCCATGTCTGGATCTGCCATGACATCTCCGTTTTGTATTCCGTTGTGAGCAAGTGAAATCAATGTTGTTCCATTTTCATGGCGAAGTTTGTCAACATGCAGATCCATTAATCCTAAACATTCCATTTTTAAATAATAGTGCTCTTTAAGCTTTTCGGTGATCCCCAGATCATTAATTTTGTTAAATATTGCCTGGTTCAAATTCATAAGTTTTAACCTCCTTTAATTTGGGTTATTAGAGTTTTTAAACACTATACAAATGTATAGTGTTATGTGATAATGTCAAGAATATATTGACAAATATATAAATATATATTTAATGATATAATGATATATTGAAAAGGTGAAAAAATGGCAAACGCGATTATTAGTGTTAAAGATGACAAATCAGAATACATAATCAAAGAAGCAAAAAAGAAATGTATTGATGAAGATATCAATTTCACAAACGCGACGTTAGCACTTCTTGAGATGTGGGTCAAAGGTGAAATATCAATCAAGAAAGGGGAGACAGTATGAAAACAATAGTTTTTGCTTCTAAAAAAGGCGGTGTCAGTAAAACCACCAGCGCGATTATTACGGCTCTTTTACTTTCAAAAAAAGCCCCTACTCTACTGATTGACCTGGACTCTCAAAATGCTTTGACCTCTTTCTTTTTTGAGGATATTAGCTCTATTGAAGGTCGTACAATTCTTGAAGCGATTAAGGGTGAGCAGTTATTTTCTAAGGTGATTCAAAAGGTTTCGGATAATCTGGATATTATTCCATCGGTCCTTGAGTTTGAAGAAATTGATGACTGGCAGAGGACTGGTAAAGAGCTTATTCTAAAAAAAGAGCTTAATAAAATCTCAGAGAAATATACTTATGTTGTTATCGATACGCCTCCGAGTTTACGAACTGAAACTGTTTTGGGTCTTGTTGCTGCTGATGTGATTATTATCCCGGCACGTCTTGAAAAAATGGATACTCGCGCGATCGATTTTACCATTGATAAAACAGTTAACCAGATCAAAGAAGACTTTAACCCTACCCTACAAAATATCTATATTTTGCCTACTCAGTACAACTATCAAAACCGGACGGTTAATGATTTGGCTCTTGAGTCTTTGCAAGAAGACTATAGTGATATGGTGCTTGATATTAAGATTCAAAATTCTTCGAAAATCAGTCAGTTTTTGTATCTTGGTTATCAGCAAAAACTTAATGAAAAAGATGTGCCGGAATATATTGAATTAGTGGAGTTAATTAAATGAGCAGTGTTAAAGATAAACTGAAAAAAAACGCAAAGAACAAGCTTGCTGTTACAGCTAAAAAACCGGTTGTCGATAACAAGGTTTCCGTTCTTAACGATATAGATAAAATTACTTTTGAAATCAAATCAAATCTGGATGAAATCAGAGAAATTCAGGAGTGGTGGTCGGAAAAGAAGAATCGCGTTGTTGAGTTAAAAAAGAGCATTATGGTACGCCTTATTTTCGTTAGAGATAACAAAAAAAATCTGCTGGGAAGTCGTACCTTTGAAGATTATTTGGTAAATGAAGTAGGGGTTTCTAAGGGTTATTTTTATGATTATGTACGTGCTTTAGGTATCGCTACTTCTTATAAAAAGCCGAATCTTCTCGATAGTACAGATCCTTCGGTGATATTGCTGGCAGACAAGATCGAAGATGATGATGTAAAAAAGGCTGTTATTAACCGAGCTGCAGAATTAAGCCGCGAAGATGTAAAACAGATACAAAAATCCAGTGATTTATCACCGGACTATGTTTCGAATTATGTTCCTATTGCTAACCGTACCTGTAATGTAAAAATAGGTAAAGACAGTATTTATATAAAGTCGTCTGAGCCTGATGTTTTAGAGAAAATTAAGAAATTCCTTTCTGATAATAATTATGTGTAAAAAGTACGGCGAGCACCCCTTGCCGTACTTTTTGATTCTTTATTTTCTAAATGTTTTTAGTCAGTAAATCTGTGGAGTTTTGATTATGTCTGAAGAAAGCCAAATATCTAATGAATTACAAGAAATTACTAATCGAATAAAGAGTAATGTATCTCGGTTTGAAAAACTTCGTAGGGAAGCCGGCAAACTTAAACAACAGATTGCTGATGATGTTTTGTTTGTTGCAAAAAATAAAAACAGACTTCTTCCAAATCGCACTCTTCAAGACTATATTGAAAATGACCTTAAAATATCTAAGCAGTATTTTTATTCCATAAAACGTAGTTATGATTTTTTAATAGAGAATAACAAAGCAGAGTTGATTCGTGATACAGATTTCAGAATAGTTGATGACATTTCGCGTGTTAAAGATAAAGAAAAACAGAAAGAGCTTTTGGCTAAAACAACTTTTCTTACTCGAGATCAAATAAGGGAAGAAATCCAAAAGTATGCCCGGCATACTTCTTTTGACAAAAAATATAACTCAAAAGGTTCTTCTGCTCCTGAAAAAACCATAGCCTCCCTTTTTGAAGATCTTTATACTCTTATTGATTACCACCCAGAACAGATTAGCAAATCTAAAAAAGAGGCATTATCAAGTCTTATTGGTGGGGAAAAAACAGGTGGTATTATCCAACGTATGATGTTTACTGAAAAACAGCTAACAGCGATAAGAGATCATTTGGATAAGCTTATTAAGCGAAAGAAGGGATATTGATTTATTCTGTAAAAAATGCTTAAGTAATTTTCCATACAGACGAGTATATTAATGATTATCAGTTGCATCAATTTTGTATCATAAAGCCTGACGTTCGTCCGTCAGGCTTTTATTATCCCTCGACTTCTATACATACATAATCGATCTCTGCATACTGCTGCTCTATTTTCATGGATATTTCTTCAATTCTCATGTTCAAGTCATCGATATCATCATCATATTTTGCAATTTCTAAGGGATTTGTTAATGCTTTCTTAATTTTACTCTTTTGCCAAACCTTACGCTTTAGTATGTATTTCCGGTTAATTAATGTTGTGATCTGGTATTCCAGGGATTTTACCTTGCGTTCCCCTTCCCTTTTTAATTTTGCGCGTTTATTTGATGCGTCACTTATTGAGAATATTCCGTTTAAACTGATCGATCCACCTATATATGTTTCTGAACCCTGAATGTCTGATGTTGGCGCGCTTCTTGATACTGTTACGGTTGGTAATAGTGTTAAATAGTCTCCGGCGCGTGATTCTGATGTTGCTCTAATTCGTGCTAATGACTTATTGATTTTCTGGTCCAGTTCGCTCATTTCTTTTGCCTTTTCATTGTCTAAAAACCCAGAACTTTGAGCAAAAATTGATAAAAAAATTGACATACTACAAATTAATAGAATACTTTTAATCATGTGAACCTCGTTTCTTTAGGAGATTTTATGAAACCGTTGGTTTTAAAAGCGCAGGCGAAAGAGTTGTATGATTCTTTGAAGGTCGTTAAGGATATTAATAGGGATAATCTTAATGATGTAAATCAAAAACTGCTTAAAATGATGCTCGAAGTTAATGAAATGCAAAATAAATTCGAATAAATTCACTAAAATTACACAAAATCGGTTCTGTTTATGAGCCGTTTTTTTTGTCTTTTTAGCCTGTTTTTGTTGAGTATCAGTATCAACAAAATACATATTTTGTTGAAAATCGCGGGTAATATGGTATATAGTATGTCATGTATTAGTGTGGTATATGGGTAATATTAAGAATAAAACTCCTGTGTTTTTGAGTATAAATGAGACTAATTTACTGCTCAAAAATACGAAAAATGAACGCCATAGAATTGGCATTTCTTTGATGTCCTACGCCGGTCTTCGGATCTCTGAACTAACCTCTCTTAAAGTATCGGATATTAATCTATCTAAATCGTTTATAAAAATAGTGGGTAAGGGTAACAAGGAAAGAATAATCCCTCTGACTCCTTATTTGCAGACTCAGTTGGAAAAGTATCTGCAGCGAAACAGTACAAGGCTTGTATATGATGGTTTGCTTGTTGGTGGCTGCAGGTCGGCATGGCATAGGGTGGTGAAGAAAAACTCTAAAAAGATTCTGGGTAAGGGCGATGTGCATTGTCATACATTAAGGCATAGTTATGCTACTGCATTATATGAAAAGGGTGTTGCTATTGAAAAGATTGCCCAGTTGTTAGGGCATAACAGTATCGAGACTACAATGATCTATTCACATATATCTTTAGAGTCTAAGCGGAAAGCTGTTAATATTCTGGATCAGCCGAAGAATAGGTATAAGTCTAAGCTGTTTAAGTTTTTTAACAGGTCTGTTGAACATCAGGTTTCATTGAATAATGTTGAGGGTCTTGTTGGTCGAGATGATCTTGTTTCTGAAATAAATAATCAGATTAGTAAAAAGCGGTCTTTTGTTTTATCCGGGGCACAGGGTTGCGGTAAGTCTGCCCTTTTACGCCAGATTCCGGATGCTATATTTTTACCGGAGTATTTACGTAAAAAGAGTCTGGTTTATATTCTGTTATTATCATCGCCAGGTTATTTGGCTGATAGTGAAGAGTCCGAATCGTTAAAGGCTGAATTATCTAAAATGAAGGTAGATGATCTGATTGATGCTGTTAAGTCTGTTGGCAAGATTATTGTTATTGATGATATTTCTGATTGTTCCAAATCTGATAAGAAAGCAATTAAAGAGATTTCTAAAGGTCCGAATGTTGTTGTTTCGGCTTCGTCCAAGATTGCTGATCGTAAGTTGTTTGATACTTATGTTGAGGTTAAACCGTTAAAGAGGCACTATACAAGACATATTCTTTCTGATATGATACATATGGTGGATCACAAACAGAAGGAGTACGTTATAAATGATATTTTGCACTCTGCTGGTGATAACCTTAAGGAGGCGGAATATATTGCTCGTCAGTTGCAATTTGGTAAGAGTACGGAGGAGATAGTGACTCCTGAGAGGTCTTCTAATCAGGTTTCGATTGCTCCGCTATTATTACTGGTGTTGTTGTTCTTTTTCTCGTA
>DAOTGZ010000187.1:0-5337 GCA_035447445.1 Spirochaetota bacterium | reverse complement strand
GCAACCACATCTCGAACATCTCCTCTTATTAACACAATATCTGCCGATTCGATTGCGACATCAGTTCCCGAACCAATAGCAATACCAACATCGGCGCGTACAAGCGCGGGCGCATCATTAATACCATCACCAACCATTGCTACTATTTTACCATCTTTTTGCAATTTTTCAATTGCTGCTGCTTTATCCTGTGGCAGCACTTCTGAGAGAACATTTTTTATACCCACCTGATTAGCAATAGCATTTGCTGTCGCACTGTTGTCACCAGTTATCATAATAACATCCATACCAAGTTTAATAAGCCTGTTTACGGCTTCTCGGCTACCTTCTTTTATTGTGTCGGCCACCGCAATTATTCCGTACAGGCTACCATCCACTGCCACATAGACAGGTGTTTTAGCTTCTAGTGCAAAATTTTCACTCTTATCGGAAAGCTCATTAACATAGATACCTTTTTCTCGCATAAATTTCAAATTACCGAGCAGCACCTTTTTACTATCTATTACAGCCTCGATACCGAGACCTGTAACAGCTGAAAACCCTGCTACTTTCAATAACTTTAAATTTCGCGATTTCGCTTCATTTACTATCGCACTACCTAAGGGATGCTCAGAATTTTTTTCTGCTGACGCGGCTATTTGCAATAGCAAATTCTGATCACCTCCATCAGCAACGGCTATATCAGTTACGCGTGGCTTACCCTCGGTAATTGTTCCGGTCTTGTCAAAAACTACACTATCTATTTTATGGGCAACCTCAAGAGCCTCTCCTGATTTAATAAGCACCCCCATTTCGGCTCCTTTGCCGGTTCCTACCATTATGGCGGTAGGCGTCGCAAGCCCAAGCGCACATGGACACGCTATTAAAAGTACGGATATAAATATAGTAAGAGCAAATGTAACGGGCACCCCCGAAATTAACCAAGCTACTGATGAAACAAGAGCAATAATAAAAACTGCAGGCACAAAATAACCTGAGATTACATCACCCAAAAGAGCAACCGGAGCTTTTGATCCCTGTGCTTCTTCGACAAGCCGTATTATCGCAGAAAGCGCCGTATCATCGCCTACCTTTGTAGCCCTAAAACAAATGCTACCGTTGCCGTTTATTGTTGCAGCATAGATGGTATCGCCAGGGCCACGTTCGACGGGGAGACTCTCTCCTGTGAGCATCGACTCGTCAATTGAGGTCTGACCTTCAGTTATTTCACCGTCTACCGCAATTTTTTCACCTGGCTTTACTACTATTACATCACCGACTTCTACCTCGTGAACAGGCACAACCACCTCTTTCCCATTATGTATAAGAGTAGCTGTTTGCGGAGCAAGCCGCATAAGCTTTTTTATTGCTCCCGATGTTCGCCTCTTGGCCGAAGATTCCATAAGTTTACCCAGCATAACAAGGGTTATGATTACACCTGCTGTTTCAAAATAGAGGTGATGCACAGCACTGATTTGACCGGCCACAATGCGGCTAACAGAAAAAAGGCTGTATAAAAAAGCCGCGCTGGTACCCATTGCCACCAGAGAATCCATATTAGGTGACCTGCGAATAATTGCCTTTCCCCCCCCACTATAAAAACGGTGCCCAGCCACAATAACCGGAAGCGCTAGCCCCAGTTGCACAAGGGCATAATAAAGCGGATTTGTCATAGGCATTAAAAACTTCGGAAACGGAACCGAAAACCATGTAATCATGGGAGCCATCGCAAGATAGAATAGCGGTATTGTAAACAGCGCGGCAATAAAAAATTTTATTTTAAGCACTTTGATATCTCGGTCTTTTCTTTTTTGTTCGTCTTCACCATCACTTTTTTCACTTTCGAGTGGAGTGTATCCATTATCAATAATACGCTGCTTTATCATTCCAAGTCTGACTTGTTCTGGATTGTACTCAACAGTAAGTCTTTCTGTTGCAAAATTTACAGTTGCAAGTGTTACCCCATCCATTTGAGAAAGTGCTCCTTCTATACTTTTAGCACAAGACGCGCAACTCATTCCGCCGATAGATATCGTAACTTTACGGTTATCCGTAATTCGTTTTGCCAAATATCCGGCATCTGCTATCTTCTGCTCTATCTGAGACAAAATTTTATCACCACCTTTCGAATGAACAGTAAGTCGCTCTGAAGCTAAATTGACCGACGCGTCATTTACACCTTCAACAGATGCAGCAGCTTTTCTGATATGCTCCGCACAAGAAGCACAGCTCATTCCAGATAATATAAATGTATTTTTCATTGTTTTGTCATCCTCCCTATTGTTTTCATTAGTTCATCCACAACTTCTGTATGTCCTTCCATTAACTGCTCCCTGACACACGAGTTTATATGTTTCTTTAAAAGTAAAAGCCTTATGCCGTTTAACGCTGCCATTACAGATGTCACCTGATTAAGAACTTCGTCACAATAGACATCATCATCTATCATTCTACGCAAAGCCTTAACCTGTCCCTCTATACGTGACAGACGATTATCAAACTGCTGTTTCAACTGCTGTGAATGATGCGCCTTTGCGTTAACTTCCATTTTAAACTCCTTCAAAATATTAGGTAGCATACCCTACCACCCTATTTCTATAATATTACGGGTCAAGTGATATTATAATGTTACAGACTAATCTTTCATAGATCTAACCAAGGTTTAAGGAGCTAACAGTATAAAGTTATCAGAAAATATTACAAAATTGACAATTATTATTGACATAATGTAAAGTATTTTATACATTTTGTCAACAATGTGATACTTTATGTAAAGGAGGCCAACATGGCTTACAAAGAGAAAAAGACCATTATAATGATAGTAACCGGAATAGCAGTTCTGACAGCATACTGCTATTATTCGTTTGGCTGCTCGACAGCAGCAACAGATACAGATGCTATTTTAAAACAGCAGGCAATTACTATGCTCAAATTTATCGGAATCGGCATTGTCGCCATGATTGTGATACAGATACTTTTTCATATTCTATATTCGATCTCTCTCGCGATAGCCTCTCAGATTAAAACTGGAAACTGTGACGACAAAGATATAGAAAAGATGATAGAATTGGAGGTCGTCGAAGATGAGCGTGACAAGATAATAGAGCTTAAATCTTTACGTGTTGGTTTTACCTTTGCCGGAATAGGGTTTATTTCGGCTCTTGTCTGGATCGTTATGGATGGATCCGCTGCATATCTGCTTAATATTATATTCATCTCTTTTAGTCTGGGATCAATTCTGGAGGGTTTTACACGCCTGTACTATTACAGCCGGTAAACATATTATGAAAAACAAATGTACAATATCAAATAAGATCAGGGAACACCGCTTCTTTGCAAACGAGATGACCCAGCAGCAGCTTGCGGAGAAGACAGGGGTTTCACGCCAGACAATAATAGCAATTGAAGCCGGTAAGTATTCACCCTCGCTTGAGCTGGCTTTCAAAATCGCAAACGCCTTTGATGTGAAAATAGATCAGGTTTTCAGCTTTAAGGTGGAAGTAAATCAAAAAGATTAAAATTGCTTTTATTCTAAATTTGGGAAGAAAAAGCAGCCTAAGGAGACAACCGATGAAAAGCGATAAAACAAAACAAGCCAGTCCAAGAATGGTATTCTGGAGACGCGGCGCCTGCTCTACCGCGATGTGTCATCTTTTAAACCGTGAGTATAATAACGATAGGCATGCCGAAGAGGAGGCTCTTGCAATTCTGGCTGGAGGAATTGCCCTGAAAGGCCAACAGTGCGGAATGCTTTGGGGCGCGTCTCTGGCTTGTGGTATTGAATCGTACCAGAGATACGGAAACAGCGACACAGCAATTAAAGCCGCGATAGACGCCTCTAAGAATATAATTGAATCTTTTCAAAAAAGAGCCGGTTCGATTAACTGCCAGGATATTACAAACACCGACTGGCAAAACAGGTGGCAGTTTTTTACCTACATGTTCAAGGTCATTATCCGTGGTTTTGTATTCAGTCCATGTTTCAATCTGATTGCCAGGTGGACACCGGAAGCCCTAGTATCCGCTGATGAGGGCTTGACCAATCAGGCAAAGTGCAAGCCCTCTTGCGTAAGCTGTTCTTCCGAGGTGCTGAAAAAAATGGGAGCTTCTGAAGAAGATACCACAGCCGCAGCCGGTTTCGCAGGCGGTATCGGCCTTAGCGGTTATGCTTGTGGAGCATTGAGCGCCGTTATCTGGTACAAGATGCTTCTCTGGTGCAGAGACAATTCCGGACAAACACCTTCCTATTTCAATAATCCTGTTACAAAAAAAGTATTGAGTGCTTTTTACTCTCAAACCGACTCTGAAATGTTGTGCAATAAAATAACCGGCAAGCACTTTGATAGTGTGGAACAGCATTCTGAATTCATTAAAAATGGTGGATGCGATAAATTGATTAGCGCCTTATCCGCGCTTTGATGCAAGAGGAAAAATATGATCGGTAATTAGTTGTAGCTCTGTGACAAGCAGGAGTAGTGAGGAACTATGTTCATGATTTTTTCTTCATCAAGAATTATATAGTAATCCTTATGTATATCTATAATATGCCTGTCTTTAAGCGAGATGAAGACACGGCTTGTAGTCTCTCTTGTAATATTAAGAATTTTTGCCAGCTTTTCATATCTGACTTCTCGAGGAACTATGATCTGCCCATCTTTTAATACTGCTGATTTAATCATAAGATTTTTTAAATAGCTCATTATCTTGACTTCGGCACTTGAGAGTGAAAGCTCATGTCTTAACTCTCCGATCATATTTCCCATTATGATGCAAACAGCAAAAGAGAGAGATGGAAGCGCGGTAATAATTGAACGGAAATGATCACGTGATATGGCAGCGACCGTACAATCCTGCTCACAAAGAGCATTTGTTGTATGTATTTGATGACAGTTAAAAATCTCAGATAGACCTAACAGTTGACCGGGGCCTATAATGCTAAATATTTTCTCTTGAAACTTGTGGTTATTCATATTAAGCTCGATCTTGCCGGAAGATACTATATAAAGACTTTCTACATCATCTCCTTCCATAAAAACATAGGAGCCTTTGCTGAATTTACGAAAGTGACAATAGGATAAAAGTTCAAGAAGATCCTCTTCCTGAACATATTTGAGCCTGTAATTTGCTTTCATTAAAGATAGCAGAGATTTTTTTTCAGTATCAATTATTTCTGTTTTCATTGATTGTACAGTAGAAACAAAAATGTTAGTGTCAATGAAAATATGTTTAGAAAACACAACAAATCAGGCTCATATCGTAAAATTAAACCTGATTTGTTTTCTAAAAACAGACTACTTAATTTTTTACTTAAATGCCCATAGAACGTTAAGGATCAACCATTGATTATCTATATAGCTT
>DAOTGZ010000186.1:0-5372 GCA_035447445.1 Spirochaetota bacterium | reverse complement strand
GTACAATCATACCGACAACCCGGCTCATCGGTTAAGCCCCTTCTTTATGCTGCTGCTGTCGAATCAAGACAGTTTACCGCCGCAACAGCTGTACTTGATGCTCCTATAATGTACCTTGACGGTGATGGAAAAACATGGTCGCCTGAAAACTATGAGGGCAGTTATTCGGGTGAGGTACGTCTTAGACGTGCTTTGGCTAAATCAATTAACGTGATTTCAGTCCGTATTGCCGAGACCATTGGAATCGGGACAGTTATGGATTATTACGCAAAACTTTTTGGAATGGATAAAGAGTCTGCCGATAAGCGTATAAACCGAAATCTTTCCATTGCGCTGGGAACGGTCGAGGTTACTCCTCTTGAGATGGCACGTTCGTATGCTGTTATGGCAAACGGTGGAAAAGCTGTTATACCTTATGGAATACGTTATATCAAAAACCGTGAGGGAACTGTTATCGAGAATCGGGAGGAAGAGGTTAAAAAAGAGCTGGAAGAGTTAACTAAAAAGAAGAAAATTCAGCTGATTGAACCGGCTACCGCCTCTATAATGATAAGCATGATGAAAACTGTAGTTGAGGCTGGTACAGGAGTTTCAGCGAATCCTGGTCGGCCGGCAGCGGGAAAAACTGGTACAACAAATAACTGGCGTGATGCCTGGTTTGTCGGGTTTACCCCCGAACTGACAACCAGTATCTGGATTGGTTACGACAGTCTTGGAATGTCTCTAGGCCGGGGACAAACGGGCGGTAATGTAGCGGCTCCCCTTTGGGGCGCGTATATGAGAGGAGCGTTGGAAAAATATCCAGTAAAAGACTTTCCCCATTACGCTGAACTTGAACATGCGATTATTGCTCGCGAGAGCGGACTGCGGCCCGGATCAGGGTGTACGGATGTTATGGAAGAGATATTTATTCCTGGAACAGTGCCTACAGAAATTGATACCATGTGCGGTTCTTACAGTAGTGGTCGTGAACTTTTATCCCGTGAACCCGAAGAGGATATCACAGCTTCACATAAGGTCATGATTGACCGGGAAATAGGCAGTACTGCTCCTGAAGAGAGTTCAATAGCTGATATCGGTTTGGATCTGTTGGATTGATTATGAGGCTATTTCTAAAACTATACGATACTTTCACGGGAAGAGACAAGATTGTTGTTAATTGCCGGCATATTGTACGTGCCTTATCCGATTATATAGGTGAGCGATCGTTGCGCTTAAACGAGAATCTTGAGCGTGCTGCGGAATTTATTGAATCGGCTTTTGCTCTTCATGGCACAATTCCCGATAAAGAGAAATTTAAAGCTGAAGGCCACAATGTGGTGAATGTAATCGCAGAACTCCCTGGCAAAAAAAATCCTGAAAAAATAATCATAATCGGTGCTCACTACGACACGGTTGAGGGGTCACCCGGAGCAAACGATAACGGATCTGGTATAGCGGCTCTTCTTGAATTGCATCGTCTTTTAAAAAAAGAGACCCATAAAAAAACCATAAGATTTGTGGCTTTTGCTCTTGAGGAACCCCCATTTTTTGGGACAGAGTTGATGGGATCTTTTCAGCACGCAAAAAACTGTAAAAAGCGTAAAGAGAATATTGAGTTGATGTTATGCCTTGACATGTTAGGTATTGGAAGCAGGTTTGCAAAACAGAATTATCCTGTAGAAGATATGAAGCGCAATTACCCCAAAAAAGGTAATTACCTTGCAGTTGCGACACTTCCATCGCAATCTAAAACAGCTTTTTATTTTAAAAAATATTTTAACAAGAATTCTTTTATAAAGATGTTCGAAATGATAGCGCCCGCGTCTGTTCCTGGTATCGATTATTCTGATCACTCTTCGTTTATAAAACAGGGGTATCCGGCAATAATGGTCACCGATACCGGTTTTTACCGTAATCCACGTTATCATACAAGTGAAGATATCTCGTCTACCTTAAACTACCGTTTCTTGGGCTATACTGTCTATTCTCTTTACAAAACTATAAAAGATTTGGCAAGTGGGCGAAAGATTCCAAACTAATCAATTTTATTACCTTTTTGGCAGTACAGTTAGGGCATCAAGAGGCTTTCCGCCCTGGTTTATTTGAAAATGCAGAGAAGATGTTAATGTTGCGATTGGCGCTCCTTTTTTTACCTTTTCTCCTTCTTTGACCATCACAGAATCAATATTTGCGTATACAGTCATAAAGCGCTCAGTATGACCGATAACAATATAGTTGCCGAATCCTCGCATATAGCCAATTTTCTTGACTATTCCGTTTTCTGAACATATTACCGATGTTTTTTTGCCCGAAAAAATTGTTATTCCGATAGGGTTCGCTGTTCCTTTTTTGTCACTCACAACACGAGCTATATTTTTGGCGGGCCAGATAAATTTAAGTTTGCATGAAATCGGCTTTGCAGCTGGTTTGCTAGTGTTTGTTGAACTAAGGCTTTTTGTGGATGGTATCTTTAATCGGGTGCCAACATAAAGCTTATTGGGATTCTTGATCTTGTTTAGTGAGAGTATGTTAGCAGCTGTTGTGTTGTATTTGCGAGCAATTTTGGTAAGATTTTCTCCCTTTTTTATAGTGTGTATTAAAACCTTTGTATTAGTTTCCGATTTAGTACTGCTTTTTTTGACGCTATTTTTGTCTGTTTTATTAGCAGATTTTTTCCCGTTTTCTGTGGCAGGGGATAGGCCTTTAGACTTTAAATATGACTCTTTTATGCCGGATGGCCGTCTGTTTATGGAGACATTGCGCTCGTTTGCAAATATAGGCAGTAAAAAAAGGATAAGCATAAAAACAGTTGTAACTCTGAAAAACACTATAAGTAACCCCACTGATTTTTTTTGCAATAAACAGTATACAGCGAAATCAACAAAGAATCGGTACAATTGGTTAAGGTCATACCGGATAAGTTGATTATAAAAAAATTGGTAATCTTCTTTTATCTGACAATATTTTAGACGTATTATGAATATCGGACACCATATAAATCAAATTTAATTAATCGTTAAAGAAGAGAGCGGTTTTTTTATGATATAAAGAAAGATTATGTAAAAAATAGGGTATCGGCTAATTTTTCTTTGACAAAAAGGGGGGGTGTGAAACAAGAGAATCAAACGCCAGGGCAGGGAGGTGCTATGGACATCATCTCGATGCGTTCTCTTTCCAAAGATAATGTCACTTCATTAATCAAGCTTACAGAAAAGATCGAATCCGGTTCGATCAGTTTGGATATTAGCGGCCATTTGGTCGCTCTTTTGTTTTTTGAACCTTCCACAAGAACAGCTTTCTCTTTTGATTCAGCAATTAAAAGATTGGGGGGGCAAACCATAATAATGCAAGAGACAAAAAGTTCATCTGTGCAAAAAGGTGAGTCTTTTGCTGATACCATCAAAACTGTGAGCCAGTATGCCGACGCAATCGTAATAAGGTCGGCAATCGAAGGAGCTGCACGATTCGCCTCGGAAATAGTTAATATTCCGGTTATAAATGCTGGTGATGGGGCTAATCAACATCCGACTCAAACATTACTTGATCTTTATACCATAAAGAAACAGCAAAAAACCGTTGAAAACCGAAAGGTGGCGATTGTTGGCGATTTGCGTTATGGCCGCGCGGTTTACTCTCTGGTTTATGGTCTAGCCATGTTTAATGCCGAACTATACCTTATCTCGCCGGAACACCTTAAAATACGAGCTTATGTGCGTCATGATCTGGATAAAATGGGTATCAAGTATCATGAAAGTGAAGATATTAGTGCGGTTCTTGACAAGGTGGATGTCATGTACGTTACTCGTATACAGCGTGAGCGATTCGCCGGTCAATATGAATATGAAAAAGTAAAGGACTCGTATCAGATTACTCGATCAATGGTAGAGTCGGCCAGTTTAAAGAATAATTTCACACTTTTGCATCCTCTTCCTCGTGTAAATGAAATTACAACAGATGTTGACTCTTTACCTTGTGCGCACTATTTTGCCCAGGCAAAAAATGGTATGTATATGAGGCAGGCAATAATTGCCTCTCTTTTGGGGGTTGTATGATAAAAGAGTTAAAAGTTGACGCGATTAAGTGTGGAACTGTTATTGATCATATTCCACCGGGGAAAGTGTTTAAGGTTATTGATCTTCTTGGGATTGGAGAGAACGATCAAGTGATGATCGGAACAAACTTAAGTAGCCCGAAACATGGTCGTAAAGATGTAATTAAAATTGAGAATAGATATCTATCTATTGAAGAGATAAACTCGGTTTCACTAGTGGCAAGGAGTGCCACAATTTCGATTATAGAAGATTTTAAACCATGCAAAAAAACAAAAATAGAAATACCCGATGTACTAAAAGGAATTTTAGTTTGCCCTAACCGGCACTGTGTCACAAACAGTGAACCGGTCATAACTGTTTTTGATGTTGAAGCAAAAGATCCTCTTTCGATACGTTGTAGGTATTGCGAACGCGTTTTTGGAGAAGAGATAGGTAAGGCAAATTCTTTGTAAAAGGAAATTTTAAACATATAAAAAAAGATAATTAGTCCTCAATTTGGCATATTACAAAATAATCAATATACATTCAAGGTCTATGGAAAAATCAAAAAAACTATCAGTTAAATTTCTTAATTGCAAATCTGATTCGCCTCTTGTTTTACCAGCGGGCATAATGGACGTCTCGTACGGTTCAATGCTTTTTGCGGTACAAAATGGTGCTGGTTTCGTAACAATGAAATCATGTACTCTTGAACCTAGAAGTGGCCATGCTGGACCTGTTGTCTGTGAAATCGAAGGTGCAATGATAAACGCAATGGGGCTCTGCAATCCGGGCATAGAAAAAGGGCTTGAAGAGATCGAAAAATTCAAAAAAGAGTCGGATGTCCCTGTGATTTCGAGTGTCTTTGGCGCGAACAGAGACGAGTTTGTAAAACTATCGGATTATGTAAATGACTCATCTGCTGATTATATTGAGCTTAACCTGTCATGCCCTAATGTTTCGTCAGAGTTTGGTACTCCTTTGTCTGCATCTAAAGAGATGGTGGCAGATATAGTAGGCGCTGTTAAAAAAAATTCCAAGTTACCAGTATTAGCCAAACTATCTCCCAATACACATGATGTTACAGGAATTGCTCGTGCTGCGGAGAATGCGGGGGCCGATGGCCTTGTGATGATTAATACATTGGGCCCAGGTATGGTAATAGATATAAATGCAAGACGGCCGGTTATATCGGCAAAATTTGGTGGAATATCTGGACCTGCTGTTAAACCTGTCGCAGTAAAGCTGGTATATCAGGTTACAGAAGCTGTAGATATACCTGTAATAGGAATGGGCGGTGTTACAACCGGAAGTGACGCGATTGAGATGATGATGGCCGGCGCCTCTCTGGTGGGGGTC
>DAOTGZ010000185.1:0-5429 GCA_035447445.1 Spirochaetota bacterium | reverse complement strand
CGAGACAAGGCTCTTGCCAAAATAATCAGAGAGCATAACCGCAGCTCATTTAAGTAGGAATATTTTTGTATAGTCCTCGACCTGGAAATAATTTGCCGGGTTGAGGACTATATTGATTGAATATTTACCCGATATCTATCAGGTAAATTTCATGCTTCTAATGATCAAGTTGCAATATATATTGGCAATCTCCAAAAATTAACTTTAATTTGGCTTTAAACGGTATAGCCGTTCCAGAAATGGTAATTTTTCGAAGTTCCCTATTATAAAAAATATTGGACAAAACATTATTAACAAAAGATGTATGAAAAACCGACAATATAGTGTATTGCGTCAATTGTTTCGTTAAATTATTGGTATCAGAGTTAAGTCGCAATTTAAGTTAAGGGATCCGCTAATAATCAGTTTATAAACAAGATAATAGCGAAAAATTATCCTTATAATAAGTTAAATGGCATAGCCGTACCGAAAATGGTAATTTTTAGAAGTTCCCGTAATGATTAGCTGCAAGATTTCACGGAAATACTAAAATTTGTAAAATTGTACAGTTAAAGGCATTGAGTTTCGCCATTTTTTTATATGCTCAAATGAGATCAATAATGATATCAAATAAACTGCTAAACAATCACGGAGAGTGCAAAAATGGTTAACAAGCTTGTCACTAATAAATCAATCGGGACACGCTTAACGGGCGGAGTAATCGGAATGCTAATCTGTGTTTCCATAGGCGTCGGAAGCGTTGGTTACTGGCAGGCAGCTAAGGCTTTAAAGGGCCAGGTCGAGGAGGTAATTCCTCAAACAGCAAAAAATGCCGCTTCTATTGTAAGAGCTATACTTGACAGGCATATAACGACAGTTACCCAGTTTGCTGAAACTCCATATATAAAAAACCTGAATCCCGATGAGCAGATGGTAGTATTAAAGCAGGCCAACAGATCCGGTTTCATGCAACTCGGTTTTTTTGACACAAATGGAGATGTTACTCTTAGTGATGGTTCTAAGACAAATATAAAGGATAGACCATATTTTGGAGATACAATAGCAGGCAAAACACATGCCTCTGACATTTTTATACATCGCATTTTAAAGATACCTGTTATGACAATTTCAGTGCCTGTGAGAAATGGTAACGGAGTTATTGTTGGAGGAGTTCTGGCTGTTATGAAAGCAGAGTGGCTAAGCATGACGGTTGATTCACTTGGTTATGGTGAAAAAGGCTATGCATATATAATTGATAAAACCGGAACTCTTATCGCTCATGGAAACAGGGATTTTGTAAATAATCAGCGTAATTTTCTTGAAGAGGGTAAAACAAATCCTGAGTTTGCCAAACTTTCTGTAATGTTTGAAAAAATGGTAAAAGGGGAAATGGGGTTTGATGAGTATCCTTTCATGGGTTCAGTACGTTTTTTTGGTTACTCTCCAATACCTGATAGCAGTTGGTCAATAGCGGTAGGTGCTCATCGGAGTGATGTATTTCATCAGCTACCGTTTATGAGGTTTATGGTAATTATCCTTACCCTGTTTTTTATTCTTTTAGGTATAGTTGTAACCTTTATTATTTCAAGAAGTATTGTGCAACCTATTACAGCAGCAGCAAATTACGCTAACGTTCTTGAGCAGGGCGATTTTACAATCGATATCGATAACAGGCATTTTGAGCGTAAGGATGAAACTGGAGTATTAATGGAGTCTCTCCATAATATGCGTGTCAAGTTGAGTGATGTTGTTCGAAGTATTCAAAATCTTGCATCTGAACTGGCTGTATCATCTGAAGAGATGTCGGGAGCAGCTGTATCCTTTTCTGATAATGCGCAAAATCAGGCTGCCTCTGCAGAACAGATTACGGCCACAGTTGAAGAGGTTTCGGCCGGAATCGAAAATGTTGCACTTCATTCACATAGCCAGCATGACAAACTTGATCAGTTCGAACAGCAGATGCAAAGCCTCTCAGAAATTATTCAACAGACAGGTGAAAAGCTTGATGAAACAGCTTCAATTTTAAACCAGATTGTCAAGAAGGCCCAAATGGGTGAAAAGTCACTTACTCGAATGTCGCAGAGTATGACCAAGATAACCAATAGCTCTCACGAGATGGTAGGAATCGTTGCTATGATTAACGATATTTCCGAACAGATCAATCTGTTATCATTGAACGCGGCTATTGAGGCGGCGCGTGCCGGTGATTCTGGGCGTGGTTTCGCGGTGGTAGCGGATGAGGTGTCAAAGCTGGCCGAACAGACAGCTTCTAGCATTAAAGAGATAGATCGCAATATACAGATTAACAATGAAGAGATCGAAAACGGTATGGGCTCTGTTGCCGAAGCAATCAGTACAATCAGCGAGATTATTTCTGGTGTGAATAATGTAAGTCAAATGACCAACCTTTTAGTGGGGTATATGGATACCCAGATGAACACTAAAAATAGGGTTTTACGAGAGACTGTTTCAATGAAAGAGCGATCTTCCGAGATGAAAAGCGCTACAGAAGAACAGAAGGTGGCCGTTGGTGAAGTTGTTAACTCTATTTCCATAATTAACGAACTTACCCAAGGCAACGCATCAGGCGCGGAAGAGATGGCTGGGACATCGGAGTCAGTATCTTCTATTGCTGAAAAACTTAAAAGTGCTGTCGGTTTCTTCAAGATAAGCTAAAATGAAGGTTATCTAAAAAAGTTTTATCGTATAGTAAAATAATTTGGCTCTTCAATCTGCCTTAAAAAGCTTGCAAGAGAGAGCGAAGATATTTTTTGATAGGGTAGCTTTATCTTTTTTTAATACCAGTGTGATCTTATTCAAGCTATCTTGAATAAGATTTTGGTACTCCTCGATGCCTTCTTTCTTATAATAATAAAAATGAAAATCTGTTTCAAGAAGTAGCCTGTTTGATAATATCAGATAATCCAGTAATTGTCTTTTTTTTTCGCTGATACCGTTGTTTGTTTCAAAAAATAGAGGTGATAACGAAAAATAGCAGTCGCATATTGTGCATAGTTGCTGGGCTAACTGCTTTGATTTATTATATCCATGGATTAAAATTGATGTTTTAGGTTTTTCTTTACTTATTATTGCATAAAGCTCGTCAAAAGCCTTTACGCAGTGGACAACAAGGGTGAGACCTAAATGATCTGCAAGCCGAATATGCTCTATAAAAGAAGCTTTTTGCAGAGTAAAGTTTCCGCGCAATTTGTCCAGGCCTGTTTCGCCAATTGCATGCAGATCGGACATATATAAAGATAATTTATCAAGGTAGAGCATGTAATCGTTATTCGTATACCAAGGATGAATGCCTAAAGCAGGCAAAAGCCTCTTGTCAAGACGGCAAGTATCAATTGTCTGGCTCCAATCCTGAGGCTGAGTAGAATTGCAGACAATATAATCTGGTAATGGCAGATCACTATTGTTAGCCGTCTGCAAATGAGGTGTAGTAGTTACATTACTAAGATGCGCATGGGCGTCAAAAATTTGCATTTACTGCTGTCATACACTTTTTTCTTTGCTGCCAAGTTCTTTAAGTAAAATCATCAGTTTTTTTATGCTGCGTGTTGTATCAGCCGATAACACAACACTATTGTTAGCCTCATGAATATCGTTATTATAATTTGT
The DNA here is from genome assembly GCA_035447445.1 of Spirochaetota bacterium. Lineage (GTDB taxonomy): Bacteria > Spirochaetota > UBA4802 > UBA4802 > JAFGJZ01 > JAFGRW01. Next base: position 1,823 of record DAOTGZ010000185.1, on the reverse strand, counting down.
AATAAAATTAGATGATTCCGTGTTAAATTCGTTCCAGTGTTTGATACAAAATTTCTTAGTATGTACATTCTTTCTGTTAAAAGAGCGAGTGAATCTGTAAATCGGTGGCATTATGTATTTCAAAAGTATTATGAGTAAAAAAGGCGAAAGGATAAGAAGATTTGATTTAATCATATCCCTGAGAAGTTCTTTTTTCTCATCATAAAATACTCCAAACCAAAAAAACCACAAGAGATCGACAATAAGGAGTGACAGTATAAAGATGTTTTTGCCTTTAGCAATACCCGTTGTGCCAATTCCAGATGCTATTCCGAAAGTAATAATAAGTACTATGATAGTTTTAAGACCGGCAAAAGATGTTATTGCTTTAACCGTTTCATAAATTTTAGTGATAAACTGCTCGGTTCTTTCAAGAGAAGTTTTAAGTCGATCAAGAGAAGTTTTAAGTCGATCAAGAGAAGTTTTAAGTTGATCAAGTGCTTCCCCAAACCCGGCTAGTTGAAGTGCTGGTTTGTTGGGGGTAATATCTTCAGTGAAAATACCGATTATTGATAAAGTTAGCATTAATGATATTATTAAATTTGTCATTTTCATATAATTTACCCCGCGTTTGCTTCATTATGGTTTTGACTCTTTTCGGTTCTTGCCATTCGCGGAAAACGAAGGTAAGGTATAAGCACATCGTTTTTATTACCGCCAGTTCCATCATATTCAATCGTTATTATAGGTATTCCTGTATCGGCTTCTATACGCTGCGACATGGCCTCAGTTACAAGAGAGGGACAGCAGAACGCTGGGTTGGTTTGCACAAAAAGGGCAAGATCAGGATATCGCTCGGCTATTGTGCATATTTTTAAAATATTGTCCATGGATTCACCGGTATGCTCGGGTTTAATATTATATTTATCAAGCAGAGTTTCGGCTGATATGTCATGCGTTTCGATCTCTTCCTTAAGAATTCGGCTAAAGTATTTGGAATATTTTTTTTCTATCATGTTTACAACGGTAATCATTATTTTACCAAGCGCTGCATTGGAGTAGAGACCCTCCGTGATCCATTTGCGGATATAAGGACTGGCGATGAGTTTTAAATATTCGTTATAGGGTGTAGTAACCACCTCTCCGCCGTTTTGTTCGATAGTTTTAATAAGCTGCTGGTTCATAATGTCGTTATCACGTACGTAAAGGTCTCCGAAGAGGGCGACTTTGGGTTTTGATCCGGGAGTTATATCTATTTTTTCTAGCAGAGAAATAACTTTTTCCAAGGCCTCCTCTTTGTCCGAACCTGTTTTAAACATATTGAATAGAATTTCTGTAGATTCTTCAATCGCCTTGTCAGTGCTTCCTGGAATATTTTCATAAGGTCGTAAACGACAACCCATTTTTCTTAACAATCCGCCAAACATATGAGCGAAGTAGATGTCAATCGCAGTTGAATAAGAAAAATCAGTAAATGTTAATTCTCCGATGTATACAGCAAGGTTTTCCATTCCACCGCCCTGTTGTTGCATAAGCTTGCGCAGATAGTAAGGATACATTCTAACGTTACACGAAATACTGGAATCAAACATCCAGAGAACACATTTTGCAGGATCAAGATTATTTTGACGTACATATTCCATTGCGTTTTGGGCAATTATATTTAGCGGTATGCATTGACCGGTATTATGCTGCAAACTTCTCTGAATAGATTCTATTGTGTCAGGTATAAGTCGTGCGTCAATACCTTCCTGTATTAACCTGGCCTGCATAAGACGTGAATTTATATGATCCCAGCAGGGCATAAGCAAGATTTTATCATTTACTATATTTTTATTTTTAGA
>DAOTGZ010000184.1:0-5466 GCA_035447445.1 Spirochaetota bacterium | reverse complement strand
CAAATGTAAATACAAATCTTTTATTTCGGTATAAAAATCACACAAAAAACTTAAACTTATCTACCCTACCGCAGGTTCCACATACAGAAAATCCCAATCCACAACAACACCACCCGCACCTGTAAAGGGCGACCGCACATTCGCCCTGATACATAAGATGGATCCTCATTTAAACTGTATGCCCAGCCTCCATGTTATGATTGTTACATGGGCAGCCCATTCCCTAGTTCCCCGAATAACAGAACTAGCCTCCGATTATAAAAACAGTTCTGATATTAAAGAAATCACAGATTACATTGAAAACAGAGCCTGTCTGATTACAGAAAGTATTCTATATATCAAACAGCATAGCATCAACTGCATACCTGCGGCTCTCTATGTTATGCAGAATCTTTTTCCAGGTTTTGAAGATCAGTACGAAAAAACTTTCATTAATTGCCTATTCAAAACAAGTCATCCGCCGGTTAAGGATCGGGGAAAGTTGATCCTGTTTATGGAAAAACTTTATGACAAATTTCGCAATGAAGATCCAGATCTGAACTTCAAGCAGAAAATTATTAACTTTTTAAACAGTTATCCAAAACAGTACAGGTAGTAACTAAAAATATTGGTATAAAATTAACCACGCCTTTTTCGTTGATTATAGGGACGGGGTGAATTACTCTTTTTGGGAACAGAACGCTGTGGTACAGCTTGCACCTGTGGTACAGGTGCAACACTCTCTGTTTGCCTTTTCTTTAACATTTCGCGCTGCTTTTCCGCTTTCTTGGAAGCCTTTATCTTCTCTCTTGGTATCTTTTTGATATTCATTTGATTAACACAATCAGCAAGACTAAGCAGATCCTTATGTACTGTGTTCTCATCTGCATGCCATAAGGTAACAGTTGCCCCCGACTCTTTTGTTGCCTCAACTGCAGGTATAAAGTCACTGTCCCCTGCTACTACTATTGCGTGCTGAATATGCCCAGCTGCAGAGTGCCGCACCATATCAACAGAAAGCAGAACATCTACCCGCTTTTGCTCAAAAAATTCTTTGTGCCCGTCCCACCTTCGCTGAAGCTTTCCCAAACGCACGGACCAGCGCTCTAGCTTTTCAATCTCTTCCATAAATAGATCATGCTCTTCCATACGGCGCTTTTCAGTGTCAGTCGGATCAGTAGACATCCACGGAGCGCAGTAATAAAAATAGCATCTTAGAAGATCAAGCTGTACAGTTTTACGTAAAGGCTTTAAGAAATAATCGGCCAGATCCTCATATTTTGGCACAGCATCATATTTTTTGAAAAAATTAAGAAAATATCCACCATCTATAAATATTGCAGCACGCACATTAATACTCCCTTAAACATTATTATTATTATTATTATTATTTCTCGGATTAGACCGCAAATCTGCAAAATTCCAGATACAACCGCTAATGATACAATACTCCCTAACAAACTTGCGATCCCTTTGCGGATTAATTTTTAAAATAGTAATCCTTACTAACCCAGAGATGTCAAACAGATTATCTGTTACAATAGTGAAACAAAACCTTTCTTTATCAATTCTGCTGTCTGACCGATAATTACTAAAGGTATATATCCGTATCGTTATTTTCAATAGTGGAGTCGATTATGAAGAATATTTTTTTTATTGTAATCTCTTTTTTGCTGGTCACAACGTATACATTAAAAGCCGAAGAGCGTGTATTATGGTGGCAAAACAGAATTGATTCTGTTTCGAAACAGCGCCAGGAACTTGAAAAAGAGAGCTATTACCCACTAATCGCCGACGCGCTTGAATATGATTTGAAATGCAGCAGATCATATCTTTCTGATTTAACCGAAGAACCTGGAACAGAAAAGAAAATAGTAAACGGAAAAAGTATCACCACCCTGTTTAACGAGAAGTTTAATTCAATATTCGCGTCCGAATACCTGAAAACAGCATATAAAATCCTTGAGTCGAACGAATCACTTGAAAAAAGCGGACATCTGCTTGATCAATCCATTAATAGCAAAATAGAGATATATTTGGAAGGTACAACCGAAAAAGAGAGACAAATAATAACCAGAAGCGCAATCACACCTCAGTTGGAAAAGAGCTTCAAATACGAAATGACTCTATTATCGATTATCAGTGATAAACCGATGATTATGGAAAAAACTAGGAGTATGGCTATAAAAGAATTCACAATTGAAAACTCAGGTAAACCCCTGAGTCGGAAAAAAGCAATTTTATCCCTAAGTGATCATATTAACAGAGCCTTAAATAAGGTCTATCCAGCTTTTAGCTTTTCGCCTAAAAACACAAATGTGAAACAGGTTCCATCGTACAGAGATATCGAATGGCTGATAGATGTCCAACTATCTCAAATAAATGCGCTTAGATCTCTCGATAAGAGTATCAGCGTTGATCGCGCTATAGCACTATTATCTTCCCCCGCAGCATTAGATAAACATTTTTTTTCAGCCACACTAAATACTAACGATACAAAAAAGAGTCGTATAATTACTCTGTCACTAAAACGTCAAATGTACACTGCTCTTGCGAATTACAAAACCGCTAAAGAAGCGGTTGATTCTATTAATCGATCCTCAGAAGCAATGGAGGCAAAATACAAAACATCGCTTGAAGAATCTGAACTTATAAATAATTTCAAGGGTAGAATTAACGAATATATAAAACTGAGTTTTGATCTAAAAAAATCTGACCCGATCACAGCACATGAAAACATAGACCATAGGTTTTCAACCATTCGCCGCTGCATAAAATTCATGGAAAAAAATCTGACAGAAGGAACATCTGAATCAACGGTTTTTTTAAGTAACAGCAAAGCATATGTAGAACATGTCAGATATCTCAGTTATGGAATATTTGTTTTGCCGCAATATAGAAAAGTATTAAATAATAAAAATCTTCGTTTGTCACTCCGCAATCAGAACGAACTGAAGGAGTTTGCCAAAGGCTCCATTTCTACAGCTCCGTCTCTTGCCAAATCAATAAAACTTAAAATGGCTAACAAAGAAAAAGCGATCGCACTTAGTTTAAGCGAAGATATAGACAACAGTGCGACCTCTGAACTTGCCCTGCTATCAGATATAATAAATAACTATTATTTGACATTTAGCTCTTTTAATAATGCTCCGGATTACTTATCACTGTACATAAGAAAATACACAGATATGGAAGAAAAACTCTTAAAAGGCATCATTACCGATGAGATAAAGCAATGTGTAAAGAATGGATCAATTATTCCTTCCGTAAAAGCATCCAACACCGTCATGGATAATGAAAACAAGGCAAAGAAATTTTTGAAAGACACTATAGCCTTTAATATTGTACGTTTTGTCAAAATTAACAATCAGTATCGCTCTAAAGGAATAAATGTCAATCTCCCGGGCGAAATAGATACTCTTTACACAATCAGAAATAAAATGGACGATGAGTACTCCTCGACTGTAAACGGTTGGACCATTAATGAAAACAACTACACAAGCGTCGATCAACGCCTTGCACAAAGACTGAAAAAAATATACAGGCAAAAGGTCTGGGAAAAAAGTTCAGACGGTTCCCTTGCCAATACCGGTAGTCGAAAGATAATCTGGGAAGAAAGCGGGCTAAGCTTTTTTATACCTGAGGGTTGGGCTCCACTAAACGTAATAAACACTGATGAGAGGCTTACCGCAAGCTATCAAAACAGCCTGGACAATACAAAACTCAGCATTGAGTTAACTACTGAAGATTCCGAGACCGATGCAGTTAATAACTGGCTGCGCCAAAAAGGATTCAAGGCTGTTCAACTTGGCTGGGAAGACAAAGACGGAACCATGTATCTTTGGAAAATAGGACGCGATAAAAAAGGAAATATCGCGAAAATACTTGCATACCGCAAAAAAGACCGAATTGTCATAGTAAGTGGTATTAGTACAAAAAAAAGGTATCCCTTTTTCCACAACAGGATTGACACTGTTTTTAACTCGCTGGAGAGTTTTAAATAACAAAACGAGGTAATGATGAATATAGCTGTAGCAATGAGTGGTGGTGTTGACTCAACAGTTTGCGCTTCTCTGCTTAAATCCGAAGGGCATAACGTAACAGGTTTTACAGCCCTTATGTACGACGGAGGGGATGTCACAGTACATAACGCAAAAGTTTGCGCTCAGCATATCGGAATCGAACATATTGTACTTGACCTTAGAGATGAATTTAACAAAAGGATTATTGAACCTTTCGTACAGAGTTACCTTAACGGCCGCACTCCAAGTCCCTGTATCAGATGCAACAGGCTAATTAAATTCGGACTTATTCTTGACAGTATAATAGATGCCGGAATTGAACAGATAGCAACGGGTCACTATGCAGCGATACATCGTGATAACAAAAGGTTCTATCTGTCTCAGGCAAAAGATCCGATACGAGACCAGTCATATTTTTTATTTGATCTTACACAAGAACAATTAAAACATATTCTCTTTCCTCTTGCCAATTTTTCTAAAGATGAGATTCGAAATATTGCAACTACTCATGGATTGCCTGCAGCGAAATCTAAAGATAGTCAAGAGATATGCTTTATTCCTGACAACAATTATCGTGGCTTTATACAAGACCGTTGCAAAACACCAGACCAAGGAGATATTACAGATAAATCAGGTAAGTCATTCAAAAAACATGACGGTATTTATCGTTACACTATAGGACAACGACGCGGGCTTGGCATATCCCATAGCGAGCCTCTTTATGTAACCGACATTATTCCTGAAGAAAACCGTATTATTGCCGGCCCTAAAACAGACCTTTTTAAAAACGGGCTCATAGCTGGCTCGATCAATTTTATGAAACAATCCGCTTTCAATAACGACAATGTCTTCGCTAAGATTAGATCTACTCAACCAGCCATACCGGCAAAAGCAACCATTCTTGAAAACGGGAAACTGAAACTCATTTTTGAACAACCCACAATGCAAATATCTCCAGGTCAGGCTGCTGTGCTCTACGACAACAAGAGCAACCTTCTTGCCGGAGGTTGGATCGAATCAGCTTTTTAATTACATCATAATCTATTTTCAGATCAAAAACATTGCCCTAGCCTCTTTATCTGGATATATTAAGACAGAAAGATACCAGAGGTTATGATTTTATGTTTTTAAAAACCTGCGCAAATTATTTTTATAATGACTTGATTGTATTACTGGTTGATTCATGAAAAAAAGAACTAAATTTTCTATTTCATGGTGCGATGATTGTGCAATCAAAAGATTGTACAGAAAATTCATGCCTCAATCTATTTCTATTCAGAAAAAGATTTTTTTACTGTGTACCCTTGTAATGCTTATTTCAACAGTTACACTTTCGTCTCTTTTTTTATATATAACCATACACAAGATCCGACAAGAATCGATATCCCAAATAGATATAGCGCTAGATTTTGTAATAAACGACATTAACCACAAGATTTCCGGCTTAAGTCAAAATCTTGAAAAC
>DAOTGZ010000183.1:0-5571 GCA_035447445.1 Spirochaetota bacterium | reverse complement strand
CTAGGTTTCCAATTAATATTGTGATTAATGCCTTTCGAGGCTTTTTCATTATCGAGGCAATCAGATTGTCGGAACGCTTTTCAGAAAAAGCAAGATTATATAGTTCCGATTTTGTAATTGAAAAAAGGGCTGTTTCAGAACCCGAAAAAAAAGCAGACAGCAATAAAAAAAGAAATATTATCAGAAAAATTGGATCAATTATAATCATTTTTTTTGTATAAAAGGGAAAAGATATGATCTTTTTTTCTTTAATACTTTAGAACACTGTGACTGAAAAAAATCTGTAGGAACCAGTTGATTATTTTCTACCTTGCTTAGATATGAAGGCGAACATTTTACCAGTCTGGCAAGCTCTACCTGCTTCATACCAAGTTTACGACGCTCGACCCAAAGAGGATTATTTTTTTGAGACATTATTTTTATTATTTCTTTAGAATTGATTTTATCGGGAAAAAGTTCATTCTCTGGCACATCAAGTATTTCAGAACATTTTTTGACAAAATCTACAGATGGCTGTTGAAGAGATTTTTCAATTTTGCATAGGTAAGAAGGCGATACGCCGATCATTTTAGCAAGACGTGCCTGAGATATTTTCTTATCCCTTCTGATAATCGGAATCATGTTATTCACTAATTACTTCCTTAAAAATCGAGTCTGATAGTCAATGTGAATTCTTTTTCAGTCGAATTGCCAGCTAAATCAGTAGCTACGACCTTAAATTTGTTGACACCATTATTGTAAATAATGCCGTTGACCTTATAATAGTCTTTACCTTCAAATATATCCTGAAACATCATCCCCGAAATAGTCAACCCATTTTTGCCATAAACAAGCTCGTCAAAAGTAATATTTCGAATTTCTTTTCCATTGAGATAAACTATTAATTTATATATACCGTGTCTGTCTCCGTTTTGTATTGAATCGAACATATTAAAAAGAACCGGATGATGTGCAGTAAGACGAATCTGTGAATTATCCGAAACCCTTATTATGCTTCCATCAATAGAGAATCCGATATGATCAATTACAGGCGCAATATTATCTTCAAGCGGATCAACAAGTTTTAAAAAATTATAAGAATTCCAGCTTGCACGATTATATATTCCAAAATGCAGATGACTTCCGTAAGATCGACCGGTATTCTGATACAAACATAACGGTTCATTACTGCTTACCCGTTGTTTTAAAATAGGTGAATCTTCAAGATGAAGGTACGCTGACGCATGCTCACCATGATCTATTATAGCGTAGTTACCGCTTCCTGTGTAATTTTCAAAAGGATAAAACGCCCTGTTCCACACATAGAGCACAATACCGTCTGCCACAGGATAAAAAGAACGTGATGACGATATAATGTCAACACCATCATGAAAATGATCAGTGCGAGACTCTCCGAAGGTTGAGGTAATTCTAAACTCTGACTGAGGCCATTTAAAACCGGTATTTATTATTATCAAAATCACAATACAAACTGCTAAAGAGCGAATACCCATAACTATTCCTCCCCGTCTACGATAGACGATTCTTCAGAAGTATCTTCATCACCAGGCATAGTAAACTCATCTACATATACGCCAGGTTCTGTTCCCTCGTAAAAAATTTGATCCATTGAAACAGTTGAAGGATCAGTTACGACTCGGGGAACTTTTCCAGTTTTCAGATCAATTGTTTGAAAAGAAACACCTTCTTGCGGCATTGGAAAGTCATCGGGTTTATCAAAAGCAAATGTTTTTGAAACAAATTCTCCCCATACAGGCGCAGCAAGTGAACCACCGCTTCTTCCAGCACCCAGAGTAATGGCTCCTTTTGAGTTTCCAATCCAGACTGCGGTAACAAATTTTGTCGTATAACCAACAAACCAGGCATCATTATAATTTGTCGAAGTACCTGTTTTACCTCCAGCCGGAAAATCTATTTTATATCTTGCCGCTGTACCCGCTGCCGTACCACCCGGTTTAAAGACATTTTTAGCAAGCGAAACGGTAATTGCGGCAGCAATCGGGTCAATAATGTTTCCATATTCCTTTCGTTTTTCTTTAGTAAATCTCACAATTTCTTCTTCGTTATTCCATATAACGCGCCCACTATAGTCTGTGATGGTTTTAATTGTATAGGGTTTAACAAACTGACCGCCATTGACAATTGTAGAGTGCAATACCGCGTTTTCTAAAGGTGATAGTTCGTATGTTCCCAGAGCAAATGAGAGTGTTTTTTGAAAACGGTTATTAAATTCACTCTGATCCATATGAAGAGCTTTTTTTATATAACCAAAGACTGTATCATAACCTGTTTTTTCCAGGATTTTAACGGCAATAATGTTTACCGACCTTTTTAACGCCTCTAAAACAATAATAGGTCCGTAATATTTGCCCCCATAATTTTTTGGCGAATAACCGCCTTCAAAGGTTGTTGCTTCATCAATAAAAATTGTAGAAGGTGTAATATCACGATTTTCTATTGCTGAACAGTAAAGCAAGGGCTTGATAGAAGAACCTGGTTGTCTGCGTATCTGAGAGACATGATCTAACTGATTACCTGAGGTAAATTCATGTCCTCCTACATAAGCCAGAATTTCGCCTGAAAGCGGATCCATAGCAACGAGCGCTCCCTGAATGTTTTTCGCATTCTCGGAATGTTGCAAACCTGACTTTTTTTTACCAAGTTTCGCGGCCAAAGCCCTATGATATTCTCTCTGTCTTTCAACTCCACTTCTCAGCGCATTTAATGCGTAATCCTGATACTCTGCATCAACTGTAGTATGGACTGTTAAACCACCTTTCTTTAAAACATCTTCACCGAATTTTTCTACAAGCAATCGTCTGATCTGCTCTACAAGAAACGGTGCACGATTAATTCGGTACGAGCTAAAAACAAAACTTCCTACCAATGAAGAGGTGGGTACATCGTTTTCATCAAATACAACATCCCATTTTCGTAAAAACTTTTTATATTGTATCTCTGCCCTCTTCTCTGTCATAAAACCGGCGTCAATCATTGACTGTAAAATGCGTCTTGTTTTTTTTATTGAATTAGGCAAATTCGAGAGGGGTGAATATGAACGTGGGCTTGATATTGTTGCCACAATCATCGCGCACTCGGTCTCATTCAATGTTGAAACCGAGTTACCGAAAAACATTTTGGATGCCGCTTCAACACCATAGGCACCGTTACCAAAATAGATTAAGTTGAGATACATGGAGAGTATATCCTGTTTGTCATAATACTTCTCTATTTCTTGAGCACAAAATACTTCATAAATTTTACGTTTAAGGTTACGTTCCATATCAGTAAACAGAACCTTCCCTAACTGTTGGGTAATAGTGCTCCCCCCCTGCACCACTCTGAAATTTTTAATATTAATCAGAAAAGCCCGCAATATACCCTTGGGATTAACTCCATTATGATCATAAAAATCACGATCTTCAGAGGCTATTACAGATTTGATTAATGGATCTGGGATATGGTCATAAGGGACGATTTCCCTTTTCTGACTGAAAAATTGACCGATAATTTCGCCTTTCCGATCTACAATGCTAGTTGGCAAATCAACTACTTTTTCTTCCAATCCATAATCACCGGCAGCATAGATCATTCCCTCACTCATCTCTTCAGTCCGGTCAATAAGACGTTTATAACGAGCCAGCTTGTCCAAAGCAGCCTCTCTGTCAGAAAGCCAGCTAAGGTATATGATAAATACATAAAACAGAATCAGTAACGAAAAGGCTCCCGGAGTAATTACAAAAACTATCAGTTTGTGTGAAATTATCCATCCATATATTCTTTTAAGTAAATCCATAATAATCCTTTATTTTCTGTATTTTTGACCGGAAAGTTGTCCGCAAGCACCGTTGATATCACGACCAAGGCTCTTACGAACTGTAATCGGTATGTTTAATATTTCAAGCTCTTTTATAAAAGAGGAAATATCATTCTCTGAAGGAGTACCTTCACCGTTAAGGGGTATCAGATTCAACTTTATCCGTGAATACTTGAACATCTTTTTCAACCTTAAAGCATCAGCTCTAGAAATATTATCTTTTCGCATTACGTATTCAAGAGTTAATCTGTTATGAGCCTTAGGCATTTTTTTGTTAAACAGAGCAGCAATATCTTCTATAGGCCACTTTTTATTAACCGGCATTGTTTCAGATCTTTTAGTGGTATCGGTATCATTAAGTGAAACTGCCAGGTTAAACAGATGGCCTTCGTCAATGAACTGATTAATTCGAGGCAATATACCGCAAGTGGATATAGTAATTTTTCTTACTGAAATATGCAATCCGAAACTGTAGTTCATAATATTGGCGGCTTTAATAACATTATCATAATTCATAAATGGTTCACCCATCCCCATAAAGACAATATTATTATTATTCAAACCTGATATTCTTCGAACTTGACATATTTGATCTATAATTTCCGCAGCCTCGAGATTACGTATAAACGGAATCTTCGCTGTACTGCAAAAAGTACACCCCATTTGACATCCAATTTGGGAAGATATACATATAGTTAAGCGTCCTGAATCTGACTCTTCATTTTTTATTAGAACGGATTCTATATAGTGATCATCTACTGTTTTAAAAAGATACTTTTCGGTACCGTCTATTTCAGAAACAAGCTTTTGTTCACACACAAGCGGGTTTACAATAAAATTCTGATTTAAATAGTTACGTAAATCCTTAGAAAAATTACTCATGTCATCGAATGAATCACAATTTTTACCATATAACCATGCGAATAGCTGTGTTGCCCTATATGGTTTTTCATCCAAATCTCTAAAGAGTTTCTCTGCTTCGGAAATTGTAAAATTTTTGATAAACGAACTGCCAAAATTATTCATATAAAATACCTATTAAAGAGAGCTCTACCGTCAAGCAAGAATAGTCAATAAGCCAGGCAAGTTTTAATAAAAATCAACAGATTACAACCATTATGTACCAATAAAAAAAGATTATTACCAAATATTAATTGACGCATAATCAAACGACTTTATAGGGTTTCAACCGATCAAATAAATGCTATTGAGAGTTTATCTATGACCATTTTTTTCTTTACGGCTTCCGGAAACAGTTTAAAAGTTTCAAAAGCATTCATAACATCAGATTGCGTATCCATATCGAGCGAGCTTCGAAAAAGTCCTGGAAACTACACTGACGACAAAATCGGCTTTGTATTCCCTTCATATTTTTACGGGATTCCAAGGCCAGTTTTAAAATTCATCCGTAGATCTGATTTTAACAGCTCTTACTTCTTTACAATTATAACATGTGGTTCGACAAGCGGAGCAACTTCTTTACAATTGCAAAATGAGCTTAAGAAAAAAGGAATCTCTCTTAATTATGCAGTTGAAATAACAACCATTAACAACTACGTTCCCATGTTTGATATTAATAAAGAAATATACACTCAATCAAAAAAGAATATTGAATCGATACTGCCAGCAGCGGTTCACGATATAAGAGCCTCAGTTAACCGTATCCCCTCTTTTGGCATTCTTGCTAAATTCTCTCATACAATTGCCCAAATAATGTATAATCGAATGCTTGATAAATGCGACAAGAATCTATA
>DAOTGZ010000182.1:0-5646 GCA_035447445.1 Spirochaetota bacterium | reverse complement strand
CAAGCTTGTCTAAAAGAGCATGTACACTTTTTACTATTTTTCCATATACAACTGTTCCATTTTCATCTATGCCAACTTCAAGAATTACTACTCCTTCCACTCCCTGGCTTTTTAAGGCATCAGGAAAGACAGGTAACGCGGTCTTGGGCTTTGGCATTGTAGCGGCCATTGCAGAGGGGTCCCATTTTCCTGAATCATTACCAAATTTCATATTATTGGCAGCCTTTGTCTTAACCTCTTCTTCACTTTTATCATTAATCTTTATTTCTGGTTGAGCAGCCTCGGGAACCGGAATCGTTAGTTCAACCATCTCAAATTGTCCAAGATCCATAAATTCGGACTTGTCAACAGATGATGGCGTAATAGCAACAGTATATACAAGACAGACAAGTAACATAAACCATGCTAGAGAAAAAACGAACTCTGGCCTAAGCCTGAAATAGTTTATAAATACCGGCATATTTTTGTAGTTTCCACTCACTGAAATTGAATCACTCATACAGCCTCCAAAAAAATATAATTAAATATTTGGATCCTTATAATAACGTTTCTCGCTGACTAAAACGACATTATACGCTCCGGCCTCTCTTAACGATTCAAATACAGAATCGATTACCGAATATGAAACATCACGAGACGCTCTTATAAGTACCCTTGTTTCCGGATCAGCTTTTAACTTGTAAAGAGCGTATGTTGTAAGAGCTGTCGGAGTTCCTTTCTTAGCGTTAAAAAATATATCGCCTTTTGAATCTACCCAAACATTGAAGAACTTTTTGTCTTCTTGAACTGATACTCGTGAACTTGGCAGCTCTATCTGAATTTCTTTGTCTTCTTCACTAATACTCGAAAGCATAAAGAAAATAAGAAGTAAAAAGGCAATGTCTGACATAGCCGAAACCGGAAGAACCGATTTTTTTTTATTTTTGCGTGACACAATCATTATTCTTTCTCTTTGTTTATTTTCATTGATAATCTTTTTACATCCGCAACTTTCATAATATCCACTATTTCGATTACTCTTTCGTAACGGGTATCTTTTTCAATTTGGAGCAGTACTACCGACTCTGAATCTTTATGAATAATCTCTTTTAATTCTGCTTCAAGATTTAATGGTGTGATATCTTTTTATTGCAAAGTAAGTTTATCGTTTGTAACTGATACAATTGAAATATCTTCAAGATTTTCTATAATCTTAGTTTCTTTACTCTTAGCAGAAAGAACCAGTTTTAAACCATCCTTGAAAATGAAGGCCGAAGTCACCATAAAGAATATTATCAATAAAAATGCAATATCCGATGACGAAGAAAGATTTATCTCACTCGTACCTCTACTATTCCGTCTAACTTTCACCGTTAACCCCGTTAGTCGTTTAATTCAACAACATTGCCTTTAATAATTTTTTCTACAATATCCGATGAAAGACGCTCTATTTGTGTCACAAATTCTTCTGTTCGATGTACAAAATAGTTATAAAGCAAAAGTAAAGGAATTGCAGCAATCAATCCAAACGAAGTAGTCAATAGAGCCTCTTTGATTCCGCCCGCAACTATCTTCGCACTAACCTGATCAGCCGATGCAATATCATTGAAAGCGGTAATCATACCAGTAACAGTTCCTAGAAAACCTAACATCGGAACAATATTTGCTATTGCAGCAATAACATTTAAGCCTCTTTCCAGCATGGCAACTTCCACAGAAGCGGCAACCGATAACGTTTTTTCTACTCTTTCATAGCCAAGTGACTTTAATGCCAAACCTTTCTGTATAATCAAGGAAACTTTATTCCGGTTCTGAGAACAGAGTTTTTCAACCTCTTCAAGCCCTTGGCTATTTATTGTATGTTCCAGTTTGTCAATAAACTCCTTAGAGCCCAACTTGCTTATAATAAAGAATACTATGCGCTCTAACACGAACCCAAGCCCCACCGCACTAAGAATCAGTATTGGCCACATGAAAAGACCACCTTGCTTATAAAGTTCCAGCAAAGAAAAAACTTTTTCTCCATTTACAGCTTCCGCAAAAATCATTCCACTTGACGCAAAAATAGCCGATATAGTGAATATTACTTTTTTTAGTTTCATTTCTTGTTAAATCCATTTTCCTTTTGATATTCAGTCTGCAAACAATTGCTAACTGTTATTATGATTTATACAGTCGAAGTATGGATTTATTAATAAAATTATTAATTTTTTGTTAATTACTCAAAATTATTGCAATCTGCATTTTAATCTCAATCACGCATTCACATTAAAAAAGGTATTAATTGCAAGATAATTCAATAATTGTTAACTAACTTCCTTCTTGACAAAAACAAGGTTAATTATCAGTTTATTATCTCAAGATTTATTAAATATTGTGAAATAGCTATTTTAATCTATAAACGAGGATCATATGAAATTTATTATAATGAATCTGCTTTCCATTTTTGTTGGTGTGTATTTTTTTGTAATGGGAATAAAAAATATTAGAAACGAGGAGAACGAATTACGGGGCGTTATTATGGCTCTTGGAATAATTTTTCTTCCTGTTGGAGCATTACTTACTATTGCTGGAATTGTTAATTTTTATTTTATGATCTTTAAATAAACTAGGCAGCATAAACTAATCAGTTAATCACCGAACAATATTTTCAAATAAATACCTACCTACTTAAGACAGGATGCCGCAAGAGGATCCAGAAAATAGTTTACCACTTTAGCATTTATATGTGACGCGGGAAGATTCTTTGCTTTTTTTTGTACAACCTTGAATACAGCATTTTTTTTGTTCTCTCCAATAACCAAAAAGAAGACATACTCACTTTTATTAATAAAATCGGCAGTTAATGTAATTCTAAAATAATTGTTATAAACCAAATCTGTTGCTGTACAAATACTGTTCTTTAAAAAAAGTGTGCTATCGCCCGGAAAAATTGATGCAGTGTGTCCATCATCACCAATACCAAGCAAAACAACATCCATAGCGGGTGCTGTACCTTTTTCACTAAAAAAATTTTTGATTTTATTCTCATAGTCCTGGGCACTTTCATCGGGTGTATCGAATGTGGGATCTATATAAAGAATGTTTAGACTATTATTGTCAATTTTGGAAAATAGTGCTTTATTAATTGCATTATAGTTATTATCGTTAGAATTCAAATCTACGAATCTCTCATCAACAATGAAGAAAAAAACCTTATTAAAATCAATGGCATTCGTCTTGGCCAAAAGTGAATACAGAGGAAGCGGAGTTGATCCACCCGAGAGAGCAATTGTAAAAAAACCTTTCGATGCTACGAACTGTTCATAAAGATTTTCTATTTTTTTTAAAAGAAGCTCATATAAGGTGGGCAACTCATTTGTTACAATCTCATTCATAACCCGCCTCTTTAATCCGTGTACCAACTACGGCCGTCACGCTTTAACAGATTATCTGCCTCAACAGGCCCCCAATCGCCCGCACTATAATTAGGACAAGTATATTCTGATGATTCCAGTTTGTTGATTATCGGATCAACAATACTCCACAACGCTTTTATGCTATCTTCTCGCACAAAAAGGGTCAGGTCACCCTTGAGACAGTCGAGGATCAACCTTGAGTAAGGGGGATAATTTTTTTCTTTAAAATAATCCTTATAATCGAAATTCATTGATACCCGGCTCATGCGATAGGCATCATTGGGATACTTCACATTTGTAAAAAAAGATATCTGTTCGTTTGGCTGAATTCTAATTCGTAACAAGGACTGTTCAATATCATCACAAGCAGTTCCAAATATTTTCAAGGGTGGTCTTTTGAAACAGATAATAACCTCGGTACATCTTTTGGGCAATCGCTTTCCGGTTCTAACATAGAAAGGAACATCTGCCCATCGCCAGTTATCAATAAACATTTTTGCAGCGAAAAATGTTGGAGTTTTAGAATCTGAGGCTACTCTAAACTCATCTCTGTATCCAGAGACTTTTTGGCCGCCAATCATACCGGATCCATATTGTCCCTGAACACAATTTTTCGATACATACTCGTCGTCCATCATTCTTATTGAGTTAAATACCTTTACCTTCTCATCCCTAATTGCATCAGCATCAAAACCGACAGGAGGCTCCATAGCAATAAACGCCATTAACTGTAAAATATGGTTTTGTACAATATCCCTTACCACCCCTGCCTGCTCGTAAAACTTGCCTCGGTGCTCCACCCCAATATCCTCTGCCACCGTTATTTGAACAGAATCGATATTATTTCTGTTCCACAAAGGTTCAAAAATGATATTTGCAAACCGCAAATATATTATGTTTTGAACGGTCTCCTTGCCAAGATAATGATCGATTCTAAATATGCGGTTCTCTTCAAAGCAACTATGTAACAGGCTGTTAAGCTCAAGAGCTGATTTTTGGTCAGTACCGAAAGGTTTTTCTACAACAATGCGTGGATTATAATTCGTATCATTAAGAGAACATGATTTAATATTATTAATTATTTGGGGTAAGAAAGAGGGGTGAACCGACATGTAATAGATCACATTATGTCCAGGAGAACTGTTCAGTCTTTTTTTCAAATTTTCATATTTAGAAATATCATCAAAATATCCGCCCTCAAAAAAAACATGATTCAAGAAAGTATCAAACCCCTCTTTTTCATAAAGGCCGGGTTCGAACTCCTTGATCGAAAGAACAATCCTTTCGCGATAAGACACGTCATCACCATCCGGAGGTGACCCGAAACCAATAACAGAAAAATCATCGGGCAAGAGATTTTCTTTGAAAAGATGATAAATAGTAGGTATAAGTTTACGCCGTGAAAGATCACCGCCTCCACCGAAAATTACAATAGTTACCGGATCCAGCGGAGCATTATCCGAAGTCATACCACATGGTTTAATAAACCTGCTTTTAGGTATATCTATTGTCGCAGAAATATTGTCACTCACCAAATCCCCCGATTTTTACAACCACCAGAACAAACCCTTGCTGCTGTTTTGTTCTACAACAATAAACTCGACCCTTCTATTTTGCGCTCTGCCTGCTTTTGTAGAGTTATCAGTAACAGGTTGTGACGCACCAAAACCGGCAGCTGATAATCGTTCAGGATCGATACCCTTTTCTACCAGATAAGTTCGTATTGATTCGGCACGATCAAGTGAAAGTTGCTGATTCTTTGAATCTGAACCTATATTATCAGTATGTCCATCTATACGAACACTCACTTTCTTTTCATTTAAAACAGCAACTATCTTGTCTAATTCTTCATAAGAGCTCTCAAGTATTTTTGAACTTCCACTCTCAAAAAGAATCTTGTCAGATATCAATAGCACCTCTTCGAAGTGTATAGAGTTAAGAATCTTGCGAATCCGATCCATATCTGCATCCGAAATTTCTTCTGTATCACCCGCACCCTTTCCTTGAACGACATTTATCTTGCGTTGATAAGAGAGTAGTACTTTCTGATCATTATATTCAGGATTATGAACCTCGGTAATACCAGTAAGCGCGTAAACATAAGTTGAAGGCAACAAAGTTGAATCATCAGTTACTTTTTCATGACGCTCTTCATCACTCTTGCCGGACTCCTTCTTAGTCTCTTCTGACGCATTGTCAGTAGTTTCTTCACCATTTTCTTCGAAAACATAGGGTGATTTTCCTATTTCAAAACCTAAATCACCCTATG
>DAOTGZ010000181.1:0-5686 GCA_035447445.1 Spirochaetota bacterium | reverse complement strand
AATTGTAAAATATTCAGGCAAGAGCTGTAATCCTTATAGTGTAGATGTTGTTAATATTAAAAGTGTGGAATAGAGTGAAAATACCGGTTATCAAAATAATATTTGAAAACCGGTATTTGTTATTTATTAAGCTGGTTCAAATTGATCTTTACCTACACCGCATACGGGACAGACCCAATCATCCGGTATATCTTCAAATGATGTACCCGGCTTTATGCCGCTGTCCGGATCACCTATTTCCGGATCGTACTCGTAACCACAAACTGTACAAACATACTTTTCCATTGTGCCTCCAAAAATCGTTTGATAAAAATTGTACCCGCTATAAAAGTGGAGTATAGAGACAAGCAGGTATAAATTTCATCAATATCAAAGCCCTGTTTTTTTTACAAGTATAATTCATTATGAAAGAATAGTAATAAAGAAAAGGTAAAAAAATGAAATATTGTATAATTGGTAACGGTGCGGCAGGAACTGACGCTGCTTTGGGAATTCGGACGAAAAACGAAGAAGCAGATATTGAAATTTTTACCTCTTCAAACCATCATCTTTACTATCGTCCAAAACTTGTTGAATATGTTGGATCACAAATGAAGCCAGAAGATCTAATATTGCATAATGAAGATTTATATATACAGAAAAAAATTAAAGTTAATTTAAATTGCAAGATTGTTTCAATAGAAAATGATAAGAAAATAATTCTAGATAGTAAAGGAAAAGAACATAAGTATGATTTTTTGATAATAGCTACGGGAGCTAGAAATTTTTTACCTCCGGTAGAAGGCTCGAATCTTAAAGGTGTTTTTTCTTTAAGAAATTTCGGAGATGCCGATTTGATTAATAGCTATGCAGAGTCTGTAAAAAAAATTGTTATAGCTGGAGGCGGGCTCTTGGGGCTCGAAACAGCTAATTCTCTGTTGCGTGTTTGTAAAGATGTAACAGTTGTTGAGATAGCAGATAATTTATTACCAAGACAGCTTGATGATCAGGGGGGGGGATTTTTAAAACAACTTTTGATTAAAAAAGGTCTAAAATTTATCTGTGGAACATCTGTTAAACAGATAAACGGGAATGAAAAAATTGAATCATTGACTTTGTCTACAGGTGAAAAAATTGAAGCTGATATGCTTGTGTTTTCGGCGGGTATTAGACCTGAGATTGATCTTGCTCTGTCTAGCGGAATAAAATGTGACAAAGGAATTGTCGTTAATAATCATCTTGAAACATCGGTTAAAGGAATTTACGCTGCTGGTGATTGTATACAAATGGAGGGAAAATTGTTCGGGCTTTGGATAAGTGCCAAGGAACAGGGTAAAACTGCTGGTTTATCAGCTTGTGGAATGAGCGAGACCTATAAGGGATCTTATCCGCCTGTAGTTTTGAAGATAACAGGTATTGATCTTTTTTCAGCCGGATATGATCCATTATCGGAGGAGTTTGCGAATGCTGAAAAAAAGGTAGTAATAAATGATTCTGTGTATAAAAAAATATATTATAAAAATGGAAAAGCTCTTGCTACCATGATTATTGGTGATAGCTCGGCAGCGTTAATGGCAAGAAAGCTTATGAGTGGCACATTGAGTCTTGATGAATTTTTAAATACCATGAAATAGCCCTGGAGGAATTATGGCTCTGGATTTACCCGATCTAAAAAAAATACTGTATTCAAGAGTAAACGAGTTGCCTACATTACCTGTTGTTATACCTAAAATACTTCAGATGATGGAAGATAATAAATCAGACGTAAAAAAAATTAGCGAGGTTATTTCATACGACCCCGCTCTTGTTTCGAAAATATTAAAAGTTGCCAATTCGTCATATTATGGATTTCCAAAAAAAATTAGCGAAATAGATCGTGCTGTGTCTTTGCTTGGGTTTAATATGGTGAAATCTTTGGCGGTTAGTCTTGGCGTTGTTAATACTCTTTCTGAACCTAGATCAAAAAGGTTCTTTTCTGAGACGGGGCTTTGGTTTCATAGCGTGGCTGTCGCGACTTTAACTCGAGAATTGTGTTTGAATATTATTAAGACAAAAAAGAAAGATTATCTGTTTGTAGCTGCTCTTCTTCATGATATTGGTAAGCTTGTTTTCGATATTTTTTTTAGTGATCTTTTTGAACAAGCTGTATTGGATGTGCAGAATTCTGGAACATATTCCCTCGCTAAATCAGAAAAAAAAATCATAGGTGTCGATCATGGAGAAGCGGGCGCCCTGCTATTGAAAAGGTGGAACTTTCCAGACGAGATATCTGATCCGGTTATGTATCACCATTCACAGGATATACCTTCAAACGTTAGCTCTGAAGACATGTCAATATTGCGTATATGCGATGCGTTATGCCAGGAATTTTTTTATGAGTCAATTGACGATATACCGGATCCTCGTATTAGTGAAACCGATCTTGAAAATATAGCTATAAAAAATTCAGATATAAAAAAACTAGAAGATTTTTTACATAACAATAAGCAAAACATAGCTGATTTTTTTCAATCAATTTATCAAGTATAGTTTTATAGTTTTTCAGGAGAGAGCCATAAAATGTCGTAGGGCTGCAATACAAGATGTAGCCCCGCATCATCACAGCTATAAGGCATTCCGCTAATAAGGTCAATCCAGTTTTTAGAAATTTCTTCAAGTTCATTATTTGTTAATAATGTATGAACCGTCTCGTTACTGATATTTACTATAGTAAAAATAATATTGTCTTTAGTCTCTGTAAAACGTATAACAGAAAAAAGGGATTCAGATTTAAAAACAACCTTTTGTTTGCTGTTTGGATGAAATGCTCTACTTTTTGTCCGGATGTCAATTATCCGACCGTATTCACGGTTAATGCGGGATATCTTAGAAAGTCCGTCTCCTAAAGCATAAGAGATTTCCTGTTCGTCAATAATTGTGCGATTGATATCTCTATTTGCTTTTGAAGAAACAACAGCATCAATATCGTTTACAGTTCCTATTAGACTGTGCAAATAAATACCAGGAATACCCTGCAATACAAGGGCAATTGATCTTGATGCAACAAATTTTTTTACCTGATATGCAATGTCGTTATTCTCGGGGTTATTAGTATTATTAATCGCACTAAACCAGGTTATATTCATTTCATAAGGAATTTCCTTCTCGTTTTCTCCAGTTTTATAACTGATATATCCCCCATGTTGTCTTACGTTATCAAGTATTAAATCAATATCATTTGGACTTAAGATATCCTTAACAGCCATGAGTCCTATTCCATCATGAGAATCAAGAAAATTGAAATATGTTGTGTTATTTGAGCAGGTGTCAAGTGTTGAAGCCCATTTTGAAAGTGCGGTACTGTCCATTGTATACATGGTATGTAGTACTAAGGGGGGAAGTGCAAAGTTATAAACCATATGGGCTTCATCTTCTCCATTTCCGAAGTAAGAGATATTTTCTTCATGAGGAACATTTGTCTCTGTAATAATCAAGGTTCCAGGGGCTGCGAAGTCCAGTACGTCTCTAAAAAGTTTTACAATTTCATGAGTCTGATCAAGATGAACACATCGCGTTCCGGTCTCAGCCCATATATAGGTAACCGCATCAAGACGGATTATTTTTGCCCCGTGTCTAACATACATTAAAAGTATTTCTATAACTTTTATTAGTACTTCAGGGTTCTTGTAATTAAGATCTATTTGATCTTCTGAAAAAGTAGTCCAGACATATTTTTCGCCGTTGATTGTATATACTTTTGAGAGGATGTCACTGGTGCGAGGTCGGAATATCATTTTTTTTTCTTCTTCTGAAATATCATCTGGAGAATCGTAGCTAATAACGAAATCTTGGAAACGTGGATTACCATTCAAAAATTCTTGGAACCATTTGCTTTTTGACGATATGTGATTTATCACACCGTCAAACTTTAGTTTATATTTGTTTCCAATACGGTGAATGTCCTCCCAGCAACCAAGATTAGGGTCAACAGTTTCGAAATCTTTAATGGAAAATCCTCTATCAGACGAGTAAGGATAAAAAGGGAGAATGTGAATGGTATTTATTGCCCCTTCAAGATATATATCACAGAATTTTGCAAGTGTTGATAGAGGTGATTGATCTTTGCCTTTTAAAAGATCACCGTAAGTTATTAGTATCACATCTTTTTCAGAAAAAATATCGCTGTTACGTTCCTGGATCTCTTTTTCGATAAGACTATCGGATTTGTATGAATAGTGGACTCTTATAATTCTTTCCATTTCCGGATAAAACTGTTTGGCTGTATATTCCCCGTAAAGAAAAGTCATGCGTTTAAATATTTTTTTTCTAAACAGGGGGTCAACCAACAATTGTTTATTGCGGTAATCGGGTTCATTTAAATACGATGGTGCTGATTGAAAGTTGTTTTCCATGATGTCCATGCCGATATGAAAAAACTTGACAAATAGTGCCCAAAAATAATAAATGTACAAAGCTACTAAAATGCTCGGGTGGTGAAATTGGTAGACACGCAAGGTTGAGGGCCTTGTGAACGATAAGTTCGTACGAGTTCAAGTCTCGTCCCGAGCAATAAACTAAAAAATAAATTATCTCCGATCGTATTTGCCTGCTAGTAATTTTAAGGAAATAATCATGAAAGTCAAGCTGTTTCTTGCCGTTTTTGTATTAACTTTTTTAACAGTTAGCTGTATTTCGCAACAAAATAAACCGTCTAAAACAATTGTCGATATCGCTCCTGATAATCCATATTTGTGTCAGGGGTATTACCATTCTGATAAGTCTCCATACATATTACCTTTTTCTATTGGAATGGAGTATAAACTAGTCCAGGGTAACTGTACACGTTATTCACATAAGGGGTTTAGCCGCTACGCGTACGATTTTGGTATGCCTATAGGAAGTGAGATTATCGCAGCACGTTCGGGGGTTGTTACTTTTGTTGAGACGGATATGTACGATAATACCAGACGTGGAAAGCGTAGACATAAAAGAATTCCTAATGCTCGTGGAAATACGATATTGATTGAACATGAGGATGGAACTATCGCAGCCTATTTTCATCTTAAATATAATGGTGCTCTGGTTCAAAAAGGTGATTTAGTTAAACAGGGGCAACCTATCGCCTTAAGTGGCAGCAGTGGATTTACAACTGGTCCTCATCTGCATTTTGAAGTTAGACGAAGCAATGAAGATCGACAATCATTGCCTGTAACTTTTAGGAATGCAGATCCAGGTGAAGATTTTAGTCTTCAGGCTGGAAATTACTACACGGCATTACCATTTGAACAAGATAAGTTCGCTTCAAAATAATTTTTATTTTGTTTCCAGATTTTTGTTACTTTTTTCTGTTTAAATGTCAATAGTAACAAAATATGTTCTGTTTAACACAACAAAATTGGGATTTTTCCGGATTCTTGTCCAGCAGGTTGGTCTTGTCCTTCGTAAAAGTTCATTCCCCAGCTGTTTATGAAGTAGGGAAAGCCAAAGAAGTGATGAACAAAAGCAGCATGAAAGCAGGGTCTCACAAACTCCTTAACACCAACCATAAACTCATCGAAGAAATCCATTGCAAGAAACAACATGTACGACAAGCTGTAACAATACAGATTAGCGATGTCTTTCAGTTTCCTTTTAGAAATACTTGAAAACCGGATATGCACTGATTTGTAAATCGTGCCTCTTTCGTGATACTTGTTCAGAGAGTCATTACATACAGGATTCTTAGCCA
>DAOTGZ010000180.1:0-5700 GCA_035447445.1 Spirochaetota bacterium | reverse complement strand
TGTCTCATTTTCGTTAGTTATATGGCTTATCTCTGTCATGTCAAGATTAAGTTCGGTTAATACTTTTATATCGTTTGAAGCTATTTCGTTTAACAACATTAAGTCGGCATAAATGCCCCTGATATCAGATGGTGCATCAAACGATATGGAGATAGAATTTAGTGTTTTTTCAAGTTCAAGATACTTTTTAAATTCAAATGATATTATTACTGTCAAAACAGTACTGTTTTGTAGATTCTGCTCAAAGAAGGAATGTTTTTTATCAATAACCTCTTTTATTGATATGGACTCGTTATAAAAACGTTCCATAAAATGGTTTACCTGCTCGTTAAACTCATATTGTGACTTTGAATTAATAATTACTTCTTCTGTTTGATTACCAGCCTTGCGTATGGTCGTCATAAAATGTTCAAGTTTGTCCGTATCCTGATTTATAAACGATTCTTTTATTATTTCTATAGAATCGTAAAATTCTGTCCACCGTGAAAAGTTTATAAGTGATCCTTTTTCTGCGGTTTCAGAATCGATATAAACGGCAAGTGCCAATTTTTTAAGTGTTTTCAATGAATCGAGTTGATACCTTTTTTTAAGTTCAAGAATTTTATCAAGAAGAATTATATCATTATTCTTATCAAGAACATCATTAAGACAGGCAAGAGCGCTTTGAAGGGCATTATCAAAAGAGACAAGACTCTCCTCTATTGTTTTTAAATCATCATTATTTATCAGATTTTCTCTTTTTAAAAGATCAAGACAGTACCTCTGCTCGGCTATATTAGCTTTTAACATTTTGCATGACGAGTAAATGGAATTATGCTTATTTAACCACATAGTATTTGCAGCAGCTACCTGCACTATATCATCATGTATGCTTGTCGAAAAAATCATTGCTCGTTTTACTCGCTCAATTATCTCTTGAGCATTCTCTTTTCTTAATATGGTTGAACGATTTATTCGTGAAGCATTATCACGAATCTCTCCTGAAAAAAACTCCAGCTGGGATATATCATTATCAATATCTGCTTTACCGTTTTCTGCGATCATTCTGATTCTCCACTCGGACATATATATTTATTGTGCTAAAATACAAAAAATATTAAAAACCTTCATCACCTGCATATACAAACTTCATTATTGTATCAGGAACAACACCAAGAGATACAACATTAAGAGCGGCTCCTCTCTCGAAAGCGACTCTTGGCATACCATATACAAGCGAGCTCTCTTTATCCTGCGCAACAGTATAGCAACCCGCTTGTTTCATTTCTAAAAGCCCGGCGGCACCGTCATCACCCATACCAGTTAATATTATTCCCAAAATATTTGATCCCCCATACTTAGCGGCTGACCGAAAAAGCACATCAACAGATGGGCGGTGTCGGCTTACCAAGGGACCATCTAGTATGGACACCTTGTAAGAATTTCCAGACTTTTTCAAAGACATATGTTTGCCACCCATCGCAATAATAGCACGCCCCTCGATTATCTGATCATCCTGTTCGGCCTCTTTGACTTCGATATTACATATCGAATTAAGACGGTCAGCAAAAGCTTTCGTGAACTTCTCCGGCATATGCTGAACTATTGCAATTCCTGGACAATTTTTAGGCAACTCGGATAATACAGCCTCAATAGCCTGGGTACCCCCTGATGATGCACCGATTACAACTATTCTGTCAAGGCCGCTAACATCGACTTTTTTTACCGGAGCCGAAAGTACAACATCAGCCGTATAACGTTTTTCAATTAAACGTGAAACTGGCTCTACTGCCGGGGTTTTCTTTTTAAGTATTGCACGGTTAGAATTGTAAGCGGCTCTAACTTCGTCAGCAAGAAGCTGCTCGGACTCCAGAAAGAAATCTTTCATGCCGACCTTGGGTTTTGTAATAATCGAAAATGCTCCAGAGGATAATGCTTCAATTGTCACTCTGGCATTCTTTTCGGTTACTCCTGAACATATAATAACCGGCGTAGGCCTTTTTTCCATTATCTCTTTTAAAAAGGTCAGTCCGTCTTTTTCAGGCATCTCGATATCAAGTATTATAACATCAGGCCACTCTTTATCCATATACCTTTCGGCAATAATTGGATTCGGTGCTTTAAAACTTACTTTAATACCATACTTATTATCAAGCAGCTCGGATATTACCTGACGAACCAGAGCTGAATCATCAACAACAGCAACGTTTATTAAATCCATCTTACTCTCCGACAATAGCTGCTTCACATGTAAAGTCTGACAGCTCGGCAATATCAAGAACTGAATTCACATTCAAAATTATCAGATAATTATCTTCATGCCTTGCTACTCCCGAAATATAATCGGTTCTGATATTCGTTCCAAAATCCGGAGTCGGGTCAATCTCCTCTTCCGGAAACATAAGAACCTCTTTGACTGCATCTATCATAAGGCCAATAGTAACCAACTCCTCTTCAAACGGAACTTCTATAACAATTATACTAGTAGTCTTGACAATCTCGCCTTTATCACCATAAAATCGGGCGTTAAGATCAACCACCGGAATTATATTTCCCCTAAGGTTAATTACACCTTTTATATATAATGGCACAAGAGGAATTGGAGTAATCGCGATAGAATCAATCACTTCACGAACAGAGTGAATCTTTATCGCGTAAATTTCTCTTCCCTGACGAAAAGAGAGAAGCTGAACCATTGTGCGGTTTTCGTGCTGCTCTTTTTCGTAAATTCTTTTCTCTTTCATTTTTTACCTCTGAGCTTAACGTTATTACCCACATATTCAATTAAACGAGGCACATCAATAATAAGCGCAACCTCACCATTACCAAGTATTGTAGCTCCGCTTATCCAGTGCATATTGTAGAAGAGCTTACCCAAAGGTTTAATAACGGTCTGTAATTCACCAAGCAGATGATCTACCACAAATCCGGCTCGTTTTCTCGCGTACTCTACAATAACTATTTTGTTTTTGTCGTCATGCGAAAAAACCCTGTTCCCGTTAGTTTTATCGATATTTTTGAAGTTATCTCCGTAAAAAAGCTCACCAAGCGAAAGATAGGGTAAAACTTCTCCCCTTAATGTAAAGAAATTACCCCCCTCCTTGTCATCCTGATTAAATTCGACATCCGTACATTCAAGAACCATATCTAACGGAAAGACATACTTCTGATTTGCAACTGTAACCAGAAAACCATCAATTATCGCCAGTGTCAATGGAAGGTGAATTCTTATTGTGGTTCCCTGCTTCTCTGTCGATTCTATATCTACAACACCACGCAAGGAATCGATATTTTTCTTAACAACATCCATACCCACACCGCGCCCCGATATGTCTGTAACTTTCTCGGCGGTAGAAAAACCAGGCAACATTATCATATTCCAAAGGGTACGGTCGTCAACATTTTGTCCAGACGTAACAAGTCCATTGACCACAGCCTTTGCATAAATCTTGTCACGAGACAATCCCTTTCCATCATCAGAGACCTCTATAACAATACTTCCGCTCTCATGAAAAGCATTAAGCCTTATTACAGCCTTCTCCTTTTTCCCCATGGCCAAACGCTCTTCCGGAGACTCAATGCCATGATCAACTGCATTACGAACAATATGCATCAGTGGATCCTGAATTTTTTCGACAAGAGTCTTATCCAACTCGGTATCACCACCGTTTATAACAAGTTCTACCTGCTTACCCATATCACGTGAAAGGTCATGAACTGTTCTTTTAAACGTCGAAAACGTTTCTCCTATAGGAACCATTCGAATGTACATAGTCGAATCCCTGACATCGTCCACAAGCCTCGCCATCTGCTCGACAGCCTCTGACAAATCAGTATCATCAGTTTGACCTATTCGCTGTTTAATATTTGCTCCCGATATTACCAGTTCACCGACAAGTGTTATAAGCTGATCAACCTTATCGGCATCAATACGAATAGAGCGTTTTCGTTGCTCTTCTTTCGCCCGGTTCTCTTTCTGTTTTTCAAGAGCCGCTTCCATTACCGTTTCGGGTATCATTTTTTCTTTCAACATAACTTCGCCCAACAGTGGGTGCTTTTCACCATCATCTAAAGATTTACTACTCTGTAGCTCAAGCGCCTCTTCAAGCTCGGCCTTTGTCAAAGTTCCGGATTGAGTAAGTATATCACCTATCTGAACTGCGCTTTCGGGTAAGTCTGCTATCATCTGACAGTAGTGATCCACCTCGGAATGTGGAGGCAGTACAATAACAGTACAATCATCGGTTAAAAATTCAAAGACATCCATTATCTTGCCCTTATCAATGCCTTTATCTGCATCAAAATCGAGCTCAAAACCTATATAGCATATTTCTGGGTTAAAATCTTTAAACTCGGGTATTTGTTGTGTCACTGGTATCACATTTACAATGGTACCTATATTTTTTAAATATCCTATAAAAGAAAAAGGATCAAGGCCTGTTGTAAAAATATTCTCTCCAAAACGGAGTGATATATGCCAATACCTATTCTCGACTCCAGATGAGGTATCAGACGTCGAAGTCTGCGGCTTTCGGGACTCAACACTCTCGTAATTTATTGGCGCGGCTTTCTGTTTCTCTTTTTTTTCTGTTTCCGACTGAAAAGCTTTTAAACGCTCAATCAGAACCTCTCCTTCACTAACAACCTCATCAGGAACAGCTTTTTCATTTTCAGCAAAATCAATCAGGTTTTTCATATAATCATGAGACGCGAGTGAAACCTCTACTAATTGATCACTTACACCAACTTCACCATTACGTACACCATCAAGCAGGTTCTCAAATACATGGGCAAAATTTGTTACATCCTGGTACCCAAACATTCCTGCCGACCCTTTGATGGTATGAACTTCCCTGAAAAGAGCATTTATAAATTCCTGATCGTGAGCATTTTCAAGAAGCGTAAGCAGATTCTCTTCAATTCGTTGAAGATTTTCCCGGCTTTCCAGAAAAAAAACTTTTTTAGCACTATCGAGATTCATTTCCTGACGCTCCTTTAACAGTTTTTAAACCATATTTAAAATCAAATTTTTCACGATCCTCTTTTTTAACTACCAATCTGTCACCAAACATCGCTGCTGCACCATAAAGATCGATATATTTTAAAACAGGTATTGAATGCGCAATAAAACTGACCCTTTTGTTATTCTCTCTCGCATCTTTTTTTAGAGCTAAAAGAAGCTGAAAAAACGACGAGTCAATTTCATCTACTCCAGACAGATTCAATACCAAAGAGTCCGATTTATTATAATATTTACTGATAAATTTCTTAATTTCTGCGGCATTATATATGGTACAATCACCTTTTATTTCGGCCTCTGTTACATCAGAGCCACTCTTGATCACCTTACATTCCAAACCATTCTCCCCGACAGACAGCCTAAAACATAAGTCATCCATCATTGTTTTTTTGAATAAAACTTGTTGACCAAAGCAAAAACTTTATATGTATTTAATTACAAAACAATTTCAAATGATATATTGTTTCACACAATATGGTACTGAAAAATTCGACACTCAGGTTTTGCAAAATTCTTTTAATAGTATACACTCAAACTAATGGCATGGCAAGATAACTTTAAATAAAGCTCCAAATTTTTAAGCCGCTATTCCTTAATTAAATATGCAATAACTGTTTTTTTAAGGTATAACGTTTAACTCAGGAGGCTCTATGCAGTTACATATTTGTCGGAAAACTCATATCCCTATGCTTGTTGGCCTA
>DAOTGZ010000179.1:0-5724 GCA_035447445.1 Spirochaetota bacterium | reverse complement strand
AAAAATAATTGAGGGTCTGTCTGTCGAATGTCTTTTCAAATCGACGTTGTTTGATTTTTTAATGTTATGTTTAAAGAACGGGTAGGTTCCCTTTTCTATTTTTATGTTGGCTACATTGTCCATGCTATGTCTTATCATGCTTTGAAAAAAGAATGTGATATTGTCGCGGGTCGGTATCTGGAAAAAAAGAATCATAAGGTATGCAACAATAGTAAAACCAAATTTGAAAACAACCCTGTTTTTTTGAACGCTTTTCGTAAGGTTTCTTTTTTTGATTTGAAAAAACAGTAATATGATTACAATAAACAGTGAAACAATATAAGAAGATATACTAAGCGAACCAAATATGACTTCATAGGCTTCTGTAGTAAATGTGATATCAATATTGTCAAAAACAAGAGTAAAATCGAGGGTATTTTTTGCTTCGGCCTGATAGACCATAAGCTGGTAATAGAGCCATACTATAAAAATATCTATACCTGCTTTTAGTCTCGGAAGTTTCGATAGAAGGCAGCTTATAAACAGGAGAAGAAGATTAATTGAAAGAAAACTGGTGATAAGTTCAATAAAACCATCAGTCGTAAATCTGAATCGCGGCATATCTTTGCCAAACTGGTAATAGATATAATAATAAAGTTGAATCAGGGTAACGGCAATATTGGCGCCGCCAAACTTAAAATCAAAAAAGCCTGTATCCAATAATTTTCTTTTCAAAAGATTACAGAGCCTAACAGTGAATGTGTATGCACCTGGAAAATGAGTTTCTATTTTTTTAGAAAAATATTTGGTCAGTATTTGAATTTTGTTCATATATTATTATAAGTATCCTGTTTGACTGATATAGTGATAATGGGATTGTTGAGAATTGCCGTGTCAAGAAAGATTTTGGTAGAGGTATAGTTTGTATAGCCGTTTTCGTGGATTGTTAGCCAGTTAATATAAAAGGATTATTGTTTTTATATTGATAATTATCAAACTATATAAAAAGTTTGTAAAAAAGATATTCCAAGTATTGAGTTGATTTTTGAGAATTTATAATTCAATTATTTCAACAGAAAACTAAACAATAGGCAACGGTATAATCCGTGATAGGTGTACATATGATTGTTGATGTTCATGCTCATATATTTCCAGACAAGATTGCCATTCGCGCCATTGAATCACTTGCGGCTAACTCAGGAGATTATAAACCTTTTGGAGATGGAACGCTCGATAACCTTTTGATTAACATGAATGAAGCGGATATTGATTTAGCGTTTGTTGCGAATATTGCCACCAAGCCGCAGCAGTTTAAGTCGATAATGGACTGGTCTGTCTCTATTCGATCTGATAAAATTTTACCTTTGGGATCGGTTCATCCACAGAGCAAGGATTACGAGAAAGAGATAACATCTCTTTTGGATAATGGTTTTTGCGGAATAAAGCTTCATCCCCTTTATCAGGAATTCTATGTCGATGATAAGAAAATATTACATTTTTTTCAAGCTTTGGAGCAGAGTGGCATGTTCGTACTTATGCACTCGGGTAATGATATAGCTTTTCCTGGTGACGATAACGCTTCTCCTGCCCGGATGGCTCGTTTGCTTGAAAGTGTGCCGTCTTTGGATATTATCGCGGCTCATATGGGAGGATGGGATGTTTGGGATGCAGTTTTGTCTGATCTGGCCGGCGCAAATTGCTGGTTTGATACTTCTTTTGTATCTCATATTGATACGGATCTAATTTACAAAATTGTCCAAAAGCATGGTGTAGATAAAATTGTTTTTGGTAGTGATTTTCCATGGCAGCGACAAGATAGTCAGGTCAATTTTATCAAGACAATGTTCGATAAAACTGAAGATTGTGACAAAATTTTTTCAGGAAATATTCTTAAGCTTTTAAAGAAATACAAAGTTGGCTGATTTTTACTCTATTTCTATGCTCACAGGGCAGTGATCAGAGCCCATAACATCCGCGTGTATGGATGCCTTCCTGACTTTGTCCAAAAATCTGTTGTTTACACAATGGTAGTCGATACGCCAGCCTGTATTTCTTTCACGAGCTTTAAAACGGTAAGACCACCAGCTGTAGTGCCCCTCTTCGTCTGGATGATAATGGCGAAAGGTGTCGGCAAAACCACGGTCAAGAAATTTGCTCATCCAATCACGTTCCTGTGGAAGATACCCCGGGTTTTTCTCATTGGTTTTAGGGTTCTTTAAATCGATAGGCTTGTGTGCGATATTGTAATCTCCCATAAGGATAATGTTGTTGCCGTCATTAACAAGGCTTTCACATTTTGCTAGAATGGCATCACAGAAATCAAGTTTATAATCCAGTCTTTTGCCTTCTTCCTGGCTGTTTGGAAAGTAGCAGTTTATCAGAATAAAATCGTTGTACGACGCTATAAGTGTTCGGCCTTCGCTATCAAATTGATCTATTCCGAGAGGCTCGACAGAAAGGGGAGTCTCTTTTGTATAGAGGGCGACTCCACTATAACCTGGTTTTTGGGCACTTATGAAATGGCTTGAATATCCATTAATATCTGTTAGCTCTTCTGAAAGCTGTTCTTTTCGCGCCTTTGTCTCTTGCAGGGCAATTATGTCTGGAGATTCCTTTTTTATCCAATCGATAAAACCTTTTTTTTGTACGGCGCGTATACCGTTTACGTTCCAGGAGTAGATGGTTTTCATTCGTGCTTTCCTCATTTTTGAGCTGACTGTAATTATTCAAAAAAAGCTATTTGCCAAATAATCGAGGTTCCTTGTGTTTGTTAGAACCATTTTTTTCGTTTAAAGAAGGCAAGCATGCCGAGCATTAAAAAAAACATGATGGCCAGTATAACAAAGTATCCATATTTATATTGAAGTTCGGGCATATTTGTAAAGTTCATGCCGTATATTCCGGCAATAAATGTGAGTGGTATGAATATGGTAGCAATAATAGTTAGAGTCATCATGACTTCATTCATACGATTTGAGACGCTGTTCATATAAAGTTCCAGCAAACCGGAAGAGTTGTCGCGATAAAGTTCGACAGTTTCGATAACCCGTACTGTGTGGTCATACAGATCTCGTAAAAATATATCCAGTTCTTGCGGAAAAGACGAGGTGCTTGTTTTTTCAAGCTGAAGAGCAACATCTTTAACCGGATACACTGCTCGTCTAACCTTAAGAATTTCCTTTCGTAGAAGGTGCAAATCATTCAGATAGGCCTTTTCAGGATTGTCTAGCAGTCCGATTTCGACTCTATCAAGACGTTCACCGATAAACTCAAGTATGTAGAAGTAGCGGTCAACAACTGAATCGGTAAGCGCATAAAGAAGATATGAGGCTCCGCGTTGACGAATGAATCCCTTGCCTGAATTAATGCGTTCTCTTACACCATCAAAGACATCTCCGGTTCTTTCTTGAAACGATAGTAAAATGTTGCCTTTGCATATTAAACTGATCTGCTCCGAGTCAATAATGTCAGTTGCGTTCATGTCTAACATTTTAAGAACAAGATGAATATATTCGCCATGCTCTTCCAGTTTAGGACGTTGATTGACGCTTACAATGTCTTCTATGGTAAGCTTGTGAATATCATAAAATGAGCAGATGTTCTCGATTGATTTTACATCATGTAAGCCGTCGATATTTATCCAGATAGTGCCATCAAGAATCGAAGCTGTTTCAATGGCTTCATTTGCGGTTGACGGAGAAAAGCTTTTAATACCTGTTTTATCATAGTTTATTATTGTTATGACGACGTTTTCCATTTTAACATCGCCGGTAAAAATTGCTGAACCGGGAGCAAGTCCTGATTTATGAATCCGTTTTTTAGGTATCAGTTTTGTTAGCTTTTTTGCCATAAATATTTATGCTTTCTCCAGTTTTGTCTTTGATAAACCGTGAAAAATATCGTGCAAGAAGAAAAAAAGACCGGATAACAATATCCGGCCTTTTTTATTGTATATTTATGGAATTCTTAAGCTTGGTTAGCGCTTCCTAGAACGTTGATGTTTTTAAGTTTGTAAAGCTCTTTAAGACTGTCACGAGCAGGTCCTAAGAATTTGCGAGGGTCAAATTCTCCAGGAGAATCTACAAATACCTTTCTAACAGCAGCTGTCATGGCGATGCGGCCATCAGAGTCGATATTGATTTTGCAAACCGCAGATTTAGCTGCTTTTCGAAGCTGCTCTTCAGGGATGCCAACTGCATCAGCCATTTTTCCGCCATGTTCGTTTATTACTTTAACAAGATCCTGTGGAACGGAAGACGATCCATGAAGAACTATTGGGAATCCTGGTAATCTTTTTTCAATTTCTTCAAGAATGTCAAAACGAAGTGGGGGTGGTATAAGAATGCCATCGGCATTACGGGTACACTGTTCAGGTTTAAACTTGTTTGCACCATGAGAAGTTCCTATAGAGATAGCAAGAGAGTCAACTCCTGTTTTTGATACGAAGTCTTCAACTTCTTCAGGTTTTGTGTATGTAGATTTTTCAGCAACAACATCGTCTTCAACACCGGCAAGAACACCAAGTTCTCCTTCGACAGTAACATCGTGTGCGTGAGCATACTCAACAACCTTTTTAGTTACTTCAATGTTTTTCTCGTATGGATGATGAGATCCGTCGATCATTACAGACGAGAAACCACTGTCAACACAAGCTTTGCATATTTCAAAATCGGCACCATGGTCAAGGTGAAGCGCTATAGGAATATTGTAACCGAGCTCTTTCGCGTATTCTACTGCACCCTGAGCCATGTATCGTAGAAGTGTTTGATTTGCGTACTGACGTGCACCGGCTGAAACCTGAAGAATTACAGGTGATTTTGTTTCGACACATGCCTGAATAATAGCCTGCATCTGCTCCATATTGTTGAAGTTGTAAGCAGGAATAGCGTAACCGCCTTTTACGGCTTTAGCGAACATCTCTCTTGTGTTCACAAGCCCAAGATCTTTATAACTTGTCATGAATGTCTCCTTATATTATTGTATATTAATCGCATGAACAGTCTGGTCAAAAATTACATATAAAGGTATAATTGCAAGGCATTTTTCGGAGCCTGGTGTGTCATAAAACAGTTTGGCCATCGGAATTGTGTGTAATTATAATAGGTTAGCATCCGCATATCGGCAGAAAATTTAGACATAATTTTACGAAAATGCCGATAAATATAATATTATTATGTAGCATAATGAAAAAAAACGGTGTTTTATGAAAGCAAAATTGATATTTTTGATGCTGGTTTTGTCTCTTTTTGCGGCTCAAATGTCGGCCGACACGGCAACATCAGGACTTGTTCCTACAGTCAGCCTCAAAAGAGCGACTTTTCATGACGTACGTTATATACAGGCCGAGATTATTGTTCAAAACCGCGGGAAGGAGCCGGCATCTTTTATTGTGTATGATAAGCCTTATACGACTTTTCAGCCGGTAGTCTACGATGTAAATGGTCGCGAGGCACCGGTTAGAGTTGCATACAGATTAACTGGCCTTAGAGCGGATCAGGTTTTGGGAGGGGTTGCTTCACGAACGATTCTTCTTGTTCCTGGTGAAAAATATAGCTGTAGTGTAAATCTTGCGGATTATTACGAGTTTGCTCACGGCCGTGAATATAAGGTAAGGCTACTTTTTTTGCGTGATGCAGCCGGGAAAGAGGCGAGACTAGGCGGTAATATAGCGCGTCTGTCGGTTTCTCGTGAGCGATTAGCACCTGTACAGCCACAGGTTGCAATAGATGGCATTGAAGCTGCAGA
>DAOTGZ010000178.1:0-5762 GCA_035447445.1 Spirochaetota bacterium | reverse complement strand
TATCTCTTCACCATTTTCTATAATGGCTTCTTTGTCATAGTTTTTAATAAACATTGTCACCTCGACGGTATTGCCTGTTTTTGTATTTTTACTATTTTCTGCTATAATAAGTGAGTTTTCATCAGTAATTATCTGTTAAGATGCAACAGAATATCCGTTTTGTCCAATTAATTTAATATCCTTGTCCACAGGAATACCTGCTTTTGTAAGGTAGTTTCCCGTCATGATTCCCCGAATACCGGCTTTTAGGCTTTTTATCGTAATTTCTTCTGAATATTGGCTTCGTCCACCTGCAAAACGGAAAATTGTGTCTGGGAACATGGAATATAGAGTAGTAATGGTGTAAATAAGCTCGTCCGGATCCATCAAAATTTTGCCGTAAAGAGGTGTGCCCTCTACAGGTAAAAGAACATTAAGAGGCACAGAGGTTGCACCTTTTTTTATTGCTGTTTCGACCATGTTTATACGATCATCCATGCTTTCACCAATATTTATCATCCCACCCAAACAGATTTCAAGGCCTGCTTCGCGCGCGTTTTCAATAGTACGAATTCGGTCATCAAAGCTATGAGTCGAGCAAACTTGAGGGAAAAACGATTCACCGGTCTCTAGGTTGTGATGGTATCGACTGATACCTGCTGTTTTCAGAAAATTGGCGTCAGATTTTGTCAAAAGCCCCAGTGAACAGCAGACTTGTAGTGTTGTATTAGACAGTATCTTTTCTGTTAAAGCGGTGACAGTTGCTAAAAGCTCTTTTGAGGGTCCGCGTCCGCTTGCAACAAGGGATATATATTTTACTCCATGAGCCTGAAGCATTTTCGCGTGATTAACAAGATTATTAGGGTCAATTGAATCGAATTTCTCGATATCACAGGAATTGTGTCTTGATTGGGCACAAAATAGACAATTTTCGGAGCAGTTTCCGGAGTGGATATTTACTATCGAACATAGTTCGATTGCTATTGGGTGAGAGTTATTCATTGCATTGCCTGTTTCTAAACATAAAATGTATGAACAAATTATGAATGTAATCAAGTCAGTAAAATGGAATTAGTTTGTATATTAACCGAATTTTTAAACGTCGTGATTTTGGTTAACACTATTAACAGACATGTAATCGACTTTATGTGTCAATTCAATTATGGTGATTATTGATCCGATTGGGCTTAAAAAATGTCATTATAACCATTAATAAAATGTTTTGACACTGTTTTTCATGGTTAATTTTTCGAAGTTTTCTATAAAACAATTCTTAAAAAGGGTCGATACTCTTTATAGCGGGCATAAAACAGGTTCCGTGGCCATGAAAAAATACAAGTTTAAGTGTACTGATGTGAAAATAGTCAAATTTACAGTGATTGCCGTACTGTTCGTAGTACAGATGTTTTGTGCATCGCCTGTTTTGTCTGCCCAGACAAGTGATTCGCTTAATAAACGCGGGGTCGAAAGGGCTAAGGACGGGCTACATGAAAGAGCGCGTGATGATTTCTCGCGTGCTGTTTCCATTTATAACCGTGAATCGGCTCGTCTTTTGCATAACAAAGGCGTAATGTTTGAAAAACGCGGCAATATTGATGACGCAATAGCTGCTTTTGAAGAGGCTGTTAGACGTAATCCCCGCCAGGCTGTATCTTTTGAGCGGCTTGGCTATCTGAATTATAAACAGGGAAGATATTCCAAGGCAGTTACCTATGGTGAGAAGGCTCTGGAAATTGATCCGGATAACCGGCAGGTTAAGAGCTGGATTCATGATGCGTACCGCAAGAAGATAGATACAATTGAGCCTACCGAAGAGAAAGAGGTGGCTGTAAACAGGGATCCGATTTGGCAGGGAAAAAGCCCTTACCAGAGAATTGATCCTTACAGGGGCGGCTTCTACGGAACATTCGATTTTTCGTTGCGCTTTTTTTATCAGCCAGATGAGGATTCGGTTAGCGGTTACCAGAAAAGCGAGGGAATTTTAACAAATTTCCCCTATCTTATGCAGGCCTATTATAGACCATTCGATAAAATTGGTTTTTTTGGCAGTTTGGAACATCCATACACAGGTTTGGGATTTGCAGATGTTGTTTCGCAGAGTGAGCGAGTTGAGTGCCTCTATTATATGGGAAGACTCGTAGTTGGGGGAGGACTGCTTCTTAACCATTACGACGGTAATATTTTTCAAGACAAGAAGCAGACATTACATGACTATAAACTGGGTGGCTCTTTGCATTACGAAGGTGAAGACTATATTATGGATCTTCTTTTTTATCCCAGATTACTGCTTCTGGATTGGAGCTTTCTATCCGGCACCAGTTACGATACAGCCCAGTTCGAGTTTAAGTACACATATCTTTTTAAACCCGATTTCATCTACTATACAAGAATTGCGAGTTACGACTACTATTTCATAAATCATGATGATCCATTATCGGATTATTACGGTTTCTTTGATGCTGCAATTGGAGCGACTGTCTCAAACTACAGTTTTTTCCCAGGTGTGGATCTTAAACTTACTGCAGAGGTTGGGTTGCGTCAGTACATTATAAAAACTGTTGATGATCCATATTCGTTTCTTAACGGGCAGAGCTTTCTGGGTATTGATAAAAACCGTGATAACGGCTCTCTTGTTTCCGGACAGGATCAGAAAACAACAATTTTCCAACTACGGTTTGATGAGAGGTTTTCAGAAAACTTTTTTATTTATCAGAGTGTTCTTTTGGAGCTAGCTGGTTATGAGTCGGACAGGCACGAATATGTAATCAGGTTTGGAGCGGGGTACATAAGATGAAAAAATCATGTGTAATGTTTCCCCTGCTTCTGACTATTATGCTTTTGCGGGCGCACTATCTGTTAGCACAAACTGTGGAGCAGTACAACAGTTCGGGGGTAGAGAAAAGTAAAAACGGAAATTATTACGAGGCCGAAAAAGATTTTAATAGTGGAGTTAAAAAATCAGACGAGGGTGCCGCACTGGTTTATCACAACCTTGGCTGGAGTTATGAACAGCAGGGTGATTTAAAAAATGCACTGATAAATTATGAAGAGGCCATAAAGCGTAACCCCCGACAGATAGTTTCGTATGAAAGAGCAGGATACGTCAGTTATAAATTGGGTCAACACCAAAAAGCTGTCGAAATCGGTGAAGAGGGCATGCGGCTTGATCCGACTAACGAGGAGATTCCTACATGGTTAACTTCGGCATACAGAGAGCGTTACAGCCGAAACAAGTACCTGCTAGATGACCCTAACCGTACATTTAAACCAACAAAGCGCAATGTCTTTACTGCTGGAGTAGCCATTTGTGGCCCACTTGGTATAAGCACTGATGACTATTCTATTGAGTATCTTGATAACCCTGGGCCTTTTAGTGCTGATTTTTCAATTGAAGCTTATGGAGAATACAATCATAAAAATCGCTGGGGAGCACGTCTTTATGTCGGCAATCCCTACTTCGGCACATTAATGCCGGATACGATTATTCTGACAGAAAGAGTTGAAGGTTATATTATTGGAGAAGCTCATTATATTGGTGCTGGGCTTATGGTCTCACATTATCAGGGTGATCACCATTTTTCAAAGGATATGCTTTTACACGATTTTAAAATCGGAATTGTTTATGGATATGAAAACGATAAAAATCGTCTTGATATGCGCTGGTATCCGAGACTTATTCCACATGAAACTGGATACGGAAGTGAGCGATATCTTGACACAGCTCTGCTCGAAGTTGATTGGGTAAGGGCTTATAGAAGAAGTTTTGACCTTAGTTTTGGTTTCAAATCATCTGAATTTTATTTTTTTGATAACAAGGCCGACGAGCCTGTGTCAGATTATAATGGTGTTTATGAAGTAAAGGCGGGTGTAATTTTTAATAACAACGCTTCGGCCTTTCACCGTATACACCTTCATTTGATCGAAAGAATATATATGAGTGATTATAATAACCGTAACCCCTATTCGAGCTTAAACGGACAGGGTATGTTTGGTATAAACACCCGTAAATGGTTAAAGGGAGATCCTCTGTCGGGAATAAGTACACTGAGTCATGTGATAAGTGCAAAGTTTGAGCAGAGGTTTTCTGATAATTTTGTTTTGTACGAAAAAATAATGTTGGAGGCCGTTATGCCTTCTCGCGCGTATCATGGCGCGGCTCTTCAGATAGGTATCGAAGGCGGGTATTAACCCGGAAAACACGGAGGATGATATGAAAAAGATAATAGTGATTATGCTGCTTGTTCCAATGATTTTAACAGCTCAGGCGGCCGACAAAAAAGAAGATAGTACTAAAAAAAGCGGAAGTTCAACTGAAAAGGATTTCCCAACTCAGATGATAGATAGCGATGAATTTGCTATTCGTCACGTCTCGTTTAACAAGAAAGTTGATCCGGCAGGTAAAGGAGAACTTTTACAGGTGGATTTTCAGTTAGAAAACGAGGTGGATGTAGACTTGGATCTTTACATTCATATCATAGTTACACACGAAGAGTTGGTTTGGGTATACGACAGTTTCGGTGAGAAAAAAATTGTACCGAAAAAAATTGACACAAGATACTTTAGCAGCCTTCCCGACGACCGGTCACTCTTCGAGTATGAAATTGATGGAGAAAAGACAATTGTCAAGTACCCGAAAAACATTAAGGCTGGTGTAAATACTGCAACTGGAAAACCGTATCACCTTAGCGACTATATGGCTTTCAGGTACGAATTTTTATGCCATTACAGGCGTAAGTATGAATTTTTTAACAAGGCAACGATACTGATTTTTGATGATAGCGAAAAATTACTTTTTAGACAAAGTTATTCTTTGGATAAATACAGACGTTGATTGTTATTTGAATTATACGGTCGCTTGTACTTAAAGAGTGCCGGCGACCGCAAGAGTAATTATGGGTGAAACAATACTAGTTTATTAAGGAACCAATACCTACCCAATCATTTTTGCGAATATCCAGGTAGTTAAATGCAGATAAAGCTTCTTGAATTATAGCACTCTCTTTTTCGGACTTTGCACCATGTATCAGTTCGGCAAGAATAATACCGCAGGTAGCGATATCTTCTTGTATAAATATATCGCAAATTTTACTTTCGGGGTTTTTCCAAAAATCAATAATTATATTTGTATCAACAAGAATCATAACAGACTGTTTTCCCGTAATCCATTTACAGCATTTTCATCAATTTCTATTTTTCCTGCAAGATTAAGAAATTTTTCTACTCTGATTTCTTTTCTAGAGTTTTCTTTTAAAATAGGCAATATAATAACTTCTACCTCTTCATTTGAAGTGAATCCTTCGGGTAAGTTTATCGTTATTACATGATTAATAGGTTTTACTATTTCCCTTACTACGTTCATAATGATTCCCTCGATTATAATTTACTTATAATTGCTTTTGTAACTGAATTATTTAGTATCTAAGCCAAACAAAAAAGTATAAAATAAATCCTAGCAAGTACTTCTTGTTATAAGTAAATATTAGATTTAATATAATAAGTCAACAATAAAGCGCATCTATTCTTTTTTAGACAAAGATACTCTTCTTTTTAGACAAAGCTATTCTTTGGATAAATACAGACGTTGATTGTTATTTGAATTATACGGTTGCTTGTACTTAAAGAGTGCCAGCGACTGCAAGAGTAAGTAAAAGCTGAGCATTGTAATAGAGAAGCAAAACTAGAAGTGAAGCTTGCCCCCTCCTTTTTAGTAGCATATCCTGAGACAAAATAGTATCCGATAACATAAAAAACAGTCCACCTACAGCGAAACGCATATCGTCGAT
>DAOTGZ010000177.1:4531-5762 GCA_035447445.1 Spirochaetota bacterium | reverse complement strand
TTGTCACAATGGAAAAGGCCATGCGAGAACGTTCGATGAAAACATCTTTTACAATCGCACGGAGCCACTCTTACGG
This sequence comes from Spirochaetota bacterium, assembly GCA_035447445.1. Taxonomy (GTDB): domain Bacteria; phylum Spirochaetota; class UBA4802; order UBA4802; family JAFGJZ01; genus JAFGRW01. Next base: position 5,686 of record DAOTGZ010000177.1, on the reverse strand, counting down.
AATGAATATAACCTTTGCAAAAGCAGGCTATAAATTTTGTGGAACTCTTATAAACAACACAAACATTTCCGGTGAAATTGAAAGCATGAATGTCTGGTACAAGCATCTTGCGTAAAAGATGATCCCGTAGTGTGCGATAGGGTCTGCCAACTACGGGATCCCACTGTTTTTCAATATGAAGCACTACCCTCTAACTCTAAAGCATATCTGTTTTTTAAATTCAGTCCATCTAGAAAAAATGAAAAATTGATTTACTTCGCAGGCATCTCTTTACACTATATAAACCTATACACTTACAAAAAATCGAGGCTGCCATGAAACGTTCACAAATTAATACCATTATTAACGATGCTGCCAAATTTATGAAGTCTAACGGTTTTAACCTGCCACCCTACGCTTTCTGGACTATTGACGATTGGCGAGCAAACAAAGAATCCTGCAAAGAGATCACCTCTGTGATGATGGGTTGGGATATAACCGATTACGGATTGGGACGTTTTAACGAATGCGGACTTGTTCTTTTTACTCTTCGAAACGGGACACCAACTGACCGAACATCCAAACCCTATGCCGAGAAAATCATGATCAGCCGACAAAACCAGATCGCCCCGATGCATTATCACAATAACAAAATCGAAGACATTATTAACAGAAGCGGAGCCACACTAGCAATTGAGCTTTACAACCACACTCCCGACAACGAACTTGCAGATACTGATGTCACAGTAAACAGCGACGGGTGCCTGTACAACCAAAAGGCGGGTTATATTGTAAAACTTTCTCCAGGCGAGAGCATAACTCTTCCACAGGGGCAGTATCACAAGTTTTGGGGTTACGGAGGAGATGTTCTAGTTGGTGAAGTATCGACCATCAACGACGACAATACCGATAATGTTTTTTACGAAAAAGTAGGAAGGTTTCCTGAAATAGAAGAAGATGAGGAGCCTCAATATCTTCTTGCCTGTGATTATGATAAATTTATTTGATACGTTGGTATATTATGCGCTACTCATCAAAAAAAACAAATGCGGCTTTTTATATATCTTTACTAATTCTTATACTTTCAGCAATATTAGCTGGATACGCCTATTTTCAATTTTTGCGATTTGAACACGAGGGCAATATTATCAATACAGCTGGGCGAATACGAGGGAG
>DAOTGZ010000177.1:0-4431 GCA_035447445.1 Spirochaetota bacterium | reverse complement strand
TTGCTTCTGAAGAATGTTGGGAAATATCAAACGAGCTGGTTTTAACAACGCAAAAAGCTTACGAAAAAAAAATAATCAGTTTTAAAATAATATCTGGGGTTTTGTCTGCTATTACACTAGGGCTAATCACGGTAGTCTGGTTTATCAGATACTATGTAAGAAAAAGGCTTGAATACGCTGTAAGCCATGACACATTAACACGCATTTTAAACCGGCACTCCTTCAATATTTACCTCGATACTGAATTAGCAAGATACAACCGATACAACACCAATTTATCCCTGGTAATTTTTGATATTGATAAATTCAAAAATATTAACGACGCCTATGGTCACAAGGCAGGCGACTCGGTATTACACAGTGTCTCGCGTGCAGTATCGAAGGTCATTCGATCTACCGATCTTTTTTTTAGAATAGGAGGCGAAGAGTTCGCAATAATAGCACCTGGAACCTCCCTGAAAGAATCGGTTTACCTATCAGAGAAAATACGGGAGGCTGTACAAGACACAAGATGTATACATAAGATCAAGGTAACAATTAGCGTTGGCACGGTACAAGCTACAAGAAAAGAGACTTCAGAAACTCTGTTTGAAAAAGCGGATCAAGCAATGTACAAAGCAAAAGAATCTGGTAGGAATCAGGTGGCGACCAATGCCGACACAAATAATATATAATATTTATTTCATCTCTCTTTTCTTCTGTTTCTCTTTATACAAATCCTCGTCCGCAAAATCGATCATCTTTTCAAGCGACAATAAGCAATTTTCATCAGAGTAAAAACGTCCTATGCTCATAGATAGAGCCCAGGGCTTATTGAGTTCTCTATTTTTATTATCACAAATTTTTTGAACACGTTGCTGTATCATATCAAATGTTGGCGGCTTTGCTTTATTCACAAGAACAGTGAATTCATCACCGCCCATACGTCCAATTATATCAGATTCTCGCAAAGCCGAGCGTAGCACATCGGCAGCACACTTGATTGCTAAATCACCTTCATGATGCCCATAAGTATCGTTTATTGATTTCAATTTGTCAAGGTCGGCATAAAGAATATAAAACGGATTATCCTGACGACGAAGATACTTGACCTGCTGTTCTGCCAAGGCTAAGAAGCCCCTTCTGTTTCTAAGTCCAGTTAGCTCATCCTCTACTGAAAGACGTTCGACAAGCGTTAAAGCAGCCTCAAGTTTTTTTTGAACCGTTTCACGCTGCTCAATTTCGTGAACCAGTTCCTGATTTAACGCCATAATGTTTTTCAACGAATCTATATCTTTGCTTATGCTTGAAAACCTTACACGCAAATAATCAAAAGTATTGGCCGGTTCAACCAGCGCATCAAGAAGCATATAACCATAGCACTCATCATTATACGATATCATATTCGCGACCATTGATCCCGCTCCTCTATTAGGAAACCAGCAACCAAATCCCGGATATTCTTTTGCAAAATCACCACCTTTACAATAGGCAACTTTAGAACCTGATTTAAGGTCATGATAATCATTAAAATATACTGTAATAAAGTTATTTGCCCCACACAACTCGGCAATATTGTCCATTAAATCATCACATGCATAAAGTGACGGATTCTTCATTAACCCCGCATGCAGATTATCCACAGACACACGAAGATTCATCGAAAAAAAATTTTCGTTCCAAAAATCAACAAAAACTGACTGATTACACTCTTCCAGCAACAAGGAATATAAAGTAATAAAGAGCTGATTATTTTTTATATCTAAACCAATGTTGGTTAAACGGTTTGACGAGTCACGAAGCATATCTTCCAACTCGTATACAGGCCTTTTGCCACGCAATGTACCATGAACGATGTCGGACCACGAGCGATAAATTTCATCGGGATCACAATCGGGATCATTTGTTTTTATGCAGGAGAGCACCTTACCTTTGATGTCATCTAGTCCAGCAACTGACGATTCAGCCCTGTTTTTATCAACACGCCTTTCAAATTCTATACAACCACAAGAGCTACGGATTCTGAGTTCCGATTCGAGTGGCAAAACGGGGGCAACAGCCTCTTTTCGAATCAGACAATGAAGACGTTTTGCGGCAAGGTATCCAAGAGTATTAAATGACTGACGTACGGTGGTAAATTGATGAGAAAGCGCCTGTGAAAGCTGACTATCATCATATCCGGTCACAGCTACGTCAAACGGTACATTTATGCCACGGTCAATCAGAGCATTCCAGACACCTAATGCCATAAAATCGTTAGCACAAACAATAACTCTGGGCGATAATTTCCGATTATCAAAAAATTCTGTCACGGCATCGTATCCCGATGGAGGTAGAAAATTACCCTCATAAACAAGATTTGTATTGAATTCAAGCCCAGCCTCTTTTAGTGAATCTCTGAAAGCTCCAAACCGAATCTGAGATTCTGCTCCGGAAAGAGGACCAGAGACATAGGCAAACTCGCGGTACCCATGATCCATTATCAGATGATTCATTAACTGATTCATGCCAGTTTCATTGTTATAAAGAAGCGCATCTTCACCCATTATAGGGGGACCTATAGAGACTATGGGCATACTGGAGCGACACAATGCCATTTTTTCTCTTAATAGTTGATCTCCACCACAATGAAGAAGAGTCGAAGTAATCAGTATAATACCATCAAATTCTTCCGGAGTAATCATATCAAGAAAACGCATACGCATTCTATCTTCAGGATTATTTATATCAAGACCGCCAACACCGAAGAAAATGGCTTCGATATCTGTTTCAGCAAGATAACGCTTAACACCTATAAACGGCTCTTCCTGAAACACGGAAAACGCTATGTCCATGACTACAGCAATGCGAATCTTTTTGGCAAGCATACCTACTCCTCTTGAAGTTATCCAGACAAAAACAGTTCTATAGGCATGACAACTAGCTGTCAAAGCCATTACAACATCAATCATGTCAGAAAAAATATACAATATCTGTCGAAAATTAGCAAATTTTTATTAAAATTATCTACTTTGTTAAAATCATTGTATTAACAGTGGTCATCTCTTGGCCGGCGGCCTTACAATAGAATAGAGTACTGGAACAAATACCAGCGTTACAACTGTACAAAACAGAAGCCCCCAAGCCATAACCAAAACCATTGGACGCACAGACGGGATATCGCCCCCTACCCCGTAAGCCGCAGGCAGAAGCCCGGCAAAAGTTGTAAGGGTTGTTAAAACTACCGGACGAAGACGCGCGGATGCAGCTTTTGCGCACATTTTAATAGTGTATTTCTTTGCAACACAGTTTGCCGAAAGATTTGTAATCATTACAATTGTATCATTAACGACTACACCGATAAGCCCCAGCATGCCCAGCATCGAAATCATTATAAGCGGCCTGCCGTGAACAACCAGTGTTAACAAAGAGGCACAAACTGCAAATGGAATAATTGACATGATTAGTGTCGGTAGAACATAAGAGTCAAAAAGTATCACAAGTATAAAGTAGATTGAAACAAACACAAACACTCCCGCAAAAAGAAATCCGGAAAGACTCTCCGCAGACTCGGCGGCTTGCCCTCCAAATACAAAATGAGTCTGCGGCGAAGGTTTATCCGTAAGAAAATCAGAAACTTTTTTATTTAACTTTGAGGAGGTAATTATATCAGCATCAACATCCGCAGTAATATTTACCGAACGCTTGCCGTTTTCGCGGATTATCATTATGTCTGCTTTCTGTTCTGCAAGAGTCACAACATGTTCTAAGCGAACCATGCGACCCTCTGCATTTGCGACAGGTATCCTTAAAAGCATATCCTCCCGAAACTTCCTGCTATCCAGAAGCTTTACACGATAATTTACTTTTTCACCATCGATACGGCTCGTTGTAACTACTTCTCCCTCAAAAGCCGAGCGAATTGCCATAGCAACATCGGCAGAAGTTAGCCCCATCCTGGCGAGCTCTTTGTAGTCAGGCAAAACTACCAACTCATCCTTACCAACTAGTGAATTCGTCTGTATATTTTTAACTCCTTCTAGCGTATATAGAAAATCAATTATCTGCTTTTCATAAACGATACGTTCATTGTCGTCATCTGATACGACCGCGATATCCAACGCTTTGCCAACAGGTAACGCCGCGGGTATACCTGTTTCAATTTTAACAAAATTCAGCTTATCTTTAAGCAATTGCGCCTTGGGGATTATTTTTTCTATAAGCTCTTCACAGGTTATCTTGCGCTTTGAAGAGGGGATCAGATTGACGGTTAATAGAGCCCATTCGGAGTGAAGCCCCAATGAAACACCAAAATAATCTGTATCGTGATGTCCAACCTCAGAAGCCAACCCTTGAAGCACCTCCGCAGGTACAGTTTCTATCACCATTTTTTCTATCACCTTAACCATCTCTTCGGTCTCTTCAAGGGAAGTGCCGTCCGGTGCCTCAACAATTATTTGGAACAGGTCAGGA